>JAGOSP010000002.1 GCA_018062205.1 Candidatus Moraniibacteriota bacterium | reverse complement strand
TCTTCAATCGAACCCTCACTCCCTATCTCGAGTACTACAATACCGAGAGACTCCATATGGGTATTGGATTTCAATTTCCGATGGCTCTTTTAAGCTAAAACGTTTCCAAGCTATTGATTAGAAGACGGGAACTAAGATAGAGATATGCTTGTTGCTCATGGAGGACACGCCGGTTGACTTGTTTTTTATTTTCTGATATAATGGCTATCTTATCTGATTTCTTTCCTGTTTGGTGTAGGGATGCGAAAAGGGCTTGGGTAGGAGTAATTTCTGGTATTTTCCCATAACCAAGGGATTTTACCCAAGCACTAAAGAAGAAGTATATGTTTCGAAAGACCTTTGAGAAGCGTCATTCAAGTGAATTGCGCCAGATATCAGGAAGAAATTATGTTGGCCGGAGGAATCAGAGTGGTGTTCGCGCGGGAAGTAATCGCAAGAAAACCGCACGGATTGACCCTGAACTGTTTGTCCGCAAGGCAATCGTGACCACTAAGGCAGAATCATTTGATCCAAAGCATCGCTTTGTGGATTTTCATATTGATCCAAAGCTGAAAACCAACATTGAACGCCGTGGGTATACTCACCCAACACCTATTCAAGACGGGGCTATTCCGGTGGTATTGGAAAATCGTGATGTTATTGGCATGGCGAGTACTGGTACCGGAAAAACCGCTGCTTTTCTTATCCCGCTTCTGCATAAAGTGCTTCACAAAAGAACTGCAAAGGCCTTGATTATTGTTCCCACTCGGGAATTAGCGAATCAGATTGATGCAGAGTTCCGAGATTTTTCTCGAGGACTTGGTGTCCAATCGGCTGTTTGTATTGGTGGATCACATATTTATCCTCAGATTAAACGTTTGCAGCAAAATCCAAATTTCGTTATTGGAACGCCAGGCCGTTTGAAAGACTTGGTTGAACGAAAAAATCTGGATCTTTCGCCGTTTGATACCGTGGTACTGGACGAAGTTGATCGAATGCTTGATATGGGATTTATCCATGATATGAAGTATTTGCTTTCGCTTTTGAAGGAGCCTCGTCAGACGCTTTTTTTCTCAGCGACACTTCCTCGTGAAATTGCTGAGTTGGCAAAGAAATTTTTGAAAGATCCAATCACTATCCGTATTGAATCACGGGCGACATCTGAGAACGTCGAACAAGATATTATCGTCGTAAAGAAGCGTGAGCAGAAACTCGAAATACTTCACGAGTTGTTTCTCAAGGAAGGTTTTGAAAAAATCCTCGTCTTCTGTCGCACCAAGCATGGAGCAGAGCGTCTTTCGAAAACACTGCGTGAACGCGGTTTTAAATCAGATGCCTTGCATGGCGATAAATCACAGAGTCAGCGTGAACGAGCCCTGCGTCAATTTGAAAAGGATGAACTCAAGGTTCTGGTTGCAACCGATGTTGCCGCCCGAGGACTCGATATTAATGACATTACGCATGTCATTAATTACGACGTACCGGAAACCTATGAGGATTATATTCATCGTATTGGTCGTACGGGACGGGCGGGAAAGGCAGGCAACGCGCTAACGTTTATTGATGAGTTTTAGTTTTTTGGCAAAGAGGAAAAGGATGGATCGAACAGTGTTGGGGATCGGCTGTCTTGCCTTTATTGGCTTGATTGTTTTTGCACTCGCTTGCTTGTTAGCAGCAATCTTTGTATAGAGGAGAGAAGGGATGAATAATACAGTGTGGGGAATTAGTTTTCTTTGGTTGCTTGCCTTGATGGTCGTGTTGGTTGCCATCTGGTGTTGGCGGGCGCGGCGATTGTCTGGGTCGGGGAGGCGGGTGAGGCGATTTCATCGGCGGAGTATCATTGTGGCCGCTACGGCTTGCCTCGTGTGCATCAGCGGGCTCACTGGCATTGTTTTACGAACAATTCACTAGGGGGGGGGGAAAATTTGGTAAAGGCTGTCGGGAATGTTTTCCTGACAGCCGCTTTCTTTTTTAGGAAAGGTCTTCTTTTTTGGAGTTTGTCAATCGTGTTGGCTTGGGGATTCTGCGCTATGATGAGAGAGGAATAAGAACTTTTTTATCTCAATGCAAACAATATTGACGAAAAATCCAATAGCTCAGGCCATCGAACACTCACTGGGGATGTTGGTGATTACTGATAGGGCGGGTATCGCGATGTATGCGAATGAGGGGTCAGAGCGACGAACGGGGTATGCAATCGCTGAAACTATCGGGAAAAAACCAGGTCGTCTTTGGGGCGGACATATGCCACGCGCCTTTTATGATTTTTTATGGGAAGAAATCAAACATGTTCGTCCGGTGGTAGCGGATATAGACAATCAACGGAAGAACGGGCAATCCTATCGAGAGAGGGTGCACATTGCTCCTCTTTTGGGTGATTCGCAGGATGTGCCTTTCTTCATCGCTGCACAACCTTTTCACATCGAGAGCGACGGTGCTATGGAACGCTTTGGATTAGACTTCAAGCAGCTTTTTGGAACAGGAAAAAAGATTTCGGAGACTCATTTTGCGGCATGGGTAAATCGTTGGTTTGCCACTGAAACGAGGGTGACTTTTGATTCTTCAGCACAGGATAAATCCCTTGTGAGTTTTATTGAGAGCGAATTGATACACCCGATGCAGGAACGTTTCGCTACTCGCGAAGAAGACCGAATATTAATTGAAGCGGCTCAGGCTGATGCGCGGGAATTTCGTCGTCTGTATATGAAATATGAGTCCCTTGTCAAACGGTATTTTTTACGACACTTGAGCTATGATCAAGATATGTCAGACGATCTCACCCAGGACACCTTTTATCGGGCATTGGTGTATTTGCCACGTTTCACGGTAACGAACGCTTCATACGGGACTTATCTGTTACGAGTAGCGCATAATCTGCTCGTGAATCATTATCGGAAAAAACAAACGGTAGCACTTTTCGATGATAAAGCGAGTGAGGATGCGGCGAGTTGTAGTATCCCGACACATCTCTTGGCTGAACGAGTTTTTGATTCGCCTGTTTTGCGCGCCTCAGAACGAGAGATGCTTTCTATGAAGTATCGGGAGGGTTTTTCGGTACACGAAATTGCGGTACTGCTTGGTATATCAGATAATGCGGTTAAATTACGGCTTTCTCGTGCCCGTAAACACTTGAAGGAGTTGCTCTAGAATGCGGTCAAGAAAAGAGATGACACCTTTCTCCCGTTTGAGTGTTTATAGAATATGTATAGTCTGGAGGAAGACTCTTGGTTTATTGTGATACAACAGGCAGGAGGGAAGAGGAAAAAAACTGGGTGCAAGATAAAGCACCTCAGGACTAGTTTGTGCGGTAAATGGCTCTAAAAATACAAGTATGCCAGTGTACAAGATACAGAAGCGTAATGGATCGATTGTTGATTTTAAATTGGAAAAAATTGAGGATGCTCTCAATCAGGCAAACAAGGCAACCGGAAAATACGATGAAATTATCGTGCAGGTATTAGCGGAAGATGTCTATTCCCGATTGGAAGAGGAATTTATTGATAAAATTCCGACGGTTGAAGAGGTACAGGATATTGTTGAAGATATGTTGATTCAGTATGGCTACGCTGAAACTGCAAAGGCCTATATCCTCTATCGCGAGAAGAGACGAGAAGTTCGGGAAGAAAAAAATGTTGTAGTTGAGGTGGAGAGGGCTATTCGGGAGTATCTTGAAAAGCTTGATTGGCGAGTGAACGCAAACTCGAATCAGGGGTATTCCCTTGGTGGCATGATTCTGAATACAGCGGGGAGTGTGATTGCGAATTATTGGCTTTCACATATTTATCCGAAAGCAGTGGGAGATGCACATCGGAATGGAGACTATCATATTCATGATTTGGATATGTTTTCAGGGTATTGTGCTGGGTGGAGCCTGCGAGTTCTTTTGGAAGAGGGATTTAACGGGGTACCGAATAAGGTTGAATCTGCTGCGCCAAAACATCTTTCTTCGGCGGTGTCACAGATGGTGAATTTTCTTGGAACACTCCAGAACGAGTGGGCTGGCGCCCAGGCATTTTCAAGTTTTGACACCTATCTCGCACCATTCGTGAAGAAATATGAGCTTGAATTGCGGGAGGATATCAAGCAGTACCAAATGATTTTTGCTAGCCAAGCGAAACAAGAAGAGTATGTGGCTGACAAAGTGTATGAATATGTGCATCAGAATATCCAGTCTTTTGTCTTTAATTTGAATATTCCTTCACGGTGGGGAACACAAACTCCGTTTACGAATATCACACTTGACTGGGATGTACCAGAAGATATGTGCGAGAAGCGACTGCTTCTTGGGGGAGAGCCTTTTACTTTTACTTTTGGGGAATTGCAGCCAGAAATGGATATTATCAATCGAGCCTTTATCGAAGTGATGTCTCGGGGGGATGCGAAGGGTCGCACTTTTACTTTTCCTATTCCGACATACAATATCACGAAGGGTTTTGATTGGGAGAGCCCGAAAAATCTTCCTTTGTTTGAGATGACGGCTAAATATGGCACGCCGTATTTTCAAAATTTTGTAAATTCAGAACTCAATCCAAGCGATGTACGCTCGATGTGCTGCCGATTACAGCTTGATCTCCGTGAATTACGCAAACGTGGAGGGGGACTTTTTGGCTCGGCTGAGATGACTGGATCAATTGGCGTCGTGACTATTAATGCAGCTCGGCTCGGCTACTTGTACCGGGGTGACCGTGAAAAATTTTATGATCGATTAGGGTATCTGATGGATCTCGCGAAGACATCGCTTGAGATTAAACGGGAAGAAATTCAAAAGTGGATTGATCGAGGACTTTTTCCTTATACGAAGCGTTATCTTGGGTATCTTCGGAATCACTTCTCGACCATTGGAGTGAATGGTGTGAATGAAGCGATACGGAACTTTACCATGGACACTGAGAATATCGCGACGCCGGAAGGACAGTTACTTGCGAAAGAAATACTTGATTTCATGCGAGAGCGTATTAAGGACTATCAGGAAGAGACGAATAATTATTATAATTTGGAAGCCACTCCGGCTGAGGGGACCACGTATCGTTTTGCCAAAGAAGATAAGAAGCGTTTCCCTGACATCATTCAGGCAGGAACAGCAGATGCTCCGTATTATACGAACTCCTCTCAAGTGCCAGTGGAGTATAGCGATGATATTTTTGAAGTGCTTGAATTGCAAGATGAGCTCCAGCGCAAGTACACTGGTGGAACGGTACTTCATTGTTATATGCATGAGAAGGTGAGCTCGGGAGAAGCTTGTCGGAGTCTGGTTCGTTCAATACTTTCCAATTATCGGCTTCCGTATATCACCATTACTCCAACTTTCTCTATTTGTCCAAAACATGGGTACCTCGAAGGAGAATGGGACTATTGTCCGAAGTGTGATCGCGAATTGGGTGTTGAAAGCGGGGAGCGCTTTGATGCGAAAACAAGGCAGAAATATGAGAGCCAGAAAGAAGCAACGGTGCAAAAGAAGAACCGAAAGAAAAAAGGAGTATAATACATGGTATATCGTACTAATCGTTAAAAAATAAAGAGTATGACCGAAGAAACACATTTGGTAGAACGAACTCGTTGTGAGGTCTGGACGCGCGTGATGGGATATCATCGTCCCGTATCCCATTTCAATATTGGGAAAAAATCTGAACACTATTCACGTAAGCATTTTACGGAAACAGTGGCCGCCAACCACGCTTTCTGTCAGCAGTATGCAGAGTCATCATGCTAGTCGCGTATGCTCTTGAGTGGGATTACCAAATTGACGCTGCTTGATTTCCCCGAAAAAACAGCCTGTATCGTTTTTACTGCCGGGTGTAATTTTCGTTGTGGGTATTGTCATAATCCTGAATTTGTTTTGCCTGAGCGGTTGAAGGAAATTGAGAAGGGATTTATTCCCGAAGATGTTTTTTTTCGTTTTCTTGAACGCCGAAAAAGTTTGCTTCAGGGAGTAGTGATTACTGGCGGTGAGCCGACGATACACCCTGATTTGGAAGATTTTGTGAGAAAGATTCGGACATTTGGGTATGCGGTAAAACTGGATACAAACGGGAATCGGCCAGAAGTGCTGCGCCGCCTTGTTGAGGGTGGACTGATAGAATATGTGGCCATGGACTTTAAGACGAGTTTTGCTCATTATCCTTCACTCGCAGGATTGGGATCTGATGCTGCAGCAGTTGAAGAAAGTTTTAATTTTTTGAAGGAAGGGAGAATCCCCTCTGAATTCCGTACGACATTCGTGCGTGAAATACATACGAAAGAAGTTATCGAGGAAATGAGACGATCGCTACAGGGAGCCAGCCAATATTTTCTGCAGCCTTTTCGGAATGAAATTGTGCTTGATCCAAAATTTGAAACAATGAGCGCATTTTCAGAAGCAGAGATGGAGTCATTGGCGGAATATTTTGCTGAGGCGGCAAGTCGGGTTGAGATTCGTGAGGCATAATGATGCACGATTTCTGTTTCAGGTCCCTCTTTTTTACGGGAATTTGTGTTTTGACATAGAAAACATGCATTAGGAAAAACGTGTATACTAGGGGGAGCAATTTAAAGGAGTACATATGACTCAAGCCGAAGCATTGGCGATTCTTCGTTCTGGTGCCCATGCCTTTCTGACGGGTGAAGCAGGATCGGGTAAAACACATACTATTAATGCCTATACTGATTATCTCCGTGAACAAGGGATTGATTTTGCTGTGACGGCTTCGACAGGTATTGCAGCAACGCATATTCACGGAATGACTCTTCATGCCTGGAGTGGTATCGGGATTGCTCGTTCTTTGAGCGAAGATGATCTTCAAGCACTTGTCACACATCGCTATATCTCGCAGCGTATTAAAAAGGCACGAGTGCTTATTATCGATGAGATTTCCATGCTGGATGCATCAGTATTTGATATGGTTGAGCGAATTTGTCGCGCGGTAAAAAAAGGACAATTACCATTTGGCGGAATGCAAGTCGTCGTAGTGGGAGATTTCTTTCAATTACCACCGATAGCGAAGGAGGGAGAGTTTTCTCGTTTTGCCTTTGAATCAGATACCTGGCAATGGCTTGACTTTAAAGTCTGCTATTTAACGGAACAACATCGACAGGAGGATGACATGTTTTTGGAATTACTATCAGCTGTACGCTCTCGGACCTGGGGGGATTTACATCAGCGACGATTGGAAACGCGACTGATGGATAGTGAAGATGAGCTTCCGGATGAAAAAATGACTCGACTTTTTTCACATAATGCAGATGTAGATCGTATTAATCAGGGAGAGCTGAGTAAGTTGCGTGCGAAGACCTATCGTTTTGTTATGGCAGAACGTGGTCCTGAGAAGTTGGTAGACTCTCTTAAGCGAGGCTGTCTTTCACCTGAGCAACTGGAGCTAAAGGAAGGAGCTTCGGTGATGTTTACGAAGAATAATCAAGGGGAAGGATTTGTGAATGGGACGCTTGGGGTGGTGATTGGCTTTGAAGGAGGGATGCATTGGCCAATAGTAAGAACGCATTCAGGAAATCGTATTGTTGTTGAGCCCACGGAGTGGATGATGATGGAAAGTGATACGACATTGGCAAAAATCACGCAGCTTCCACTTCGGCTTGCCTGGGCAATGACTATACACAAGAGTCAGGGGGTGAGTCTTGATGCAGCAGTGATGGACCTTTCACAAGCTTTTGAATTTGGTCAAGGATATGTAGCTCTCTCGCGAGTGAAACGACTTTCGGGGGTATATCTTATTGGAATTAACGAGCGAGCTCTTGAAGTGCATCCGAGAGTTTTTCAAGAAGATCAGGTTTTTCGTAAGGTTTCACAAAAAACACTGGCAAAATTTTCTGATTTTTCGCAAGAAGAACAGGAAAATCTTGAACGGAATTTTATTCTTATTGCTGGCGGTAAGCGACGTGAGGAAAATAAAAAGCAGAAAGGAGCATTGGTGTCAGAAACCTTACTTGAGAAGGTGAGGAGGGCACATGCTCGGGCGTATCGTCCCTGGACAAACGAAGAGGAAGAAGAACTTAAGAAACTCTTTAATCGAGGAAAGCTAGTAAAAGAAATCGCAATTGTTTTAGGTCGTCAGATCGGTGGTGTGCGTTCACGAATCAAAAAACTTGGATTGAAAGAAATCTAAATATTCATGAAAATAAGAACGCATGTTTTTATTTTACCAGATAGGGAAAAGAAAATTATTTGGGAAGGCGGTCTGGACATGGTATCTTAAAAAAGAAGAATGTTGTTATTGAATCATCACATATTGTATGAGCATTTTTTTTCTTTTTTGTTTGGGTTTGATCGTGGGGAGCTTTCTGAACGTTGTCGCACTTCGACTTGAGGCGGGGACAGATTTTGTACGTGGACGCTCGGCTTGTCCCAAATGTCACGCGCTTATTGCTTGGTATGACAATCTTCCGCTTTTTTCTTTCTTGTTCCTTCGGGGGAAGTGTCGATCCTGTAAGAATCTTATTTCGTGGCGCTACCCACTCGTTGAGTTAGGAACGGGGCTTATTTATGCTGGTATATTTTGGTTTTTCTTCAATCCGGTAGAAACAAGTGCCTGGATTGAAACAGTTTGGCTGATCGGATTATTCTCTTTTCTTATTGTGGTTGCTCTGTATGATGCAAAAACAATGGAGATACCAGTTATGCTCCTTCAGGCGAGTGCGCTCTGGACTATCGGAGCCCTCTTTTTACTTGACTGGAGTTTTTCGGTAAATATGCTCTGGTCTTTGGATGGGCATATGGTTTCTGGTTTATTCGGTGCTGTCGCTGCATGGGTTTTTTTTGCAGCCCTCTCCTTTTTTTCAAAAGAAACATGGATGGGTTGGGGAGACTCATGGTTGGCGGCGATTATCGGATTGGCGGTGGGTATTCAGTCGGTATTTTTTGCTTTAACTCTCGCCTTTGGAATTGGGGCTATTTTTTCGTGCATTCTTTTATTGCGGAAAAAGGCAGGTATGACTACGCAGGTTCCTTTTGGACCATTCTTAGTTATTGGACTTGCGTTCTATTTTTTTCTCTCCCAACTTGATATCATTCAATATGGAGGAAATATATGGCTATCCAATCTTTTTTCGTAGAACCGCTTGTAATTTTAAGAATAATATTTTGTTGAATGCGTCAATATATCGTATACTTTATACAGAGACAATTTTCGAGTACGAAAAAGTCAAATATGATCAAAAATAAAGGGTTCACTCTTGTTGAGGTTGTGGTAACTATGGCGATTATTGGAATTGCTTCGGCGATAACACTGTCTGCTATCAGTGGCGGACGAGTAAGAAAAGAAGTGGAGGGGGACGCTCGTCGTTTAGCGGCTACCTTACGTAGCGTACAAAATGATGCTCTTTCGGGGAGACAGATTGTTTTGGGACGCGTTTCGTGTTCGTTCTCTTTTCCTGCATCTTCGGCAGGGGCAACGGCTATCGCACCAGTGTATGCTTATCGGAATGGTGCAAGTTGTGCGACTACTTTAGATGATGCATTGCCCGTGTTTAATCTTACTCCTGGGGTGACTATTTCAGTCGCCAATATAGGCGTGCGTTTTGTTGTTCCTTGGGGGAAAGTACGGAATGGAGCAGGAACGATTGCTTTAGCCTCTGCTGTTCAGTATAGGCTTGTAAAGTCTGGAGTGACGTGGACAGTTTGTGTGTATCCAGAGGGGCGTATTGAGGAGAAATTAGGGACGGGTTGTCCGGCATAATATTTTTTTGTATGTTTACATTGAAGTTATTAAATCCAGAGGAGAAACAAGAGCGATCCTTCTGGCTATTTTTAAAAAAAGAAAAGAAGCATCGACGATGCTTTCGAATGCGTGCTTTTTCTATAGTGGAAGTGATGATTTCTTCTGCGGTTATTGCTGTTGGTCTTACTGCCATTTTACAGCTTTTGGCTTCATCGTTGGCTAGCTCTTTTCGTGAAACAGATGCTATCGTGGCAATAGGGCTTGCTCAAGAAGGCTTGGAATACGCGTATAATGTTCGTGACAATAACATCGTTAATGGAAGGCCTTCTTTTCCAACATCAGGCGCGTTCAAATTTCCAGGAACAACGGGGAGAGATTTTTGTGGACCGAGTTTTACAAATCCAGGATTTGTGCTTTCTGGGGCTAGTAGAAATTGCTTTGCAAATGCCACTAATTCAGAGCACCGATATTCGCTCAATTTATTCATGGGGACTTTTTATGGTTTTGAAAATGCGATTACTCATTTTGCGCGTGTCGTTTCTATTAATCTTGATAATGTTACGAATCCGGGGAATGCCGAAATAACCAGTATTGTGTGGTGGGGACAGAGTAATGTTCGACCAGCGGGTGTTTTTCCTGGACCATCGGCCGATAGCATCGATGTTTCTCGGTGTACTCGTGCGAATCAGTGTGTATATGTGAGAGCTGTTTTGGCTGATTGGAAACCATAAAAGAATATTGTATGTGTCAAAACAAAAGACATCTCCTCTTGCTCAAAAAAAAATCTCCTCAAGGATTCTCTTTGATTGAGGTTGTTGTTGCAATGGGAGTTTTTGCCCTTCTTATGGCCGTTGTCGTTTTGGTTTTTAGCGGAGGATTTTCAACATATAGGAATACTTCAAACTCTCAAAAATATCTTGAGAATGCTCAATATCTCATGAATGACATAGTGAAGCAACTTCGGACGAGCTCCGTGGTGAGCCCAACGGGAAATCCGGCCTTCAATACATCCCCAGTGAGTATTACATTCTTTGATCATTCTCAGTCGAAATGTTTCATGTATCGACAGCACTTAGCACCTAATTATATTGAGAAGGCAATCGGGACTGCCGGAACAGCAGCGCTTTGCAATACGGCACCTGGTTTTGGTAGTTGGACCCGTGTCACTACTGGTGAGGTGACGATGAATCTTATTATTCAGGATTCGGTACTGAGTACTCGTATAGGAAAAGTAACGATGTCCTTTTCTGTTGGTGGTGGTGCTGGATCGGTCGTTACTCCAATTTTGCTCCAGTCGACAGTGTCCTTGCGTGATTATAAAGCATCTCTTGGGTTGTAATATTTCTATTGAGGGCACTTTAGTCAAGAACTTCAAGAACGAAAGAAGGAGAGCGAAAGCTTCCTTTCGAACAACTTTTCTTTGAGTGCTGAAAGGAGAGTTTTTCCCCGGTATTGCTTTACGAGAAAAGAAAAGTATGGTATGCTTTTCTTTGCGTTTTCGGAGGGTTTGGATAAGGGGGCGCAATATTGTTTATGAGTTTGAATTTCGGTTTTCAGGAAAAATTAACGAAACAATTGAGAAGAAGAAAAGATGTTTTTTCTTGGGGTATGCGCACTTTTACCCCGATTTTTTTTGTAGTGAGCGGTGGTTTTTACCCAGTTGATAGTAGAGATGTTTTCTCAGGATTGGTTGATTTTCCGACAGTGACAACAACTCAGAGTGCGGAGAGTTTTCACGATGATCGTCTTTCCGTATCCATGTCTATTGGTTCAGAACATGATGCAGAATTTATTCGGTGTCGCTGGCAAGCAGATCGAGTATTTTTATCTTCACTTGGGCAGCAGGGAGAACAGCAAGCGTCAACGCTTGGATGTACCGAAAAAAAGGATACGGATGCTGACGTTCATGGGGGGAGTCGGGAAATACGCGAGAAAGTGAGATCTCTTACTTTGGACGAATATCCCCTTTCAGCTATGGCGGAAAGTATTGCCACATATGATTCGCATATCGCCGGACTTATTGTGGGCATTGCAAAGAAAGAGAGTAATTGGGGGAAGCGTACCCCAAAACTTCGTGGTGAAGAATGCTTCAATTATTGGGGGTATCGAGGATATGGGAATCGCGGAATAACAGAAGATGGATATGGTTGTTTTGAAAAACCAGCAGACGCTGTGAATGCTATCGGTGATCGATTAGTTGAACTTTCTCATGCACGAGGAACCACTGATCCTGAGCGAATGATTATCTGGAAATGTGGTTCAAGCTGTGTAACACACAGTCCAGAGAGTGTTCGGAAGTGGATTAGCGATGTTAATCTTTATTATCAGCAATTTGCGGGAGTATTTTAGGGAGATTTCTTTAGATAGAGATTAGAAAAGCTGTTTAGCAGAATAGATTCTTGTATCATGAAGAGATGATTCTTGAAGCGATCTAGAATTTTTCGGAAAGTTCTCACAAGACATTTTTATCGGGTCACGGTATACTGTGAAGTATGACCTGGATAATCGTTGCAATCATCTCTTATTTTTTTGGAGCTGTGACAGCGCTTTTGGATAAAGTGCTTCTTTCTGGTCGCATCAACCATCCATCTGTGTATGCGTTTTTTGTTTCGCTGTTTAGTCTGTTCGCTTTACTGTTTATACCATTTGGATTTCAGTGGTATGGGAATATCCCAACGTTTATCTTTCTTCTCTCAGGAATATTGTTTTTATATGGACTCTTCGCTTTGTATGCAGCAGTACAGAAGAGTGAAATTTCACGTGTAGCGCCTTTGGTTGGGACGATTATGGCTCTGACTGCCCTTTTTGTTTACTTCTTCCCTTTTGGCGGTGATATGGGGCGGATTATGACTATTACTTGGGTACAGTTTTTGGCGTTTTCCCTTTTAGTTGGCGGGGGGATACTTATTACGATTGACTTTCCATTAAGAAAGAAAGAGAATATTTCTCCTCTGGCAGTGGTTGCTGGTATTTGCATGGCGATATCGCTTCTGTTATTAAAATATGGATATTATCAGTACGATGTTAATTTCGAGAGCGGTTTCGTGTGGTCACGAATAGGGATGTTTTTAGGTGGAATGAGCTTGTTTCTGATTCCACGTTTTCGGAAACAGATTTTTGTCGGTTTAGAGAGTCACGGTGTGTCAAGTAAGAAGAATACAAAGACGGGCATGCTGTTTCTCGCCAACAAGGTGAGTGGAGGTACGGCTGCTTTTCTTATGAATTATGCGACATATCTTGGACCAGTGACGTTTATTCAGGCATTTTCAGGAGTGCAGTTTGTTTTTTTGCTTTTTCTTGCATGGATAACATCAACTCAGTACCCACATATTTTTGAGGAGCGATTTGGTATGGTACAGTGGATGCAGAAAGGAGTAGCTATCGTTCTGATTGTTTGTGGAATGTGGCTTTCTGTTATGAGTGGAGCGCGGCTTCTGATTTATTAGAGAGTATTGTTATGCGAGCGGGTGTATATTATTTTTTGAGAATAGTCTTTTGGGTAGTGTGGTGGATTGCATTCCTAGTGACATTGCTTTTTGGGTTATTTAATTTACCGGGGCTGCATCCGCGTGAGGACGTGGCGCTTGGTATTACTTTTTCCTCACGCTATGCGAGCGATCTTGGTTTAAATTGGAAAGAGACATACCTTGCTCTTTTGGATGATATTGGTGTCCGTAAAGTACGAATTCCAGTTTACTGGGATCTTTCTGAGCCACAAGAAGGAGAATATGATTTTGCTGATCTCGACTGGCAGCTGAACGAGACTGCATTGAGAGGAGGGGAAGTGATTCTTTCTGTTGGACAAAGAGTGCCTCGCTGGCCGGAATGTCATATTCCAAATTGGGTTGGTGATGACGCTGATCGACGCGAAGCCGCACTGAATCAATTTTTACGAGAAGTTATTCATCGATATCGAGATACGGAAGTTATTAAAGTTTGGCAAGTTGAAAATGAACCATTCTTGGTATTTTTTGGGAAATGTCCACCATTTCGTCGAGAGATGCTTGATCGAGAGATTGCCTTGGTAAAATCACTCGATGCATCACGACCAATACTTACCACAGATAGTGGAGAACTTTCGCTTTGGTATCAGGCCGCTCATCGAGGAGATCGTTTTGGAACAACTTTATATCGTCATATCCACAAGCCGGGTTATGGCTATTTCACCTATCCTCTGGGACCGAGTTTTTTTATTGCAAAAGAATGGCTTGTTCGTTTTTTAACTGACCAGGAAAATTTTTCAGTTATTGAATTGCAAGCCGAGCCATGGGCGAATGGTTGGGTAGCTGATGCTTCTCTCGAAGAGCAATTTCGAACTATGGATGAACAGAAGTTGCGAGAGAATGTTCTCTATGCTCAAAAAGTAGGATTTCCGGAAATCTATCTTTGGGGGGGAGAATGGTGGTATTGGCTAAAAGAGAAGAAAGCGTATCCAGTGGTATGGGAAACAGCGAAAGAATTATTTCATGAACATGCTCGATAACGACACGAAAAATACTATACTCGTGATTCATAATATACGGAGTGCGGCTAATGTGGGGTCCATGTTTCGAACAGCCGACGGTGCTGGAGTCCAAGAAATTTGGCTGACAGGGTATACTCCGTCGCCAGCAAAATGGAATCAGAAGTATCTTACAAAAGCAGAAAAATCTCTTGCAAAAGCGGCCCTCGGTGCCGAATATTTTATTCCATGGAAGAGGGGCGCTCTTCTTGGAAGTCTCATTTCTCAGCTGCGTTCTTTGGGTTATCTGGTTATTGGACTCGAACAGTCTGAGCAATCAGTATCTTTTGACGAAATAAAAGCAGAGCAAACATTTGTTTTGATTGTTGGAAATGAGGTACGAGGATTAGATAGTCGTATTCTTAAGCAGTGTGACGTAATTGGAGAGTTACCCATGTATGGAAAAAAAAATTCTCTGAATGTTTCAGTGGCTTGCGGTATTGCGCTTTATGCTCTTCGAGATATAATAAAGAAAAGTAAAAAAAATATATGCTAAAAAACCTTAGTAAGGTTCGAATGATGCTCGGTTTTACAGCTGGAATGAGTATTGTGTTTTCTCTTGCATTTTTTTCAAATGTGAGAGCCTCTGTCCAGGATTCAAAAATGCTATTAGCAATAAGTGATTCGTCCCGGTATCCGTATGCTACAGAGAGTGGTGGCGCAGTACCCTCGGATAATCCAGCAGGCGGGTACACCGGAAGCACTACTAATAGTACAAAAACAACCAACACACCTTCTCCTGGACAAGTACCATGGATAGGCGGAACTCCTTCTTCGCATGAGGAGGGTACAAAAATAGAAGATAAGATTGCGCCAACTGCTCCTGCAAATCTTCTTGCTGGACAGGCGGATGGGCAAGATGCCGTTCTTCTTTGGTGGGGAGCCTCAAGGGATGCTGTCGGTGTACAGAAGTATCTTGTCTATCGAAATGGTGTTAAATTAGCCGAGTCAACAGCAACGAAGTACTTAGACGCGACGGTTTCTATTGGAGGACAGTATATCTATTTTATTGTCGCACAAGACGCAGTTGGAAACTTGTCCGAGCGAAGTAAGGCAGCAACCCTTTCTTTTCCTGTAGTAAAGAGAGTAGTTCCCGGAGTCTCTTCTGGAGGAGGACTTCCCCCGAGTGTTTCTGGGGTAGGGAATACTGCTACCAACGGAACAACAACGACTAATCAGGGTTCTGGAGCGAGTCAGTCTGGAGGGAAAGAGACGCCAGGAACCGGAATACGAATTGATGACGGAGGGATGCTTTTTGCGGGTTCAGACACAAAAAATAGCGCTAATGGTGCCACAGAGAGAGCTCCCGTGCTGGTTTCCTTGGGATCTTCGGGTGTTTTGGCAACATTGGGCGGATCGGTTGTGGTGAAAAATGGAACACCTGGCACTTGGGTTCAACCGAAAGATCAAAAAAAGGAAGATGTTTCTCAGCAATCGGATTTCACGATGCCTATGCCAGCATGGTCTGTCAAAGGCATAGGAGATCAAGATAATGATGGCTTATCGGACGCAGAAGAGGCGCGTCGAGGGACCAGTCTGAGTAATGGTGATACAGATGGCGACGGCTTCTCCGATGGAGATGAGGTGAAAAGCGGATATAACCCGTTAAAATATGGCATTGATGCTCATGTCGACCGAATAGCGTTTCAGTCGCCGAAAGAGACTCCCTTAGCAATGGTCAAACAGCCAGCCTTTCCTTCTGATTCAGCTGTCGAACCAATGGTTCGGGCTACGAATTATCAAGTGGAAAAGGTTGAGAGAGTGAATTATGAAAGCGGTAAGCAAACATTTCAGCTTTCTGGAAGAGCAACACCAAATTCATTTGTAACCGTGTATCTTTATAGCGAACCAATGATTGCTATTGTAGAAACAGACGCTTTCGGAGAATGGACATACGGGTTTGATGGTAACCTTGAGGATGGAGGTCATGAGGCTTATGTTACAGCCACAGACAACGAAGGAAATATCGTGCTTCAAAGCGATCCACTTCCATTCATAAAAACAGCGAACGCTGTTACAGTTACCACTGTTGCTGCTACTCCGTCAAAAAATATCCCAGAAGAACAGATGATCCAGATACCCGAAGAAGAGTCAGTTGTAAATACATTTATTATTATTGGAATATTTGTTGTGACACTCCTTTCTCTTGGTGGAATTACCATTCGACATTTTATGAGGAAGGGTGCGCAAGTATAGATGCAAGAATGAAATGGTTGTTGTGCATGCGGAATCAAAAAAAATTTAATTCAGAACAGGGCGAGTGAGAAGTGACTTACTTCAATATTGAATACCGTATGCAAGAAAAAGGTCTTAAATTGGCTGTATTTGATATTGATGGGACTATTTTTCGGAAAAATCTTCATTTTGAGCTTATCAACGAGCTTGCGTGGATGAAAATTTTTCCGCTTGATGCTCGTCGTGAACTTATCGAAATCTATACAAATTGGGTGGAACACGAGGGTACCTATGAGCAGTATCGTCGAGCGATAGTGGATTTGTATGCTGAACACATTGCGGGTTGTCGAAAAACCGATGTACTTCGGGCGAGTAAAGTGGTGGTTCCTTTCCATGCAAAACGGACGTATGTTTTCGCTGAAAATCTCATTAAAAATTTACGTGATAAAGGGTATCATCTTATTGCAGTTTCTGGATCACCCAGTGAGGTGGTTGAAGAGTATAATACTCACTATCTGAAGTTTGATGCTGCTTTTGGGAGTATCTATGAGCTCAATGATCAAGATGTTTATACGGGGGTTCCTGCGTTTGAGCCTTCAAAGAACAAGGGGGAGGTAGTGAAACAATACGTATATGAACACGGGCTGTCCCTTGATGATTCATATGGGATCGGTGATACTGAGTCGGATAGTAGTTTTTTGCGTTTAGTGAAATACCCAATTGCTTTTAATCCAAATCAAAATCTCAAAGAACAGGCAGAGAAAGAAAATTGGCGTATTGTAATTGAAAAGAAGGATGTGATTTATGAGATTACAGGCGATACAGCTATTTCTTTGAGAAAGTGATATAAAGATTATGAATCTTAATGCCGATATTGATAAATTTCTCAAGAGAACACTGTGGCTCTGGCTGCCTTTTTATGCTTTCGTAGCACTTATAAAAGAGTTACGGGAAAAATCTCGGCACTAAGGCGGCAATATGAGAAAGCAATCAAAACAATTAGTGATTTTTGTGCGCGCGGGAGTGCTATTCGTTTGGATGGAAATTATTTTTCTTTTTTCATCTATCCCGGGCACAGGGAATCCATACGACCCATCTATTTGGTATATTCTTGAGCGAAAAGGCGCTCATGTTTTTGAGTTTGCTCTTTTAACAGTGCTTGCCTTCCGGTTTTTTCGTGTATGGTTTTCATCGCGAGAATCATGGAAAAATATTATAGCAATTTCAATGGTATTTGTTTTCATGTACGGGTCACTCGATGAATTGCATCAGGCATTCGTCTTTGGTCGAGGGAGCCGCCTTTTTGATGTCGGTATCGATGTTCTTGGTTCTTTGGTAGCTTCTTGTATTATCTGGAGCATTTTTTTCTTCCGACCACTAAAAAAATTCAAAAAAATGCTATAATAAATGTGCGAGTGAAAAAAATGAAAAATAACAAAATACATGCATATTGCTATTCAACAATTGAAAGATTTTCTTCTTGACTCGGGACTTCTCTCAAAAGAGAAAGTGGAAGAGGCTATCGTAGCGTCTGGAGAGAAAAAACAGGAGCTTGGGCAGTATTTGCTTGAGCAGAATCTTTTGCAGCCAGCTGAGTTGCAGAAGGTATATGCGTATGTTCTTGGGATTCCGTTTGTGGATCTTTCTAAGGAGACGATACCCTTTGAAGTACTTCAGATTATTCCTGAGCCAATTGCAAAGAAAGCAAACATTGTTTCTTTTCAAAGGGAGGGGAATGATTTGAAGGTTGCTATGTCGAATCCCGAAGATCTTCAAACAATAGATTTTATTAAAAAGAAAACAGGATTAAAAATTATTCCCTGTTTGGCAACCCAAGAAAGCATACAGGCCGCTTTGCATCAGTATGAAAAAAGTCTGAAGGCTGAGTTTGGTGATATTTTGACCGGTGAAATAAAGCCAGGAAGCATAGAGCAAGATGAAGAGAATGCTGAGGCGTTGGCTGCAGGGCTACCGATTATCCGTATTGTTGATACGTTGCTCAAGCACGCTATTCTTCAGTCTGCTTCAGATATTCATATCGAACCAGATGACAAAGAGGTACATGTCCGATATCGGATTGATGGCGTCTTACATGAAACCATGACTCTTCCGAAAGACACAGCAGCTGGTATTGTTGCTCGTATTAAAGTGCTTTCCAATTTAAAACTCGATGAACATCGTATTCCGCAAGATGGTCGTTTTAAGATTGAGAAAGATGATTACAAGATTTCTTTTCGCGTGAGTTTACTTCCAGTTTTTGATGGAGAAAAGGTGGTCATGCGTCTTTTGGATGAAGGTGCCAAGGGATTGACGCTTGAAAAAATGGGTCTCTCAGGAAAAGCGCTTGAGAGCGTGCACAGAGAAATCAAAAAGCCAAACGGAATGATATTAGTAACAGGGCCAACTGGTTCTGGAAAGACAACAACGCTGTACACAATTATGGATATTCTAAATACAACGGAGGTAAATGTTAGTACGGTAGAGGATCCGGTTGAATATCGAATGCCACGAGTCAATCAGACCCAAATTAACCCCAAGGTAGGGATGACTTTTGCAGCAGGATTGCGTTCTCTTTTGCGTCAAGACCCAGATATTATTATGGTTGGTGAGATTCGTGATGCGGAGACGTTGGAAATTGCTTTAAATGCCGCTATGACAGGGCATCTTGTTCTTTCTACGTTGCATACGAATTCTGCTGCAGCTGCTTTGCCTCGTATGTTGGATATGGGTGCAGAGCCGTTCTTGATTGCCTCAACGGTTAATGTGGTTGTCGCACAGCGTTTGGTCCGGAAGCTTTGTATGGATTGCCGAAAATCATATCAACTTGATGAAAAACAATTAATTTCACTCGCTAAGAGTTATGATACAGACGCACTTTTTGTGACTATGCAGAAAAATCCAGAGATTGCGAAGATTATTGGGGCGGCAAAAAGTCTGAAAGATGCAACTTTCTATTCAATAGGTGGATGTGATCAGTGTGGTGGCGAGGGGTATCGTGGTCGACTGGGTATTTATGAAGTACTTGAAATGGAAACGAATATCAGAAAATTAGTAACGCACGCCGCCACAAGTGAAGAGATTGAAACAACTGCTCGTAAAGAAAATGGTATGTATACGATGGTGGAGGATGGTTTTCTGAAAGCAGTGCAGGGAGTGACCACTCTTGAAGAGATTATGCGTGTGACCAAAGAATAAGAGGATACAGAGCGATTTTTGAGAATATTTTTTATCAGGTAGGTTTTTAAATACCTCTCAAATATTGAGAGGTATTTATTTTAAGTAAAAAAGAATCGTTTATTCTTTTGTTCGAAATTCATTTCGAAATTCGCGGCGAATATGTGATTTTGCGTTTGAGGTTTTGACAAAATTGAGCCAGTCTCGAGAAGGCCTTTTTTTCTCTTTAACCGTAAGAATATCGACGACCTGACCGTTTTCGATGCGCGAATCAAGAGGGACCATTTTGCGATCGATTTTTGCCCCGACGGCTCGGTTGCCAATTTCGCTGTGGATAGCGTAGGCAAAGTCGATAGGGGTAGAGTCTTCAGGGAGCTCAATAATATCGCCTTTCGGTGTGAAAGCGAAGATGTGATTTTTGAAGAATTCAATTTTGAGTCCTTGCATGAATTCTTCATCATTGCGACCAATTTCTCGTTGCCATTCTTTGAGTTGATTTACCCAGGCGAGCTCTTTTGGTGGAATTTGACCAGGTGTAATTCGATTTTTGAAGAAGATATTTCTCCATCCACGACGTTCTTTTTCGGTGTATATCCAGTGTGCCGCAATACCATATTCTGATTCATCGTGCATTTTTTGAGTGCGAATTTGTACTTCGAGAATGCGGCCTTCTGGACCAAAAATAGTCGTATGAAGCGACTGATATCCATTAGGTTTCGGAAGAGAAATATAATCTTTGATACGACCAACCATTGGCCGATAGAGTTTGTGGACAATGCCGAGTGATTCGTAGCAGTCAGCGATTTCGGGAACAATGATACGAATCGCTACCAAATCATAGACACGAGCGATATCCATATCATGTTTTTTGAGTTTTTGGAAAAGACGATAGAGGTGCTTCGTTCGTCCGTGAATATCCAAAATACGGACACCTTCTTTGTCGAGCTCTGCCTTGAAGAGCGAGACAATCCTGGTGATATAGAGGTCTCCTTCCCGAAGATATGTTTCTTGAATTTTTTTTGTGAGGGCGTAGTTTTCTGAATCGAGATAGCGAAAGCAGAGGTCTTCGAGTTCGCCTTTCAGCTCACCGATACCGAGCCGATTGGCAATTTGGGCGTAAACTTCCAGTGTTTCTCGTGCTATACGTTCTTGCTTTTCTCGCGGGACGTATTCAAGCGTGCGCATGTTGTGGAGTCGGTCGGCCAATTTGATAATGACCACTCGAATGTCACGAGCCATAGCGAGGAACATTTTTCGGAGATTTTCAAGGTAAAGCTCTTCTTTGGTACCGCGGAGCTTAATCTTTCCCAATTTCGTGATGCCATCCACGAGATAGGCGATTTCGTTTCCGAATTTTTTTTCTATTTCTGTTAGGGTTACCTCGGTATCTTCCGGGACATCATGAAGCAGTCCGGCAGCAATGGTTCGTGCGTCCATACCGATTTCGCGCAGGGTGAGTCCAACTGAGAGACAATGTGTGACATAAGGCTCACCAGAACGGCGCTTTTGATCTCGGTGGGCTTTTTCAGCGAAGAGGTATGCTTCCGTGATAAGTTTTGAGTCCTCATTTGAAAATGAGGTATTACCAGCTGTAAGAATATTTTTAAGAGTAGGGATAATCATAAAAGAGTATTATGGTAATGTCTATTTTGTAGTATAGCAGATTTGACAAATGCAACTAAGTTGCGTTAATATCCAAAAGGAAATTGTAGATAAGAAAATATGAAGAATCATGAGGATTTTTTTGAACAACTAAGAGAGAAAGGTCTTCGCCTTACGAGAGCTCGTATGGCGGTTATAACTCTTCTCGCTCGTGTTGATGCTCCGCAGTCAATACCCGAGATTTTGGATGCGCTTCGAGAAATGGGCTCATTGTTTAATAAAACAACTCTGTATCGTGAATTAGCATTTCTCGTTGGGCATGGCATGGTCAAGGAGGTAATAGTCTCTGGAGAAAAGCGGTATTATGAACTTGTTGGTGATCACCACCATCACACAGTTTGTCTGGGTTGTGGAAGTATACGCGACATTATCTTTAGGGAAAATCTTCTTCATATCGAACGTGCTATTTCTGAACAAGAAGGATTCCAGGTATTAGAACATTCGTTGGAGTTTTTTGGATTTTGCCGTACTTGTAAGGTATAGGGAGAAGAAAGATAAATGAATAATGTTTTGTTGGAAAATATATGCGAAAGAATATTTTATTTGCTTTAGTCGGTATTGGAGTGATCGGTACATGCCTTGTTTTTGTGACTTCTTTTTTTGTAACGAACGAATCTCAGAAGCAAGATGCCCCGAAAAATTCACTTCGTGTGGTCGCATCTTTTTTTCCATACGCTGAATTTGCTCGAGGGGTGGCAGGGGAAGATGCCTCTATTGTTACTCTGGTGCCCTCGGGAGTAGAGCCTCATGATTTTGAACCAACTCCTCGTGATATAGAAAAGCTGTATCGGGCCGATGTGGTGATTATCAATGGAGCTGGCATTGATGCTTGGGCTGAAAAGCTCATCCCGGAGATTACCAAGCGAGGTGTTCGTGTTTTGCGTATGTCTGACAATCTCCACCTTCCTTCTATTCAGGACGCACCGTCTGACGGGAGTAGCGAGGTATCACAAGAGTCAGCGCTTGATCCACATTTTTGGCTTGATCCAGTTTTAGCGGAAATACAAGTGAAGAAAATTATGGAGGTATTTTTAGAAATTGATCCGGCACATCAGGAGCAATATAAGTCTCGAGGAATGGCAATTATTCAAGAGCTTCAGTTGCTCGATCAAGAGTATACTTCTGGATTGCAGAATTGTCATTTACGCAGTGTGGTTACGGCTCACGATGCCTTTACTTATCTCGCGAAAAGGTACTCACTAGATGTCATTTCAATTGCCGGGCTTTCTCCGAATGCAGAGCCATCGCCAAAGCGTTTGATAGAAATAACTCAATTGGTGAGAGAGCAGAATATAAAATATATTTTTTTTGAAACACTTTCAAGCCCGAAGCTTTCCGAAACACTGGCTCGTGAGTCGGGAATCGGGACACTGGTTTTCAACCCCATTGAAAGTGGTATGATACGAGAAGATGGACACACGGAAACTTATTTTAGCCTCATGCGTGAAAATCTTGCTCATTTACGAATAGCACTGGAATGTCTCTAGCTGATACACCACTTATTGCTGCGCAGAATATGAATTTCCGACACGGAGAGGAACTTGTGTTGTCTGAGATATCATTTCAGATTTTATCTGGAGATTATGTGGGCATTCTCGGAGCGAATGGAAGCGGCAAAACAACGCTTATCAAGTTGATTGTTGGTTTGCTTGAGCCGACGAGCGGAGAAATACAGCTTTTTGGTGACAATCCTCGTGTATTTCGCGGATGGGACCAGGTCGGATATGTACCACAGCATGTTTTTAAGAACGATCAGAATTTTCCGGCAACGGTTGAGGAAATTGTGGAGAGTGGATTTGGTCGAGATGAACGGCGTCTTTCGAGTTTAGAAAGACGCTCCTGCATGGAACAGGCACTTGAGTCAGCACGAGTGACCCGCGTCCGTCATCGGCGCATCGGTGAGCTTTCTGGTGGGGAACAACAAAGGACATTCATTGCACGCGCACTGGCTACTCGACCGAAGCTTTTGATTCTTGATGAGCCAACTACCGGTATTGACCGGACATCCGAGCAGGAATTCTACGCTTTACTCAAACGACTCAATGATGATGGTATGACTATTCTTCTTATTTCACATGATTTAGATGCGATAGGACGCGAGGTGAAGCAAGTTATGTGTTTGAATCAGACATTAGTATATTTTGGAGCTCCAGAAGGACTTCGTCATCCAGAGACACTGGAAACGATGTATGGTGATGGGAAGCACGTTCTTTTTCATGGGCACGAGCATTAAACTTTTTGTGAAATTATGGACATTGCAGCATTTTGGCAATTTGATTTTCTAAGGCGAGCTTTAGAGGCTGGATTATTAATCGGAATAGCAGCACCGCTTCTGGGGATTTTTTTGGTGGTTCGTCGTTACTCGCTTCTTTCTGATGCATTATCACACGTGTCTTTCTTGGGCGTTGCCTTGGCACTGATTTTGAAAATCCCGATTTTTTTTGGAGTACTTTTCTTATCTGTTTCTGCTGCGCTTGGTATGGAGCGCCTCCGTTCGAGTGGTAAAATTCTTGGAGAATCAGTCGTGGCGCTTTTCCTTTCGGGGAGCTTGGCTTTGGCGGTCGTCCTCCTTTCCTCTCTTCGTGGGCTCAATGTGAATATTATGAATTATCTTTTCGGAAGTCTTTCAACCGTGACGGATTTTGACCTTCTGATGCTTTTCGTTATTGTAGCGCTTGTGTTGACATTTATTATATTGCGCTATCACCAGCTTTTTTTGGCGGCGCTTGATGAAGACTTGGCACGAGTTTCTGGTGTTCGAGTTTTAGCACTCAATGCGGCTTTTGCTTCTTTAGCAGCCGGTGTTGTAGCGGCTTCTCTCCAAATTGTGGGAGCTCTCCTCATTGGTGCCCTTATGGTTATCCCGGTTTTAGCAGCACTAGAATTGAGGAAGGGATTTTTTGTGACGCTGGTGATTGCTGAAGTAGTATCGCTCTGTTCTGTTGTGATAGGACTGTTACTCTCATACCAGTTTAATCTGGCGAGCGGGGGAGCTATCGTGCTCGTTACGATGGGGTTTTATCTCCTTTCGTTTTTTGGACAACGGGTTTTTTTTCGAAATTAAAGAAGGTATGGCGTGACTTTTTTTGGAGTCCTTGGTATATTGGGAGGATTTTTTTTATTCATTTCTAGTAGTAGTTTATGTGGTCTTCGTCAATATTTATTCGGGTATTGCAGTCATACTGGATAGCGGTTCGTCAGCAAAGAGGGCTGTTTGCGGCCTCATTTATTCTGTATGGACTAGCAGGATTTGTTTCTGGTGTCCTGACGCCATTGGTGTATCGCCGTATCATCGATAGCATTTCGGGAGTGACGGACTCCCGAATGTCTCTCGTTCCTGTCCTTTCCGAAAGTCTCTGGATGCTCATTGGAGTTACTTTTTGCTATCAGATTTTGTATCGAATAGGGGATTTCACGGTGAGTCTTTCTGAGAGTAGGATCATAGAATATCTAAATAGACGTACTTTCGGAGCTTTTATGCGCCAGAAGTATACTTTTTTTGCCAATCGTTTTACGGGAAGTTTGGTTGCTCAATCCAGAAGATACACACGGGCCTTTGAAGAAATTGCCGATGTTCTTCTTTTCAATGTTTGGATGCCTGTGATTCAAGTTGCGGGTATTGTAGCTGCTCTTTTTCTGATTCAGCCGATTATTGCGTGGATATTTCTTTTTTGGATTCCAATCTATATGAGTACTGCTTTCTGGATGACCAAGAAGAAGCTTCCATTGGATACTGACAGCGCGACACAAGACTCTACTCTAACAGCGCATCTTTCGGATGTGCTTTCGAATATGTTTGCGGTGAAGACTTTTGCTTCTGAACAGGAGGAAGATATTGCTTTTGGCCGAGTAGCAAAGTTAGACGGTGTCGCTCGATTGCGGAGCTGGTATTTTGGGAATATTTTGCTCGCTTTTCAGGCGATTCTGTTTAGTGTACTTGAAATTTCAGCCATGTATGTAGTGATCCATCTTTGGCTTGAGGGGAGCGTGAGTACCGGAACAGTAGTTTTGGTGCAGGTGTATGTCGGGGCGCTTTTCGGAGAGCTTTTTGGATTGAGTCGGGCATTCGGAAGATTGATGCAAAATATTGCGGATGCTCGTGAAATGACAGAGATCCTGTCTCGGGATGAAATTGAATCTCTTGAACAGAACCAGAACAAAAAACTTATTTCAGGAGCAGTTTCTTTTGATAAGATTGGGTTTCGGTATCCACAGGGAAGTCAAGTGTTTCAGAATTTTTCTCTCGCTATTAAGGAGGGGGAAAAAGTCGGGTTGGTCGGAAGTTCTGGTTCAGGAAAGAGTACTCTTACTAAGCTGTTGTTGAAGTTTATTGCTCCAGATCAGGGTGTTATTCGAGTGGGAGGACAGGATATTAGCGATCTCTCACCGCAACACCTTCGACGGCTTATCGCATATGTTCCTCAAGATACAGCCTTATTTCATCGGAGTATTGCAGAAAATATCTCCTATGGTCGACCAGGAAGTTCGCACGAAGTGATTGAGAAAGCAGCCAAACAGGCTCACGCGCATGAATTTATTGTGGCATTACCGAATGGGTATGAAACTTTGGTTGGTGAACGCGGCATTAAACTTTCAGGTGGAGAGCGACAGCGTATTGCTATCGCTCGGGCGATACTTAAGGATGCACCGATACTCGTTCTTGATGAAGCAACGAGTGCGCTTGATACAACAAGCGAACATCATATCCAAGAGGCTTTGCACGAACTGATGCGTGGACGAACAACAATTGTTATTGCGCATCGCTTGAGTACTGTCCGTGAGATGGATCGAATTGTGGTTCTTGAGGATGGACATCTAGCAGAAGAAGGATCACATGCAAATCTTATTACCACTAATGGTATTTATGCTGGTTTTTGGAATCGGCAGACTCAGTCTTTTGGGGATACATTTATTGATGAAAATGAAAAAAAATAGTGAACAAGAATAGTTTACAGAGAGAGAATGAGCGTCTTTTTGTGACAGTGAAAACGAATGCGAGAGAAGATCAAATTGAGGTAATTGACGTGATACATTTTTTGGTATCAGTGAAGGCGGCACCGAGAGAGGGGAAGGCAAACGATGCTGTTACGCGTATGCTTGCTCGGCATTTAGGTATCACCAGATCTTCACTTCAATTAAAATCTGGGAGTAAAGACAAACAGAAGGTGTTCGTGTTGCATCGTTGAGAGCGACATCTTTTTCTAGAAAAAATGTAAAATAAAAAGGCCTTTTGTGGCCTTTTTATTTTACTCATTCTTTTCCTGTGACTTACCCTTGGGTAGCGATACCGTACTCACATTTGGCGGGAGTGTCTGTTTCTGAGAATACGACAGGTGTATCTTCAGAAAGCACAACGTTGTCACCGGGGTACAGTGTTGCATTGACGGGGAGGGTTCCGATGCAATGAAAGGTTGGAGTATCATGGCACTCGCCGTTAGCGTCCAGAAGAACATCTTCATGGTTGAGGTGAGCTGTCTGGGAGCTTTCATTTACGGAAATGATAACGAAAGGATTTTTGGCAGAACTAGTTTTGTGGCAGATTGAAACCTTGCTACCCGCGGCTGATGTCATGTGAATCCCGGCACCCAAACCGAAGAGCAGGGCAAGGAGCGAAAAAAAAGCGATACGCATATGTTTCTGTATTTAATTTATATTTAAATGTTTGAGGCCGTATCGACCAGTACAGCGTAAATAAAGTGTACCGTAAATGCAAAAACGAAACAAAAAAGAAAATTTTTTTATAAAATGGAGAGTATCCTTTTTTTGTGGGAGTTATTGGAGAATCTTTTATTGAAACGGAACTGTTTACGTTGGCGTTAATACTTTTTGAAAAAAAGAGATTTTTCTTGTTCAAAAATTCTTTATACAAGCCTTTTCTTTTCTGGTTGACGATTTGGCGTAAGGTGGAGTAGAATGGGGATACCTTCTATAAAAGTGGTGAGAAGTGGGGAATATCAGTAATTATCTGAGTTGAGATATGTTCATCGGCGAATACTCTCATAGTGTTGATCCAAAAAAGCGTCTGGCGCTCCCTTCAAAGTTTCGCGGAGAGCTAGGGAGCCGTGTTGTTGTAACACGAGGACTTGATCACTGTCTTTTTGTTTACCCAATGAAAGTATGGGAAGAAATTGCGAGTAAATTGGGAAATCTTCCAGTTGGAGAAAGTGGAACACGAAGTTTTATTCGTTTGATGCTCTCTGGTGCAGTGGACACCGAGCTTGATAGCCAAGGAAGAGTGCTTCTTCCGGAATACTTAAAAAATGATGCGGGCTTAAAAAAAGAAGTCACCATAGTTGGTGTGTACAATCGTCTTGAAATTTGGGATGAAGATGTCTGGAAAAAATATAAACAAAATGCAGAAAAAAATACCGGAAAAATTGCAGAGGAACTTGGAAAGCTTGGTGTGTATTAAATTCTTTCAATTTTGAGCGTGCAATTTTCAAGGAAAGATAGAATGGAAATTGTAAGCTGAAAACTGGAAAGGAATGATGATATATGGATGAGACGAAACATGTCGCAGTTCTTTGGCAAGAAGCTCTTGACGGACTTCATCTTTTGCCTGGTGATATAGTTGTGGACGCAACTCTTGGGGGTGGCGGACATACACTTCTTTTCCGTTCCGCAGTCGGAGAGACCGGGAAGGTCGTATCACTCGATATGGATCAGTCGGCTATTGATCGATTCTTTTCGCGAATGAAAAAGGATGAGAACCTTCTCTCTGCTCAAGAGGCCGGGAAGCTCGTGGTTATTCATGCGAATTTTGCTGATATAAGTGACGCAGCAAAAGAAATTGATTTACCTCTGGTTGATGCAATTTTTGCAGATCTTGGTTATTCATCAGATCAGATTGAGGACGAAGAAAGAGGACTTTCATTTTTGAAGGATGGTCCACTTGATATGCGACTCGACCAACGCTCGGGTGAGACAGCAGCGCATATTGTCAATGTGTGGGCAGAGACCTCTCTCTCAGAACTTTTTTCTGAGATGGGCGATGAAGAATGTGCGAGAAGTATCGCACGAGCTATTGTTAAAACAAGGAAAGAGAAGCCTTTTTCGAGAACTGTCGAGCTGGCAGAAGTAGTCAGACAGGCGATGCCAATGCGTGTTTGTTTGAAACGAAAAACGCATCCAGCAACAAAAGTATTCCAGGCACTGCGTATTGCGGTGAATAATGAATACGGAAATCTAGAACACTTCCTCGAACAGTCGGTGAATCTTCTGGCTTTAGGTGGACGGTTGGGAGTCATTAGCTTTCATTCAGGTGAAGACCGTATAGTGAAACAGTTTTTCCGTCAGATGGCGAAAGGTTGTGAATGTCCACCAGAATTTCCAGTTTGCGTTTGTCATAAGAAACCTAAGTTGAAACATATTTCCCGAGACCCTATTACGGCCAGCGAAAAAGAAATATCAGAAAATCCTCGATCCAGGAGTGCCAAACTCCGTTTTGCAGAAAAGTGCTGATACAGATATCGAAAAAAAGCAAAAAATTATGCGAATTCCTGACGCTCATATTCAAACGAGAAAAAACAGTGTGTCCGCATCAACCTCTGGTCGGGCGGGGTTTTTTCGGACAGATATAGCATTCCTTATTCTCTTGTTTTTTGTGGGTGTACTGGGGATGCATGTCTATTCAGTAAATAGCAATGCAGTTCAGGGATACCAGGTTCGTCAGCTTGAGAAAGAAATTGCCAGTAGACAGGAAGAAAATGCACGCTTGAAGATACGCGAAGCGGATGTAAGATCCTTTCAGCGTATCGATGAAGCCCGTGAATCACTTTCTCTCGATCAGGTCACTAATCCTCAGTATTTTGAAGAACGAGATATTATTGCTTCGCGTTAGTTTTTTTTGGAGATAAAAGTATCTTTCAGATGAGTTAGAGCATTCTTTAGTATCCGCATTTCTGGATAAATGATAAAAAAGTGTTTTTTTAGTTTATTCTGGAGTAAGATATTTTTTTCAGTGGGATTTGGAGTAGACTAGGGAAGCTCTAACCCAGAGTATTCTATGATTGTATGCGTGTTTCGCCAAAAAAAATACTAAAAAAGAAAAATGACACCGAAGTAATTCGCGTTGCGTTTGTTTTTATTTGTTTTCTTTTCGTTGTATGCGGATTACTTTGGCAACTGTATCGTATTCAGGTTCATGATCATGCGCTCTGGAGCGATCGGGCAAAAAAACAACGTCTTTCATCTTTTGATTTAAAGGCAGAGCGAGGAGAAATTTTTTTGCATGATAATGAAGGAATATATCCCTTGGCAGTAAATCGTGAGTATATGGCTGTCTATGTTGTTCCTCGGGAGGTACATGATGCGAAGGAGGTTGCCCGTGAACTTTCAGTTATTCTGAATAAAGATGAAGAAGAAATTCTGAGACGACTCTCTGATCGAACAGATCCTTTTGAAATGATAAAACATCGGCTGAATGATGATGAGGTGGCAAATATACGAAAGCTCTCGTTGAAGGGGGTTTCTCTCCTTCCAGAAAAATATCGTTATTATCCGGCAGAGAATCTTGCTTCGCATATAGTTGGGTTTGCAGGATTAGGAGAACAGGGTGGGGCCGGTGGATATGGGATTGAAGCATCCTTTGATTCAGAGCTCAAAGGAAAGTTTTCGCGAGTACATGAAGAGCGCGATGCTGGTGGGCGTTGGATTTCACTTTCGAATTCACGAGTTGACGTCCCTGATCATGGGGATGTACTTACATTGACCCTTGATAGAGTGATTCAGCACGAAACAGAAAAAATTGTTCAAGAATATAGAGAAAAGCACGAAGCTGATGCGATGACAGCCATTGTGATGGAGCCAACTACAGGCAGGATTCTCGCGTTAGCGAATGCCCCAGATTTTAATCCCAATAAATATTCAGAGACAGAAGATCTCAGTTTATTTTTGAACCCCGCGGTAAGTTCGACGTATGAGCCTGGATCAGTAATGAAACCAATTACGATGGCTATTGGTATTGATGAGAAGAAGGTTTCATCAACCACCGAGTATGTTGATACTGGATCGGTAACAGAATCCGGATATACAGTGAAAAATTCTGAAGAAAAAGTCTATGGAAGAAGCACGATGACGAAGGTTCTTGAGAATTCAATTAATACCGGTATGATTTTTGTTGAGCGTGCAGTTGGACATAAGGTTTTTACTGAACGATTAAAACGATTTGGATTTGGAGAAAAAACAGGCGTGAAGTTGCCAGCTGAATTAGGAGGAAATCTTCATAATTTGAGTGATTTTCGTATTGGTATTCAATTTTACACAGCTGCTTATGGGCAGGGAATTACCGTAACACCACTTCAGATAGTGACAGCCTATGCGGCATTGGCAAATGGTGGTATGCTCATGCGACCGCAGATCGTGGAAAATGTTCGTCATGCAGATGGGAGTGCAGAATCAATTTCACCGGAAGAGGTGCGCAGAGTTATTAGTAAGGAGACAAGCGAGACAATCGGACATATGTTGCGCAGTGTTGTGGTAAGTGGCCACGGGAAACGTGCGGATGTCCCTGGGTATGAAGTGGTTGGAAAGACAGGAACAGCACAAGTTGCACGGACTGATGGGAGGGGCTACGAGGAAGGGAAAAACATTGGTTCATTTGTGGGATATGCCCCACGTGAAAATCCTCGTTTTGTTATATTAATAAAAGTGGATAATCCAAAAGATGTGCAGTGGGCAGAATCGAGTGCGGCTCCAGCCTTTGGTCAGTTGATGCGATTTTTGTTGGAGTATGCCAGAATAGAACCGACGGAGTCTTTGTTGACGCCGAAGCTTCAGAAAGCGGGAACGTAAAAATATACTGTTTTATGCATCATATATTAAAACAAATTACCGAGAGTGCTCTGCGTGGTATGGCACGTGTTCTTTTGCGGAAGTACCATCCATTAGTGGTAGGAGTTACAGGCTCCGTTGGGAAAAGCTCAACAAAGGAGGCAATCGTACTGGTCTTATCGCAAAAATACTCTGTCCGCGGAGCAGAAGGTAATTATAATAATGAGATTGGTATCCCTTTGACAATTCTTGGTTCGAAGAGTGGAGAGCACTCGTTCTTTCGGTGGGTGTGGATAGGGATACATTGGCTTGGGTATGTATTGTTTCCATTGCGCTATCCGGAAGTGCTGGTACTTGAAATGGGAATTGATCGACCGGGTGATATGGAATATCTTCTCTCCATCGTACCGATTGATATTGGGGTATTCACTCAGGTATCAGAAAGTCATATCGAATTTTTTGGTTCACTCCATAACATTGCGAAAGAAAAAGGAAAACTGATCACGAGTCTACCGGTTTCTGGTTTCGCTATTTTGAATGCTGATGATGCTCGTGTAGTGTGTTTTCGGGAGAAAACAAAAGCAAAAGTGCTCACATTTGGTTTTGGCGAACATTCCGATGTCTGTGCAGCACATATCGTTGTGGAACCAGAAGCCCGATTAGCCAAAGGACTCGCGTTTAAAATGAACTATCATGGGAAATCATTGCCAGTGCGTTTACCGAAAGTGATTGCCAGACATCAGATAGCAGCAGCATTGGCTGCGGCGGCTGTTGGCATTGCGCTTCGGGTCAATCCGGTGCAGATTGTTGATGCGCTGACTTCTTTTGGGCCGCTACCGGGTCGGATGCGGCTGATACCGGGAGTAAAAGGAAGTATTCTTTTGGATGATACTTATAATGCGTCCCCAGCATCGACTACAGCGGCACTGGCTGTATTGGGTGAATTACGAGCAAATCGCAAGATTGCTGTTCTCGGTGATATGCTTGAGATTGGAGAAGAATCAGTGAAGAGACACCGTGAATTATCTCAGTCTGTTTTGCTTTCTGGTGTACAGGCAATTATTCTGGTTGGGCAAAGAATGAAATGTCTCTTTAATGAATTGATTGCACAAGGATTTTCTCGGCAACAGATTTCTTGGTTTGAACGAAGTGGTGAAGCGGCATTGTTTGTGGAGAGTCTGGCGCAGGAAGGAGATTTGGTATTAGTGAAAGGATCTCGTGGTATGCGTATGGAATGGGTATCGGAAAAATTGCTTTTTGATCCTATCGAAGCCCCGCATTTCCTCTGTTGCCAGTCTCCAGAATGGAAAAAGAAACCATTTGTTCCTCCTGCGGAATGGGATAATTCTTTTTGAGATATTTGGATAAGGACACGAACATACATATTAGTTTTCATTATTTCTCATAATTAATCATCATCTGATATTTTTTTGAACGCTCTCAAGGACATATTGTTTTGGAAACATTGCAAACCACGAGAGAATAAATTGACAAACAAAAAGCTCGAGGTACAATGAAGATAAAGGAAGTAATAAACTTTCTCTTAATACAGTAAACCGGTGAGAGTAAGCATATGACGGATACTATGATGGACAAGGAATTTGTTGAGTATGTTGTAAAGATGCTCGTGGATAATCCTGAGGACGTAAAGGTTGAACGAAAGATTGATGAGATGGGCGTGCTTATTACGTTGGATGTGAACCCAAAAGACATGGGTATGGTTATTGGACGTGAAGGTATGACAGCTAAGGCGCTCCGTACTTTGCTTCGTGTCATTGGCGCTCGCAATAATGCTCGGGTAAACTTGAAGATTAATGAACCAGAAGGGTCAGAGCGTGGGCATCGCGAACCACGGGAGGAAAAGCCACGCGAGGAGAAAGTACGCGAAGAAAAGCCAGCAGAAGAGCCAGTAAGACGATCTCTTGATGATGTCATGAATGAGATTGCCGGGTAGTTTTTCTCACCTGAGACGCTTTGAATTGAACATACGAATTCCGCTCTGGTTTTTTCAGGGCGGATTTTTGTTTCACTTGAAATTGTATGTTAGGATAGACGAAGATTCCTTTGTTTATCCAAAGAAAATGTCATTTTATGCAAACTAGAACATTTGACATCGCAGGTTTAGTCGTTATGACACCCGAGGTTTTTGTGGATGAAAGAGGGTACTTTTTTGAATCTTTTCAAAAAGAACGATATCGGGAACTAGGGATTCCGGTCGATGATTTTGTTCAAGAAAATATATCGAAATCGAAGAAAGGAGTTTTGCGAGGGATGCACTTTCAGCGTGATCCTGTTGCACAAGGAAAATTGGTACAGGTGATTCATGGACGCGCGCTGGATGTTGTTGTTGATATTCGTTTTGGTTCTCCGACATATGGTCAATATGTAGCCGTAGAATTGTCAGAGGAGAATCACCAGCAACTATGGGTGCCGATTGGATTTGCTCATGGATTTCTTGCATTGGAAGATGACACTCTTTTTTCTTATAAAGTGACAGCTTTGTATTCCAAGACATCTGAGGGAGGGATTTGTTTTGATGATCCAGACATCGGTATTGTTTGGCCTTTTAAATATCCTCTCGTATTAGAAAAAGACAGGCAGTTGTTTTCATTTGCCCAATATAGCGGGAACCCAACTTTTCGATACGAAGAGAAATAATTTTCTTTTAGTTTTTGAAGCAAGGAGAATAGCATTCATTTCTTGATTTTTTCGGAGTATGAAATTACTTATTACGGGTGGGGCGGGATTTATCGGTTCTAATTTCATTCATTTTTTACGAGAGACCTATCCCGAAGATTCTATCGTAAACCTTGATAATTTGACGTACGCTGGGAATCTCGAAAATCTTGTTTCGGTAGAAGGCGATACACATTACCAATTTGTGAAAGGAGATATCGGTGACGCAAAGCTTGTTGAACCATTGGTGGAACAATGTGACGCAGTAGTTCACTTTGCGGCTGAATCGCATGTTGATCGATCAATACTTGGACCGGAGGTTTTTGTGCGAACGAATGTGATGGGGACATTTACGCTCTTGGAGATGGCCCGGAAATATGGAAAGCGTTTTCATCATGTTTCGACTGATGAGGTGTTTGGTTCGCTCAGACGCAATGACCCAGCTTTTCATGAAGCAACACCGTATGATCCGCGAAGTCCATACAGTGCGTCGAAGGCTGCGAGTGATCATCTTGTTCGAGCGTATTTTTATACCTATGGATTACCGATAACCATTTCAAACTGTTCAAATAATTATGGCCCATATCATTTCCCCGAAAAGCTGATTCCGCTGGCGATTACTCATATTCTCGAAGGAGAAAAAGTGCCGGTATATGGAGATGGTCGACAGGTGAGGGATTGGCTTTTTGTGAAAGATCATTGTCGAGCAATTGATCTCATACTTCGTCGGGGGCGAATTGGTGAGATCTACTGCATCGGTGGCAATGGAGAACGAGAGAATATCTGGATTGTAGAAAAACTACTCTCGCTCCTTGGCAAAGACACATCTTTCATCGAACACGTGACTGACCGGCTTGGGCATGACCGTCGATATGCAATTGATTTTGCAAAAATTCGAACAGAACTTGGTTGGGAACCATTGGTTTCACTTGAGGAGGGACTAGCCCAAACGGTTGCTTGGTTTCAAGAACATGAAATATGGTGGAAGCGTGTGAAGAGCGGTGAGTATCAAAAATATGACTCAAATCAGTATGGAACAGCCTAAGCAGAAAGTATTGGTTCTTGGATCGCAAGGTATGCTCGGACAGGAACTCGTTCAGGTTTTTTCTGGGAGTGCACAATATGAAGTTATTGGTTGGGATCGTGAGGAAATTGATCTGACTGATTCGGTGCATACTGAAACAAAAATCCGCGAAATTATGCCATCGATTCTTCTAAATGCCGTGGCATACAATGCGGTTGATTTGTGTGAGACGAATGAAGAAGAATATGAAAAAGCGTGCGTTCTTAATACAAAAGTGCCAGAACGACTAGCGCAATTAGCGGGAGCTATTGGTGCGATATTTGTCCACTATTCGACTGATTATGTATTTCCGGGAATACAAGAGCAAGGATATACTGAAGATGAGACACCTCAACCAGTATCCCGGTATGGTCTGACGAAATGGGAGGGCGAGCAAGCTGTCTTGTCTATGGTCGGAACACACTACGTCATTCGTCTCTCAAAATTATTTGGTAAGCCGGCTCTTTCGGCAGCAGGGAAGCAAAGTTTTTTTGAAAAAATGTTGGTGATTGCTGAAGGAAAGACAGAAGTAAGTGCCGTAGAAAGTGAACAAAGTTGTTTTACCTATGCTCCCGATCTTGCAGAAGCCACCCGTACACTCATTGAGGATCATGTGGCATCTGGTATTTACCATCTCATTAATAGCGGTGTTGCAACGTGGTACGAAGCAGCACAGGAGCTATTCCGTCTGGTGAGACCAGATATAATCGTTCGACCTGTTTCTCCCGATGCTTTTTCTCGTCCAGCCAAACGTCCGGCGTACTCAGAACTTCTCAATACCAAGCGGCCACTCCTTCGTGATTATCGTGAGGCCTTGAGAGAGTTTGTCAGTGGGAAATAGCGGAATTTTTTGGAGATTACTAGAAGGAGAGTATTTTGGTGTATTTTTCGTATTTGCAATCAAAGGATTGATGAAAAACGAACATTGCGAAATAAAAAAAATCGCCCGTGGAACTCTGATCATCATGTGATGCAAGAGTACTACAGGCGGAGTGCTACACCGTAGGGCGCGGTTACTTCAACACGGAAGCCAGTGGAGGATTGAGACCTCGGCGGAGAATACCCCCGATTTCTTGGTCGACAGCGGCACCTCCTTGTTCTTCGTTGGAGAATTTCTTGAGGAGGCATGAATCATCAGGGAAAAATCGATCGATGATCAGTCCTGGTCCCGTTGTGTGGAGAACGAATTCTTGCTCCACAAAAAAGCCACGAACATATTCAGTATCCGCTCGTTCAACAAGCAGGGCATATTTGTTCCGTTGATTCTCGTCAACACAAAGGAGGAAATCCCCTGGCTGTGTCTTTTCAAGAACCGCAACATTGTGCCTGGTGGGTGGAGCGCTGGTTTCTATTGAGCGGACATAGTTTGTGTACAAGGAGGTAATTGGCAAGATTATGCTTATCCCGAAAACAATTGCGAAGAGGAGGGCTTTTATTCGCGTTTGTTTGGAATTTCGGGCAGAGTTTCCCTGGTAAATAGACCATCCATACAACACTGCCGCCACAAAAAGAAAAAAAACAGAGAGTTCGTTGGACATGATTTTTCCTCCTGATACATCCGGATCAATCCCTCCGGAGTGGGTTTTTTTGCTGCTATTTTTAAAGAAGATTTTTCAGACTTGTTCATTCCCATTCATTCCATTCTGAATAAAATATCGTACACTGTTATTATTTAAAAGTCAATAGTGCGGGAAGTGAAGCTTTTTGCTAGGATGGGGGTATCCGATAAAACTCTTTCTATGAAACATGAAGCTCTGAAGACCCAAGATAAAGCCATATACGCCGCGGTATTGGGCGAAGAGAAGCGCCAAGAAGAGGGGCTTGAGATGATCGCCTCGGAGAATTATGTTTCCAAAGCAGTACTTGATACTCTTGGCACCGTGCTGACGAATAAGTATTCAGAAGGCTATCCAGGGAAACGCTACTACGGTGGACAGGTATTCACCGATATTGTTGAGACGCTGGCTCTTGATCGGGCAAAGAAACTTTTTGGAGCGGAGCATGCCAATGTGCAGCCACATTCGGGAGCGCAGGCGAATCTGGCGGTCTATGCGGCACTTCTTCAGCCGGGTGATACCGTACTCGGCATGGATCTCTCACATGGTGGACACCTGACACATGGGCATCCGGTGACTCTGCCGGCCAAGGTGTATCGCTTTGTGCGCTATCAGACGGAAGCAGATGGGAGTATTGATTATGACAAGCTTGAAATATTGGCGAAGAAAGAAAAACCGAAACTCTTACTCGCTGGATTTTCCTCGTATACTCGGCAGATCGATTATGCCCGTTTTGTTGCTATTGGTAAAAAAGTGGGTGCGATGACCATGATGGATATGGCGCATATTGCTGGACTCGTTGCGGGTAAAGCGTTACCGAACCCAGTTGAGTATTTTGATGTTGTGACCGCAACGACACACAAGACACTGCGTGGTCCGCGTGGAGGACTGATTCTTTGTCGAAAAGAATTTGCGACAGCGATTGATAAGGCCGTGTTCCCAGGAACACAGGGTGGTCCGCATATGCAGGTGATTGCCGCTAAGGCAGTCGCGTTTGGCGAGGCGCTCCAAACAGATTTTCGAAAATATGCCAAGCAGACACTGAAAAATGCCAAAGTACTCGAGACGGAACTGGTTAAGTCTGGGGCACAAATGCTTTTCGGGGGAACAGAAAATCATATGGTACTGGTCGATACCGTTTCCAGCTATGGTCTTACAGGGAAAGAAGCGGAAGAACGACTGGAACTGATTGGTATTACTGTCAACAAAAATGTAATTCCAAACGATGTACGCGGACCGCTGGATCCATCCGGTATTCGTATCGGAGTGCCCGCTCTCACGACACGAGGAATGAAAGAGAAAGAAACAAGGTTGATTGCTCGTGCCATCGGGCGTATGCTACAGATATCTGTTGATGATGAGGGATATTCACGATTGGTAGCGGTGCTCCGCAAGGAAATTCGTCAGGTATGCAAGCAATTTCCTTTGTATGCATGATATATAATTCGATTTATTTATAAATAGTATATCGGTGGATACAATTTTTCTCACACTGTTCATTTTAACAGAAAGTTCGGGAAAATAGCGGTGCAGATTGAGTAAAAAAATGAAATTTTTTCTATGAAAGGTATTATTCTTGCTGGTGGGACAGGGACTCGCCTTCTCCCTCTTACAGCGGTTACTTCAAAGCAACTTTTGCCGGTCTATGATCGGCCGATGGTGTTTTATCCGCTCAATACGCTCATTTGCGCTGGTATTCGAGATATACTCCTTGTTGTTTCTCCGGCGAATTCGGGTGACTATTTGAATTTACTGGGGTCGATGTTTCGGAAGTATGATATACGAATTTCTTTCGTCGTGCAGAAGCGACCGGCTGGCTTGCCGGAGGCCTTTATTCTTGGAGAAGATTTTCTTGATGGTGGTCCAGTGACGCTGGTATTGGGTGACAATATTTTTGAAGATGATTTTTCAGAGGCGATACAATCTTTTCAATCTGGCGGACGGATTTTTGCAAAAGAAGTGGCAGACCCAGAGCGATTCGGGGTGGTGGAATTTGATGCCGAAGGAAAAGTTCTTTCGCTGGAGGAAAAGCCGTCTCAACCAAAAAGCCGTTTTGCAATTCCGGGGGCCTATATTTTCGATGGGAGTGTTTCAGAAATAGCGAAGCATCTTTTGCCATCAGAACGTGGGGAATTAGAAATTGTGGATATTCACAAACAGTATCTTATGAAGGGCAGCTTGGATGTTCGTCCGATATCTGGCGCCTGGTTTGATACGGGTACACATGAGGCATTGCTTGCGGCGAGTCTCTATGCGAAAGAGCAGCGGTTGTCAGAAAAATTTCACCCGATTATGAACGAGGCAATTCAAGAATTTAATGTGGAATTTAAAAAACTTGTTTCTCTTGCGAAGGAATAGATTTGTTTGTTTTTATACGCGGGTTGGAAATAAGACCGAAAAAGAAGAGGCACAAGAGATAAACGAATAACTAAAACAAGAACAGGAGTTCTATTTTTAAATATATACTATGTCAGAAGGAAAACATTGGAAAATCAAGAAAGCTATTATTCCAGTCGCTGGGTTTGGAACGCGATTTTTGCCAGCTACTAAGGCGCAGCCCAAAGAGATGTTGCCTATCGTGGATAAACCAGTAGTACAATATCTTGTTGAAGAGGCAGTTGCTTCTGGTATCGAAGAAATTATTTTTGTGACTGGGCGAGGGAAGCGAGCAATCGAGGATCATTTTGATGTGTCGTATGAGCTTGAAGAAACATTGGTTGAGAAAAACAAACAAGATCTCCTTTCGGTCGTGAGAAAAATTTCGACCTTAGCAAAGTTCTCGTATGTTCGTCAGCCAATTCCGCTTGGTGATGGGCATGCTCTTTTGCAGGCAGCACATCTCGTGGATGATGATGAAGCAGTGCTGATTATTTTTGGTGATTGCATTTATGATTCAGTGGTCCCAGCGGCACAACAGCTTATTGAGACATATGAACGGTTCCACGCACCTATTATCGGGCTTTCGGAAGTTGAGCGTTCAGAAGTATCAAAGTTCGGAGTGATTGACGGAGAAGTGGTGGATAGTGGGAATATTCGAGTGAAGGGGATTGTTGAAAAACCAAGTCCAGAAGAGGCGCCTTCTACCGCCGTAGCTGTCGGAAAATATATTATTACTCGAGAGGTGTTTGAAGTTTTGGGAACTATGGAGAGCGGAAAGTCTGGCGAGATTCGCCTAGCAGATGCGTTTGATATTCTCTTACAACAAAACAGACCGATTTATGGTCGTATGCTTGAGGGTGAGTGGCTTGATACCGGGGATAAATTTAATTTTTTGAAAACGACTATCCATTTTGGTTTAAAGCATCCAGAAGTGGGTGAAAAGCTAAAGCGGTATATAGAAAGTCTTCGTGTACAGTAGGACTCAACCAGTATGAGGCGTAGTTTGAATTGAAGGGAAGTATAAAAAGGAACGAGCATACGGTAAGTCGGTAGCATGAATTTCAAAGACGCTGTTTATGACATATTGGATTTATCTTATTTTTCTTATTTTGGCAGTATTAACCCCGCTCCTAATTACTCAGGGGCATTTTGTGTTGCCGGAAGAGGAATTAGAGGCTCTGATTATTCTGTTGCTGGGGATAGCTGGTTTTTTTGTGTACTTTGCAAAAGAAAAAGCTCTGTTTCAGCTGCTGAGAGAGCGACTTTCATTGCAGAAGACAACGCACAATATACAGCGCGATCTCTCTGAATCGTACTCATATATCGGTGCCATGAATCGAAAGCAGGAGATTGTAAAGGAAATGCTTTTTGATCTTTCCGTACGAACAGCGAATGATAGTCGATATTGCGATTTGTGGTATCGGAAGATTTTGCAAACAGCCTTAGAGCTCGCGCGAGTCGATGCGGGCTCTTTGCGTTTCGTGGATGTTCAGGAGCAGATACTTCTGGATCATTATGAAGAAGGTACGCGTGGAAATGAACATTATATTGATCTTGTTCCAGAAACGATACTCGCTCAAAAAAAGCTTTTTTTTGAATGTGAAGGGTGCTATGTTGTTCGGTCACCACGCCTTTCTGACGGAGTTGTGGCTTTTCTTGTTATTCCAAAACAGGTGAACCATTTTGATGATGCGGAAATTTTTAAGATGTTGGCAGCATCGGCGCTCACTTTTTATACGCTATCTTGTCAGAATCCTTACGCTACCTGCTATGCGAATCGGCATTGATGCACGTTTTTATGGGTCGTCGGGAAAAGGACTTGGTCGGTATACCGAGCGGCTTATTGAGGCTTTGGAGAGAGAGGATGAAAAAAACGAATACGTCATATTTTTGCGGCGAGAAAATTTTGACGAATATCAACCATACTCAAAACGCTTTACGAAAGTGAGAGCAGACTATGCTTGGTACGGATTTGCTGAACAGTTCTTGTTTCCCTGGCAGCTTTGGCGAGAGCAGCTTGATCTAGTTCATTTCCCACATTTTAACGTGCCGATTTTCTATCTGGGTCGTTTTGTTGTAACGATTCATGATCTTATTTTGTTGCGTTACCCAACGGTACGCAATACGACACGCCTGACGATTTGGTATTGGATGAAGTTTTTGGTATACCGCATGGTTATTCGTGTGGCATGTTTTCGAGCGCGTAGAGTTATTACTGTTTCTCGATTCACAGAATCTGATTTATTAAATGAATTTCCATTTCTTTCCGGGAAGCTATGTGTGACACTTGAGGGCGTGAGCCATTCTTGCTTTTTTATTGATAATGAAGAAGCTTATTCTGTTTTAAGTCGTTTCGGACTCACCGCTTTCTCGAGAAAGAGTCAGAAGCAAATGTTAAGCCATGATATAATACAACCGTATTTCTTGTATGTTGGGAATGCATATCCGCATAAAAATTTAGAACTTATTGTGGATATGGCGATGCGTTTTCCAGAATATCAATTTATTTTGGTTGGTCGAGAAGATTATTTTTATACCCGCTTGAAACAACGTTTCTTCCTCAAAAATCTTTGTTTCACAGGGTTTCTTTCGGACGGAGAAATTTCGGTACTGTATCGATATGGGACGGCGTATGTTTTCCCATCTCTCTACGAAGGATTCGGTCTTCCGCCACTTGAGGCAATGAGTTATGGTTTACCGGTAATTTCATCAAATAGAGGCTCTCTTCCGGAAGTGCTTGGGAATGCAGCGCTGTATTTTGACCCAGAAAATTCTGAACAATTTGCATCTTGTATTCAATCGGTGGCAGAGCAGTCTTCAGTCTCGGCGTTATTACAGAGAAAGGGATATCAAAGAATTCGCTTATTTCGATGGTCTAGTATGGCGAAGCGGACAATCAAAATTTATCGCGTATCACGATGACCAACCGCTAATCGTAATAATACGAACGAAATATTTATCCAGAGAGATGTGAGGGATATCTTGTAAAGAATCTATTTTTTCCTGGAGAATACGCTATGGATAGCATTCGTAAAAAATTACAGACACCAGCAGTTCCATCGAGAAAAGAGGTCTCGAATAGGGAGTCTCTTGGCGTTTTGTCATTATCAAATTCGAAAGTTGTCGCTCCTTCTCATTCTTCTCTCAATCAAAAAACGTATCAGAAACCACCTGCGACTTCCCGCGTTCATTCTCGAGCAACTCAAAAGGGAAAAAAATGGAAAACATGGAGAGTCGCTTCCCTCGTAGGATGTCTTCTCTTGTCGTATATGGTTTTAGCGTGGTGGAACACTGTAAAGGCAGTGGAGGCAGGTAATGAGGGATATATACATATCGTAGAGGCCACGCACTATTTTCAGAAGAAGAATTTTGAGAGCGCTCATGCTGAATTTGAAAAAGCGAATCAGCAATTTTATATTGCCGATCGAGCGTTAGCTGTATTTCCAGGGCGTGTTTTGGATACTGTTCGTTTCATTCCAGGTTTTTCGAAGCCAGCGTCGGGACGCAATGCGGTACTCGCTTTGGGTTATATTTCTCGGGCGGGTTCTCAATTGTCAGTATTAGCAGGACGAGTAATGCCAGCCAATGTTCAGGAACAACAAAGAGCACTCTCATTGATTGAGATGCTAGAAATGGCGCAGGAGCCATTGGTCTATTCGACTACCGAATTGGAACAAGCGAGGATTTTATTAGATCGGGTGAATATTCTTGATATTCCGAGTGAGCGTCGTGAAAAATTTCTTGAGGCACGAGAAATATTTCCGGCAGCCCTAGCAGCCCTGAAGGCTTTTCATGAGCGCGAAAGAATTTTGGTAGAGCTTCTTGGGGGAAATGGTCCACGGAAGTACCTTTTTCTTTTTCAAAATAATCACGAGCTGCGTGCAACTGGTGGATTTATTGGGAGTTATGCTCTTTTGAGTGTGCACGATGGAGCTCTAGAAAAATTTTTTATTGATGGTATTTTTAATCCAGATGGACAACTCAAAGAAAATATTGTTCCACCAAAACCAATACAGAAAATTAGTGCCGGTTGGAGCCTTCACGACAGCAATTGGTATCCAGATTTTCCAACTTCTGCTGAGAAAGCAATTTCATTTTATGAGAAAACTGGCGGGCCAACTGTGGACGGGGTAGTCACTGTGACTCCAACTGTCATGGAACGACTTCTTTCTGTGCTTGGCCCTATTGATTTGCCAGTTTATGGCGTCACGATTGATTCAGAAAATTTTATTCAAATAGTTCAAGAACAAGTAGAAGAAAAATATGATAAGGAAGAAAATAATCCGAAAAAAATTCTTTCCGATCTTTCCTTAGAAGTATTTAGTCGTATAGCAAAGATGCACGACTATCGAGAGCTAATACAAATAGCAGAAGTTCTTGTTCAGGGTCTAAATGAGAAACATATTCTTCTGTACGCGAGGCATCCTGCGACCGAAGATTTAATTGATCATTCTGGTTGGTCGGGAAAACTTTTAAGTACCGAAAAGGATTTTGTGAGTGTTGTGCATAGTAATATTAATGGATATAAAACAGATGGAGTTATTGAGGAATCTCTTTCTCATCGGGCAGATATTGCAAATGATGGTTCAATCACCGATACTCTAGTCATTGTGCGTCGGCATACTGGCGGACAAACTCCATACGAGTGGTGGAATAAAGTGAATGCTGATTATTTACGGGTATATGTCCCTCTTGGTTCGGAGCTTGTATCGATTAAAGGAACTACCTGGGAATTTCCCGAACCACCTCTCGACTATGACACGCTTAATTTTCGAAGAGACCCTTTTGTAGAATCTTTGGAAAGGAACGAACGTATTCATGAAGGGAGCGGCACGCGAATAGGAGAAGAAAACGGAAAAACAGTATTTGGAGCATGGGTATATGTGAGTCCAGGAGAGAGTGTTAATGTGGAATTGACCTATCGATTGCCATGGAGTTTTGATATGGAGAATCTCCGTCGAGGAGGAGCAGAGCGTTTTTCTATTCTTTATCAAAAACAGTCAGGAACCATTGGAAGTAAGCTCAAGTCCGAGATTGCTTATCCTGAAAGATGGCAAAGTGTTTGGCAGACTGGTGGAGATTTGGTACCGTATGGACGGAGGATATTATTTGATGGCGCCCTGAAAACGGATCAGTTTCTTGGAACAGCATTTACCTATGAAAAATAGTGGTTTCCAAAAAATTGGTAAGTAAGAATATATTTTTTTTGTGATGATGAAGATAATGCAGTTGTGGCGGAATTTAGAATCAAAAACAATGCAGACTGTTGGTATGGCAGCTTTCATTGTTTCTCTTGCGGGAATCGCAAGTCGTTTTCTTGGATTTTTACGAGATCGTCTTTTGGCTGCGCAGTTTGGCGCTGGTGATAAGCTGGATGCTTATTACGCGGCTTTTCGTTTGCCAGATCTTTTTTACAGCCTGATTGTCCTTGGTGCTATCACAGCGGCATTTCTTCCAGTATTCACGGAACTACGGTCACAGAAAAAAGAAACGGAAGCATGGACACTGGCATCGGATGTGCTCGGACTTTTCATTATAGTGCTCGGAGTTTTTTGTTTACTTGGGATGATATTCGCTGATTTGGTGGTTTCTCTTGTTGCTCCTGGTTTTTCTGGAGAAAAACGTGAATTGACGATTTCTCTGACCCGAATTATGCTTCTCTCGCCGATTTTCCTTTCAGTGAGTGCGGTATTAAGTGGCGTACTCATGTCATTTCGGTGTTTTATTGCGTATTCTCTCTCGCCATTTTTTTATAATGTGGGAATTTTGTTTGGTATTCTCGTTCTTGTCCCATTTCTTGGAGTGCATGGTTTGGGTTGGGGGGTTGTAATCGGTTCTATCTTGCACATGGTGACACAGTGGCCAGCTTTTTCTACAGCTGGATGGCACCTCCGTTTCCACCCATGGCGATCATTACGAAATCCGGCACTCAGGCGAGTAGTACGATTGATGATTCCTCGTTCTTTGAGCATGGGTGTCAATCAGATAGGATTATTGGTGATGACGGGATTTGCTTCGCTTTTGGTTTCGGGGAGTCTCACCGCTTTCACCCTCGCGAATAATATTCAGAGTTTTGCATTGGGGATTTTTGGAGTTGCGTTTTCAGTGGCTGTTTTCCCATCGCTTTCTCTCTCGGTATCTGAACAGAAGGAAAAAATCTTTTTTACTCTACTAGCAGATACAACGAGGCGGATTCTGTTTTTTGTCCTCCCTCTTTCTGCATTTATGATTGTCTTTCGAGCACAATTTGTGCGTGTGATTTTGGGAAGTGGACAGTTTAATTGGGAGGATACGATTGTGACGTTTAATATTCTGGCTTTGCTTTCAATGAGTCTTTTCGCACAGAGTCTCATTCCTCTTTTTACCCGTGGTTTTTTCGCTCTTCAGGATACAAAGACACCGCTTTTTATCGCCTGTGGCGCTGAGATTTTTCATATCGGATTGCTTCTAGCATTGAAACAGTCGTCGTATTTTTCTATTGAGGCGCTCGCATTGGTGTTTTCGTTTGTGACTATTATAAATTTTTCTTTCTTGTACCTTGCGTTGAAACGAAGGCTGTCATATTGGAATGATGCAAAGATACTTATCCCTACTCTTAAAATTGTGCTAGCAGCTGTTCTTGCTGGTTTATTGGCGCAGATATCAAAATATGTATTCGCTTTGACGGTGAGCGAGCTGGACACCTTTTTTAAGGTGCTCCTCCAGTTGTTTTTTGGACTTTCTATTGGAGGAACGGCATACATATTTTTGTGCGTCTGGCTTCGGGTGGAAGAATTACATGTATTACGACGTTTTATTTGGTGTCGAATTCTCCGTCAGCCTGAAGCGCTTGCCTCCTCGGAAGACCACCCAGAGAAGGGAGAGTGGTGATTTTTTTGCAGGAGAAATTGTTTGCGTTTTGTCCGTTTGACAATGAGTATCTTTTCCTGTATAATGTTAGAAACTTAACGACTCGCAATATAGTCGTTATTTTATTTCCTCGGAGTAAAATAGACAGTTCTTTTTATAAGGAGAAAGAGATAGATGCTATATCCTGTTACGCACATCACCCCAGTGGCAGATGGGAGTCGGTATGTCCATTTGCGCGTGTATGTCTTGGTGGCTAGATCGGTAGCCAGCGGAACATGCGGAGGTCCTCGAGTTGAGGCGGTCGCGATTCAGCATCTTGTAAGCGCGATGGCATCTGGTGATGTTGATCCGCATATCGTCTTTGCGGTTTTCTTGGATCCAACGAGTATCCTCTGACTGGCAAGCAGAGAAAAAAACTCTTTCATTAATCATGCTATGCGTCTGGGGAAAAATCCTTGGGCGTTTTTTTTGTAAGTTGATTGAGAGATTACTCTCAGGTACTATAAAATATAAGATTCTATTATTAGTTTATTTTTTATGCAGTTTTCCGATATAAATCAGTATGATTATGAGCTTCCATCGGAACTCATCCGAAAGCAGGGGGTTGAGCCACGAGATAGCGCCCGTCTGTTTGTGTATGACACAAAAACCGACACAATTACTCTGGATATTTTCCGTAATATTGCCCAGTATCTTCCTGCACAATCGCTGGTTGTTTTAAATAATACTCGAGTCCTCCCGGTTCGTTTGTGGCTCACCAAGGAAACTGGTGGAAAAATTGAGGTATTTGTTTTGGTGGATCAACAAAGGATGGACGAGTACATCCCAGTGTTAGTGGATCGAAAAGTGACGATCGGACAAAAGCTCTTTTTTTCAACGGGGGAATATTTTGAAGTAATAGGACAAGAGGAGCAAGTTTTTTTTGTTCGTTTCGTAGGTAAGAGTGAGATTTCCCTTGTTCAAATTTTGGAGCAATATGGGCAGACGCCGCTCCCACATTACCTTGAGGGAGCCGAGATGACAGAAAAAAATCTGAGGGAGCGCTATCAAACCGTATTTGCGAGTTCTGGTGCATCGGTAGCGGCTCCGACGGCGGGTCTCCACTTTACCGAGAACGTTTTTACTTCGCTTGTACAGAAAAACATTCAACCGCTTTCCGTGACTTTGAATGTTGGGCGAGGAACTTTTTCGCCACTCGCAGAATCAAATTTTACAAGGAAATCGCTCCATACAGAATATGTTTCTGTTTCAGGCGCTGTTGTTGATCAGCTAAACAAGGCGCGAGAAGAAAAAAGTTCCATCACTGCGATTGGGACGACTGCACTTCGTACTCTGGAGTCGGTTCAGAAAAACGGACATTTTTTTTCGTATACGGGACCGACTGATATTTTTATTTTTCCACCGCATCATTTTCAAGGTGCAGAAAGATTGGTGACTAATTTTCATCTCCCAAAAACATCGTTAATGCTTTTAGTGGATGCATTTTTAAGGGATAAGGGAGCTTCACGTGATATCATGTCTCTTTACCGCGTAGCAATCGAAAACAAGTTTGCGTTTTATTCTTTTGGTGACAGTATGCTTATTTTGTAAATGAAATATACAAGAAGTTGCTTTTCTGTACCATAAGGTGAATATTTGCCTAGTTTTATGGGGGAAAATAGGCTCATTTCTTGCCAAGAGCGAAGTGTTTCCTGTACACTAAAGAACATATTAATACAGTGAAACATTCAGATATGAAGGTCATTCTCATGAAGGACAACCCAAAAATCGGTAAAGTTGGTGATGTAAAAGAAGTTGCGAGTGGTTATGCGCTAAATTTCCTTCTTCCTCATGGGATAGCAAAAGTGGCTACCCCGGCCGGAATCAAGCAAGTTGAGGAACTCAAGCGCAAACGAGTTGAAGAGATAGCAGATGAAAAAAGGTCATTGCTGCTGCAGGCAAACGCACTCCGTGATCGTTCGGTTGTTATACGAACCAAGGCTGAGGAAGGTCGGTTGTTTGGCTCGGTAGGAGCAGAAGAGATTACCGCTGCGTTGTCTGCGGAAGGTATTGAAATTGATCCAAAAATTCTCGATATCCCAAAAGCTTTCAAATTGATAGGACAGTATGAGGTGAAGGCCCATTTTGGGAAGGGTGTAGAGGTTTCATTTGAGGTAAAGATTCAAAGCATGTAGTTTTCTGGTTTGTAGATGTAATTTCCCAAAGAGCCGTTCCCTTTCCTGCGACGGTTCTTTGTCTATATGTATAGAGATTATGGCAACACGAAATGTAAAGAAAAAAACAGCAACGAAATATATTTTTGTGGTTGGTGGAGTGATGAGCGGAGTTGGAAAGGGTGTGGCAACCTCTTCGATTGGTCTTATTTTGCAGTCAAAGGGGTATGCTGTGACAGCGCTGAAAATCGATCCTTATATCAATGTCGATGCTGGCACGATGAATCCAACTGAGCACGGAGAAGTTTTTGTACTTCGCGATGGATACGAAACAGATCAAGATATGGGGAATTACGAGCGCTTCATGGGTCTGGAGCTTTCGCGGGATCACTATATGACAACCGGACTCGTGTATAAAACTGTGATTGAAAAGGAACGGAATCTTGAATACGAAGGGCGTTGTGTTGAGGTGGTACCGCATATTCCACAAGAAGTCATTCGACGCATCAAAAAAGCAGCTCGGACATCAAAAGCAGATATTGCTATTATCGAAATAGGAGGTACTGTTGGAGAATATCAGAATATTCTTTTTTTGGAGGCTGCTCGCATTATGAAGCTTGAGCATTCAGAGGATGTCTTTTTCGTACTGGTGAGTTATTTGCCTGTTCCGAGTAAAATCGGTGAGATGAAAACAAAGCCGACGCAATACGCTGTTCGTACATTGAATAGCACGGGCATTCAGCCGGATTTTATTGTCGCTCGTTCTGATCGTGCTCTCGATGAGAAGCGCAAGGAAAAATTAGCGGTAAACTGTAATATCCGAAAAGAAGACGTGATTAGCGCTCCGGATGTTGAAAGTATTTATGATGTACCGCTCAATTTTGAACAGGATCATCTAGGAAATCGTTTATTGAAAAAGCTTGGATTAAAAGCAAAAAAACATGATCTTTCGGTGTGGGAAAAGCGAGTGATGAGGAATCGGAAATCAACAGAGGTGCTCCGAATCGGCGTGGTAGGGAAGTATTTCAAAACAGGAGACTACGTTTTTTCCGATGCTTACATCAGTGTCATTGAGGCATTGAAGCATGCGGCATGCGAGGTTGGACGGAGAATAGAGTTTGATTGGGTGGACAGTGCAGACTTTGAAACTGATCCCAAACAACTTGAGTCACTGAGAACGTATCAGGGAATTCTTGTTCCTGGTGGGTTCGGTGGGCGAGGTATTGAAGGGATTATTTCGGCCATTCGATTTTGTCGAGAGGAAAAAATACCCTATTTCGGATTGTGCTACGGGATGCAGCTGATGGTGATTGAATATGCGCGTTCTGTAATGAAATTGGAGAGTGCGCATACAAAAGAAGTGAATAGTGATACAGTGTATCCGGTAATCGATATTCTTCCTGAACAAGTAGAAAAATTACGCAAGAAAAACTTTGGTGCTACCATGAGGCTCGGACAGTATCCAGCAACAGTAAAATCAGGAACCATTGCTCGAGATGCATACAAATCTGATACGATTCTTGAGCGACATCGCCATCGTTATGAAGTAAATCCTGAATATATTGAACAGATTGAGGCAGCAGGACTTCTGTTTTCAGCCACCTCTCCCGATGGAGTGCTGATGGAGATTGCGGAGCTTCCCAAAAAACAGCATCCTTTCTTTCTCGGGACACAATTTCATCCAGAATTTCAATCTTCTTTGGTAGCGCCACATCCGCTTTTTGTCGCTTTTCTTCGGGCAGCTATTAAAGAGGGTAAGGAATTAGCCTAAATTCTTGCAGTGTCATGATATCTATTTTTTGTTCAAGAATGAGAAAGCATTAAAATGAAAGAACAGCATGGAAAAAATAGCGATAATTATTCGGGGACCAGCTGGAGTTGGAAAGTCTTCTCTCTCTCAAATTCTTCACGAGAAAATATTCAATTCAGCACATATTGATATCGATCTTTTGAAGAGGATGATGTCTCATGATTCGAGTGATACACGAACAAGCGTCGCTCACACAGTTACCCTGTTTTTTATTGGAGAGCTTGCAGCAAAGGGATACAACATTATTGTAGAAGAAATATTTAAAGAAATTCATCTTATACCCACAAAGGAATTGTTGGAAAAATTGGGGTATAGAGTATTGATTGTGTTCCTAACAGCACCGCTGCCTCAGCTCATTGAGCGGGACCATTGTCGGGAAATAAAAGAGAAGGGAGTCGGGGTAATCAGTCGTCTTCATAAAGAAATCCGACCAGGAAAAGAAGATATAATCATCGACACCGCAGAGAATTCTTTGGATAAATCAGTTGAGAGTATTCTTGCTTATCTCGCTCACTTGGATGGAGAGTGAGGATTGCAGAGAGTGCTTTTTTGCTTTTTCTCCCCAAAAGTTTTAAGCTAAAGGAAACTATTGGCTAAATGGTGTTGTCTATGCTTGATATTCGATTTATTCGTGAAAATGAGGCAATCGTTCGTGAGGCAATTTCTTTGAAAAAAAGCGATTGTGATTTGGATTTACTTTTGAAGCTTGATCAGGAGCGTGCCGATGCGCAGCGGGAGCTTGAAGAGTTAAAGTCTCTTAAAAATGATATCAATGATCTTATCATGCAATCACAATCACCAGAGGAGCGAGCGGAAGTCATTGCGAAGGGAAAAGAAATCAAGCAGAAAATCGATGAAGTTGAACCAAATTTTCGCTTATTAACTGAGCATTTTGAAAAAATAGCGGCGTCTGTGCCAAATGTTGTTTCTTCTGATACACCTCGCGGTAAGGATGAGGCAGAGAACATTGAGATATTCCGTTCAGAGGAACCAAAAACATTTTCTTTTATTCCTCGAGACCATATTGATTTGGGGGTGAGTTTGGATATTCTTGATTTTGAACGAGGAACGAAAGTGGCGGGATACCGTGGATATTATGTAAAGAACGAGGGAGCCCTTCTTGTTGTAGGATTAATGGCGTATGCCTTGCAAAAAATGGCTGTAAAGGGATTTCTCCCGATGATACCTCCTACGCTCATCAAAGAATTTCCACTTTTTGGTTCGGGATATTTTAAGGGTGCGGAATATAATCCGGAGGATGATGAAATTTATCGATTAGGAACACCCGAAAAGGAATCAGATGGCAAGGTAAATCGTGAAGAAAAATTTTTGGTTGGAACATCTGAGCCATCGCTGCTTGCATATTATTCAGGCGAAGTCCTTGATAAAGAAAATCTTCCTCTTCGTATGTCTGGATTTAGCCAGTGCTATCGAAGTGAAATTGGATCGTATGGACGAGACACCAAAGGCCTGTATCGCGTGCATGAATTTTTCAAGGTTGAACAAGTAGTCTTGTGTACGGCTGACATGAAAGAAGCGGATTCGCTTCAGGCGGAAATGCTCGCTATTTCAGAAGAGATGCATCGTGAACTGGGTATTCCGTATCGGAAGCTTCAAATTTGCACTGGTGACCTTGGGACAGGGAAGTATAGACAGTTTGATCTGGAAGCGTGGATGCCAGGACTGAATCGTTGGGGGGAAACAGGATCATCCTCGAATTTTCTTGATTGGCAATCGCGACGACTGAATGTCAAGTATTTGGATAAGAGCTCGGGCGAGCGTAAATACGTATATATGCTTAATAATACGGCCTTACCGAGCCCCCGCATTCTTATTGCAATCTTGGAGAATTATCAAGAAGAGGATGGATCTATTGTTATTCCAGAAGTCCTCCGTCCATATATAGGGAAAGACCGGATTGTTTCGAAGAAATAAGGCAGTATACAAAAAAAGAAGCTCCACGGAGAAGTGAAGTTTCTTTCAAAAATGTGGGTGCGGGGGGGATCGAACCCACGACCGTTGGCTTAAAAGGCCACTGCTCTACCGACTGAGCTACGCACCCAACCTTACTTACAAAACAAAGGAATTCTACTGGTTTTTTGTTTCTGCGTCAACAGGGGAAGAATGATTGTGGTATACTGTACTCAATTAGGAAGAGATGTGAGAGTAATTTTGTCTTGGATGATAAACACAAGTATCGTATGTTGAAAAAAATTTGTGTTATAACAGGGGTATTCTTTTTTTTATCGGGTTGTAGTATTTCTCCAAACAATAACAGCAAGCCAACAGGGGAAACTGCACCTGCCACCGGGAGTCTCTACAAAAGTTTTGATGCCGGGAAATCATTTTCAGCAAAGGTGGTCGTAAGTGAAAAATTACGTATTTCCTCGGCAGATATTCTTTCATGGGCGATAGATCTCTCAAATCCACAAACGATGTATGTCGGGAGCATGGATGATGGAATGTTTCGCACCAAGGATGGCGCAGAACATTGGGAGAAAATGGATTTTCCTCCTGAAAAAATTTATGGAATTGTTATTGATTCCTCTAATTCACGTCGAATTTTTGCAACAGGAGTATACGGAGGCGTCGGAAAGGTATATCGGACTGAAGATGCCGGAGAAAACTGGAAGGAAGTGTATGTTGAACCAGGACCAGGGACGGTAATTGCATCGCTCGCTATGCATCCCTCGGATTCCCGTATCCTGTATGCGGCAACAGACAAGGGGGGTGTCATCAAGAGTATTGATGGCGGTGAGCAATGGAAGAATATCTACCAAGCAGAGGGACCGGTTACCAAAATTCTTCTTGGAACAAAACTACCAGAATCAATCGCGGCACTTGTTTTTCAAAAAGATGTTATTTCTTCTCAAGACGGAGGAATCACCTGGACTGATAAGGCAAAAATTCTTGAAAAGATTCAGGGGCAAGAAAGAGAAGGTGTAGAGTTAATAAATCCAGTGTCCTTGAATGCTGATCCGCATACACCGAGCACATTGTACGCAGGAACTTCGTCAGAGGGACTTCTTCGCAGTCTTGACTTCGGTTTCACTTGGAATCCTATTCCGATTATCGAGAGCGCAAAACGATATCCTATACGAGCAGTGGCTGTGAGTCCGGATAATTCAAATGAAATTGTTCTTGCCTCAGGGTCGGCATTTTATCGGTCGACAGATAGTGGGCAGCATTGGTCGGTGACAGAACTTGGAATAGATCGGGGTGTGAGCATGATTCTGTACGAACCAGGAAATTCTGCTATTCTATATTTTGGATTACGAAAGTTTAAATAATATACGGTAAAATATTGAGTCACGATATATGGTGAAAGCATTAATTGAGGCAGGGAAAGAAAAATTTGAATTTGCTATTGAACACTTCATTGAAGCCGCGGCTCAGATTAGAAGCGGACGAGCGCATCCGGCTTTGGTGGAAGGTATTTTGGTAGATTATTATGGAACACGGACACCTATTCGACAAATAGCAAGCGTGACTATCCCCGAGGCACGACAGATCTTGATTCAGCCGTGGGATCAGGGAGCAGTGCAGGCGATTGAATCTGCTATTAGAGAGTCTGATCTTGGACTAAATCCCGGAAATGATGGAAGAATTATTCGATTAACGCTCCCACAGTTAACTGAAGATCGACGACGCGAATTTGTAAAGTCTCTCAATAATCGAGCAGAGGAGTCTCGTATTAGTATACGAACAACACGCGAGGATATTTGGAAAGAAATTCAGGAGATGGAAAAATCTGGCGAAATTGCTGAGGATGATAAGTTTATTGGGAAAGATGATCTCCAGAAAGTGGTTGACGAATACAACGCAAAGATAGAAACACTTCGAAAAGAGAAGGAAAAAGATATTATGACCGTATAGATTTGGAGTAATTTTTTGAGAGATTTTTTCTATGTTGACGATTTTGATTTTTGCTCTTATCCTCGGGGTACTTGTTTTGGTGCATGAATTGGGCCATTTTGTTGTAGCGCGGCGCAATGGCGTGAAGGCGGATGAATTTGGCTTTGGATTTCCCCCTCGTTTGATTGGTGTGGTGAAGAATGATGAGACTGGGAAATACGATATTATTTGGGGAGATAAAGACGTTGAGAGTCCCCATACTATCTATTCTCTGAATTGGATTCCGCTTGGTGGTTTTGTGAAGATTAAAGGTGAGGGAGGGGGGCATACTCACGAAAAAGATAGTTTTGCTAATCAGCCTGCTTGGCCGCGCATCAAAATATTGGCCGCTGGTGTGGTGATGAATTTTTTGCTTGCATGGGTTCTTATTTCATTGGTGTACATAGTAGGGTTGCCGCAGCCGATTGATCCTGAGGAGCGTGGAAAATATCCTGATCAGAAAGTCCAGATTTTGGAAGTGAAGCCTGGCACGCCAGCTGCAGAGATGGGTCTCCGTCCGTTAGATGAAATTGTATCTATTGATGATGTGCTTGTTTCAACTACCGATGAGGCAACATCTGGTATTACAAAAAAGAAAGGACAGGAGTTTTCCATGGTAATTCATCGTGGAGATACTGCAATGACGGTATCTGGTGTGCCGCGCACAGAGTATCCGAAAACGGAAGGTGCATTGGGTATTTCTTTGGCCGAAACAGCGTTGATTACCTACCCCTGGTACACAGCCATTCTTGAGGGAGGCAAGACAACAATAAAAGTGACTGGTACTATTTTTGCTTATCTTGGGAAAATGGTTGTATCTCTTTTTGGTGGAGCAGAAGAAACAGTCTCTTTGGACGTGACTGGTCCAGTCGGTATTGTATATTTGACGAAGCAGATGACGGAAATGGGTTTCTCTTACCTTCTCTGGTTTGGAGCACTTCTCTCGATAAATTTGGGTATCTTTAACATTCTTCCGATTCCGGCATTGGACGGAGGGCGTATTTTCTTTATATTGATCGAAAAACTTCGTGGAGGGAAGCCCGTCTCTCACCTGATAGAGGGGCGTATTCATCAGATTGGTTTTATGCTCCTCCTTGGCTTGATGCTTTTGGTGACGATACGTGATATCTCGCAGTTCCAAATTCTTGACAAAATTCGAGGGCTTTTTGCTTGAAATAGAAAGTGAATCTTTGAAAAACCTGTACTCGGGAGTTATTTTTACAATGGGAATCCTGGGTGTTTTCTCTGGGTATTGCAATATATCAAAATATATGGTAGAATAAAAATTTGCTTTTTAACAACTTCTTTACTTTTACGAACATAAAAAGGAGATATCCATGCAGTGGATTCTGATGCCATACAGGGAAGCTGCGATAGAGACCTTTCTTGCCCTCTGGTTGCTCAGGAAATTTGGCACTAGATTTCGAGATGCTCGAGTGACATATTGTCTCTACGGTTTTCCGGAGAACATTACTTCTCCAAAAGATACCCTCATGCTAGAACGGGGGTGTCTATCAGCATGGTGTCAGTTTGAGAGATTGTATCTTCAGATTCCACCGGAGATAAACGCTATCCTTAGTCGGCATATTGAGGAAATACTTGCTGATAAAAATCTCGACTGGCAGATCATACAATACTGGCGCGAACATACTGAAGGATGCATTTTCCATTTACTCAAAATACTCTTCACGTTCTTTCAAGAAAGATTAGATGCAATAATAGAAGAAATCGAAGAAGGCAGCTCGGTATGATGAGTAGAGTGGTCTGTGAGCCCACAAGAGAAAGCGGCCGGGAATTTTCCCTTGGGCCCCTCCTTTCTCTTGCTGGGCTTTTTCTTTAAAAGTGGAGAAAAATTGGTTTGACCAAGCTTTCCTGGTAGCGTAAGATGGGGAAAGATATATTAAATGATACCCTATGCGTCAGTCACAATTGTTTACTCGGGTTTCACGACAGGCACCAAAAGATGAGGTTTCCAAGAATGCCCAATTACTTATTCGGGCTGGTTTTGTACACAAAGAAATGGCTGGTGTTTATACTTTTTTACCGCTGGGGCTACGGGTGCTTGAAAAAATTAAGACGATTATTCGTGAAGAGCTGAATGCTATCGGCGGACAGGAAGTGGTTATGACAACTCTTCAGCAGAAAGACGTATGGGAGAAGACTGGACGTTGGGATGACGGAGTGGTTGATGATTGGTTTAAGACAGATTTGAAAAATGGTACTAAGCTTGGATTAGCTTTTACTCACGAAGAACCATTGACGAATATTATGAAGAATTTTGTTTCTTCGTATAAGCAATTGCCAGTGTATGTTTATCAATTTCAAACGAAATTTCGCAATGAAATGCGCGCGAAGTCGGGTATTATGCGCGGCAAGGAGTTTGTGATGAAAGATTTGTATGATTTTTCTCGAGACAAAGAAGAGCATGATGTTTTTTATGAACAAATGAAAGACGTGTACATGCGAATATTCACCAGGGTTGGACTTGGAGATCGAACGTATTTGACTCTTTCTTCCGGAGGATCGTTTTCAAAATATTCTTTTGAATTTCAAACGATCACTGATGCAGGAGAAGATGTTATTCTCTATGATACGGAAAAAAAGATGGCCATTAATAAAGATGACTATTCTGAGGAAATTTTTACCGATTTTGGTTTGGATAAGGAATCCTTTCGTTTCAAAGAAGCAAAATCGGTAGAAGTTGGAGATATTTATACGCTGGGTGAAAAATACGCGAAAGCTCTCGGATTAACCTATAAAAATGAGCAAGGAGAAGAAAAACCAGTGTATATGGGTTCGTATGGGATTGGCGTTCCTCGTCTAATGGGGACTATCGTAGAGGTATTTGCTGATGATAAGGGTTTGGTGTGGCCAGATGCCATAGCACCGTTTCGGGCGCACTTGCTCTCGCTTGGGCAGAATGAGCAATCAGACAGAATCTATCAAACGCTAACCGCAGCTGGTATTGAAGTACTGTATCATGATCGAGATGCATCGGCCGGAGAGAAACTTGCTGAGAGTGACCTTCTTGGTATTCCTTATCAGATTATCCTTGGGAAGAGAACTCTCGAGAGTGGTGAAGTAGAAATTAAACGGAGAAGCAATGGTTCGGTGGAACGAGTTTCTCTTGAATCAATCCTGGAGTATTTTCAGACGCATGAGTAAATAATTTTCTAATTTTTTTAGTGTATGTCTCCGTTTTCAACGCGTATTGTTATTTCTCTTGGGGGGTCTCTTCTTGTGCCAGATGCTATTGATACCGATTTCGTAAAGGCTTTCAAAAAACTCATTATCAGCGAGGTGAAAGCTGGGAAAAAATTTATTCTTATCACAGGGGGAGGGAAGACTGCTCGTCGTTATATTGAGGCGGCTGGTAATGTGAGTCGTATTACTGATGACGACAAAGACTGGCTCGGTATTCATGCCACTCGAATGAATGCGCATTTTATTCGTACTGTTTTTCGGGCACACGCTCACCCTCGTATTAATACAAATCCACATGATCTTGAGGATTTTTACGGAGCCAAGGAACCGATTCTCGTCGCTGGAGGGTGGCGACCAGGGCATTCGACAGACTTTGATGCTGTTCTGCTTGGGAAATATCTTGGATCAAAAAAGATAATCAATCTTTCAAATATTGATTATGTGTACGATCGGGATCCGCGGCAATTCCCCGAAGCGAAACCATTCAAAAATATGGATTGGAAAGGATTTCGTAAATTAGTGGGGGATAATTGGGATCCGGGTATGAACGCCCCGTTTGATCCGATTGCTGCTCAATTAGCCCAAGAAGAAAATATGGAAGTTGTCATTTTAAATGGGCAAAATCTCATAAATCTTTCGCACTCTTTGAATGGAAAATCATTTGTTGGTACGGTAATTAAGGACTGAATACCATGAATCTGGAAAAGAAAAGAATACTCCTTGCTTCGCCACGAGGATTCTGCGCCGGAGTAGCCCGAGCAGTTGCAGCAGTTGAAGAGACGCTACAAATATGCGGTTCTCCTGTCTATGTGAAGCATGAAATTGTTCACAACAAGCACGTTGTTGCAGGCTTAGAACAGAAGGGTGCCATCACGATTGAAAACCTTACGGAAGCACCGGAGGGTTCAGTGGTGGTTTTTTCTGCTCATGGTTCTCCCCGAGTACATTATGAAGAAGCCAGAAAACGTAAGATAACACTTATTGATGCAACTTGTCCGCTTGTGACGAAAGTACATTTGGAACTTTTGCGTTATATCAGAGAGGGATATCAGGTATTGTACATTGGACACCAGGGACACATTGAAGGAATTGGTGTATTGGGTGAAGCACCAGATAAAAATATTCCGATTATTGAAACCATTTTTGACGTTGATCAACTCAGTATCGGAAATCCAGAAAAGCTTGTGTATCTGACACAGACGACGCTTTCGATTGATGAGACGAATGTTGTTACAGAGGCGCTCAAGAGAAAGTATCCTCAGATTATTGCTCCGCCGCTTCAGGATATTTGTTTTGCGACGACAAATCGTCAGACGGCAGTTAAGGCGCTTGCCGAACAGGTAGAAATAGTGATTATTTTTGGTTCGCAGAATTCTTCCAATTCGAAACGATTGATGGAAACAGCGCGAATGTCAGGAGTTGAATCGTATCTAGTAGATGATATTTCGATGATTGATGAAGCGTGGCTGTTCGAAAAAAAGACTATCGGAATTAGCGCCGGGGCGAGTGCGCCAGAGAACGTTATTTCAGAGGCGATTGCATTTTTTCGGCAACGTGATTATCAGATTAAGAATTTTCATGTGTTAGAAGAAAATATGCAGTTTACTGCCCCTCTTGAGCTTTTAAAAATGCGAACACAGAAAAGTAAAATTTAATCTTTCTTTTCAAGAATCAAGGACAAGGTCTTTTGTGCACAGATATCCCAAGAGAATTTTTTGAGACGTTCTGTTCCTTTCTTGATGAGCGCTTGTCTGAGTACATCATCAGTCCAAAGTCGTGTGAGTTGTATTGCAATCATCTCAGTATCTAAGGCGTTTACGAGAAGGGCTGCTTCTCCTGCAACCTCTGGTAAACTTGAGTTGTTAGCAGTGAGAACTGGTGTTCCGGAAGCGAAAGCTTCAAGAATTGGCAGTCCAAATCCTTCGTACAGTGAAGGAAAAGCAAAGCAGCGAGCGCCTTGGTAGAGGTCAGCGAGATGGGCAGACGGTACTTTACCGAGAATAAATATATCGTCATGATAGGGCGATGCTTTTTTTTCTGTAAAAATTTTTTGCGAAAGCCATGCTTGCTCACCAGCAAGTACGAGCTTGGCTGCAGGAACACTTTTTTTGAGAATAGCAAAGGCATCAATAAGGCGTACGAGGTTTTTTCTTGGCTGCAGCGCTCCGATATAGAGAATGTACCCCTGATCTTTGAGGCCGTATAAATTGAGGGTATGTTGTTTTTTTTGGAGAGGGATTCGCGTTTCAAAACGTTCTTGATTGAATCCGTGATAAATAACGTGAACCTTGTCTCTTGTGAGTTCGGGGAATGAAGACAGCAGGTCATGCTTAGTTGCCTCTGAGACAGCGATAATATTTTGTGCTCGAGCAACAGCTCGTTTGAGGAGAAAGTTCAGTTTGAAACGAGTGACGAATGTAAAAGTTTCAGGGTATTTTTTAAAGGCGAGATCATGAACAACGATAGTAACCTGTGATTCTTTTGGAAGGAATACGGAGACGGCTTGTACGGGAAAGAATATTTTTTCAGGACGAGAAAGAAACATTTCCAGAGCGAAACGGGTTTGCATCCATTGATTGGGAAATGGAATTTTGTGAAGTGTATAATTTTTAAATGACGGCGGTGTTAGTTCTTGGTTGAATTTATTTTTATGATAGAGATGAAAGTCTTCGTGCGGAGCGAGTGCGCCAAATCGTTTGAGGAGCTCTAAAAGATACACACGCGTACCATCAATACGAGCAGCATCAAGATCAGCAACTTGAAGTGCAATAGTCATATGAGAGAATAGATTTTTCGGAAAAGATATCCGAGAAGAACGCAGGTCAACAAGATGATGATTATCGCGAGGATTGGAAACTCTAGAAGAGAAAGAGCGATGAGAATTATACCCCAGAGACTAAGGAATGCTATTAGAAAGATTCTTACAGGAAGACTCGGAGTATGGATTTTTAGATCAAGCCCTATTGAAAGCGCATGATGAGAAATAAAGAGCGCAAGAAGAATTCCAAAGTAAAGCGCAAGGTTAATTCGAGCAGAAACGAAAGTTGGGAGGAGCGTTTCGATTGAAAAGAGTGCTACAAATCCAAGTGTTACCAGTATGAGAAATTCTGTAAAAAGAGCAAAAAAAACAGGGGTCATCTTGTGGTTTTTGAGGCGCAAAATGAAGGAATACCGCATAAGAATATTATATGTTTTTTTCAAATCGGTTGAGTAGTCGTGAAAAGATTTGATTTATAAAAAGAGAGAAGTTATCCCTCGTTCGATCAGTTACAAGCGAAACGGTAATCGTGTCGAGATCTGCGTCAATATCTGGAGTAACATTTTTAAGTGAGAATTGGAAGGCGTTTCCGAAGTCTAGAGGAAGCATGATTTTGGATATATCACAAGTAAATGTTTTTTCTCTATACCAGGAAGAAACTGGAAAACAAGAGAGAGTTGTATTTCGTGAGGTGAGCGAGGCAATAATCGGTGTTGTTTTTTCGAGGATAAATTTTCGGTATTCTGGCGAAGTAATTGGTTGAAGTTTTTGATTTTGTACTAAAAGATATGCACCACTATCTTTATCTTGGAATAAGGTTCCATCCGATTGAGATGCTCCGTATGAGAGAACTCGTCCTCGTTCATAGATACCGATTTCTTCTTCGTGCGCCTGAATAACATTCTCAAAATGATAGCCCATTGAGAGAAAAATTTCAGGACTACCAAAAGGTCTAATTTCATGTTCACTCGTAACAAGGAATACACCATCGGCAAATGCAAGTAGACTGCCAGGTCGGAATCCCATCCATTCGTTGGAAATAGGAGGGCTTTTATCGGTGTTTGTCTCGAGTGGCAAAGCGAATGATTCGGGATAGCGTGAGAGGTATGCTTCGGTTGAGACAAAACGTTTTAGAAAGCCATCTATTTCGGCATAATAAATGCCGGTTATATCTCGATAAAGAGGAGGATGTTCAAATGAGGCAAGCGGTGTTTCGTCGATAGGGAAGAAAAATGAGCGATATGAACGAGAGATAGATGCTTTAAAATGAGTATTTTCAGGAGATTTTTTAGTAAGAGTGAATGATACTCGAATGCGAGAGAATGTCCCTGGGCTTTCAAAATTCCCGATAAGAGTTTGATTGCCAGTGATATTTCCGTTCTCGAGTGAAGACTGATCGGCTGAGTTGCGCGGATCAGAGAGCGTATTTTTTGTGGATTGGGGAGTATGAAAGCTGAAAGAAAATGGAGTAGTTGGGAAGACAACACGAATAGTAAAAAAGAACGTAAAAAGAATACAGATAGCATAGAGAAAAACACGACCAATAAGATACGCCCCTCGTTCAGTTTTAGAGATAGAAAAAAATGGACTGAGAAAAGACATACCGAATATAATAATTATTCAATTTCAAAAACGGTGGAAAAATTATTGAAAGGAGCAATTTCTGGGAAGCGGAGTTGATCTTTTTGGTCAATTGGGAGCGATCCAAGAGAGATCGATCCCAATGGAAAACCGCGCTCAGATCTGAGGGTGTATGCAGGAAGTGACTGTATCCAGTAGTTTGATTGATTTGCTGGCACTACAAGCCAAGTGCGCTCATATGGAGATCGGTCGATTTTTTTGAGGTCCTCTGGATTGAAAAAATAGACAGCATTCTTTTGGTAAAGAAACGTTAGCGGTCCAGAAATCATAGCAAATGGAGATCCGGAAACGTTTCTCTCTACCAAGACAAGATCTCTTGGACCAAAAATATCAGCAATATCTTTGGTTTGTCCAAGTAATTTGTGATTTTCCCAAGTTAAGAGACCTCGCCACCAGGCCGATGTTTGAAAAGCAAATAATCCAATGAAAATAAATATAAGTACGAGGCTTCGACGAGAGTCTGATGGAAAATGAAGAGGGAAGGACTTCTTTTTTTGAAAAAGAAGCGCGAGTCCAACAATAGCAGAAAAAACGAGTGCAGGATAAATGGTAGGAAGATATCGGCGTAACATCCAGGGGTGATCGGGTGTAATATTTGGAAATAAAAGATAGACAAAAGTTGGAAGTGCCAAAAAAGCTGGAATGAGTAGAGTGTATTCTTTTCTTTTGAAAAAAAGAATGATACCGCCAAAACCAAAAAGAAAAACCAAAAGAAGTCCATAGAGGAAAAAGAGAATCAGGAGAGAGAGAAGGGGCGAATGAGCTGATACGAGAGCAGGGCCAGAGGTTGTAATTCCTACGGAGAAATTTTTAAGAGCTTTTGCCATGGTAATAAGGAATGGCAATGATTCAGAGAGAGTTTCGAGGCTTGTAATGAGAAAGATTACAAGAGGAATGAGAATGCTTTTTTTTGGGTAGAGTTTCCAGATGTGTCGTACTGAGGGCATGCGAGCGAGCAGAAGAATAGTTACGACAAATAGAGCGTATCCTTCTATGCGAGTAAAGCAAAAGATACCGGCGGCTGAGAGCGCGGCGGCATAATAAAGAAAGCGTCCAGATTGTTTGAGTTGAACCAATGAAAATGAGAGAAAGAGAAAGAGAAAGAGTGCCAGATTTTCAGTAAGGGTAAATTTTCCAAACCAAATAGGCAGGAATGAAGTTGCAAAGAGAAGAGTACCAAGGAAGGCAAGAATTCGTTCGAGAAATGGTCGAAGAAGAAAATAAAAAGAAAGAAGAGAAAGGGAAAAGAGAAGGCCGTTTGCAAGAGCAAAACCGTTTAAATGAAAGAGCGCAAAAAAACTCGCAATCCATGCTGTGTAGGCAAGGGGAAATTGAGTGACAAGTTCTCCATTTTTTGAGTAAAAGAAACCAGGGAAATTTTGTGCGATTCCTGGACCATGGAGGGTAAAAAATGTTTGTGCAACAGGAATTGAGAATGAAAAAGAATGGTATTCGGCAAGAGCAATAGCAGCTGTTGCAATAGACCCTTGATCACGACCGGTAAATACGGTTGGGGTATCCTTACTCGGAATAACGCTGATGATAGCGATGGCAACAAGAAGAAGTAGAAAGAATTTCTCAGGGAGATCTAGCAAAGAGAGCATTTTTATAAACAAGAATGCGAAAAATGTTCCAAGAAGGGAGAAGCTGAAAATGATGAGTGGTGTAAAAAAGAGTCCATTTGCTCCGAGCGATAAGGAAAACCAAATAAACACCAGAACAGTAATTCCAGAGAGAGCAAAAAAGATTTGTGCTTTTTTCAAGCGGTCTATTGTTTCCATTAGAGTAAAGTATAGGATAAAGTGCCTATTTTTTCAAACAGGAACTAGGGAAATATGTGGTATATTGTCAAAGTGCCCGGATGGACGTAGAATGAAGGGAGAAAATAAAAAAAATAGCATGAATCTTTTTCTTTTTGTGCGGTGGTATTATCGCGATGGTATTCAAGATGGGCTGATTAGTGTTTGGAATATTCTTCATCTAGTGCTTTTCCGTTTCAATATACTTGAATTACTGAAGACTTTGGTATCACCATGGAAACGGGATATCGAATACCGAAGTTGGAGGGGATTCCATCCAGGCAAAGAATTTATTCGACTTATTGAGAATGTACTGGCTCGCTTTCTTGGATTTTGTGTTCGATTACCGGTGGTAATTTTTGGTGGAATTATTTTTTTATTTGTATCGTTGGTTACGGTGGGATTGTATATTTTGTTTCTTATTGCGCCAGTATTACCAATCGTTGGAGGGCTGTTGTATTGGTTGTTGAGTGGGAATTTTGAATACACTCAATGGACATATTTATTGAGTGGGTGTGGCATTTTGTTTGCTGGAATTTGTTTTGTGTTACGTGCGCCCGAGATGGCGTTGCCTCAGAATATTGATTTTCTTGAATTGCAGAAAAAATCTTGGTTTAAACGTGTTTTGTCACGATTAGAGATGGATATGGATGGGATTCCAAAAGATGCGCTTGAGAATCAATTGGCGTTCCTTACTCTGCTCAAAATGCGAAATATAAGTGAAGAGTCTTACGTGTATGCAATTAATATTGAACAGAAGTCATTTATTCAAAAAGAGCGTGCATGGAGGTTTTGGCTTCCAGAAAATTTTTCAAAAAATATACCGGTTGGTAAAGGTTGGCGATTTGGTTATACGACCAGGCTTGACCAATATAGTCTCGACCTCTCGTTTACCGATCGAACTGAATACGACAAAATGGATCTGGTTGGCCGTCAAGCAGAATTTCGCGTAGCAGCAGTTGTTCTCGAACGTCCGCAGCAGAATAATATCTTTTTAGTTGGAGAGCCCGGTGTTGGAAAAAAACTTTTCATTCATTATCTTGCGAAAAGAATTCGCTCACGATCATTTCCAAAAGGCAGTCCTCTTAATTCACTTCGAGTCCTCTTCTTTAATTTAGGTGAAGCGATGAGCGATATTGTGGCTCAAGGAAAAAACCCGGAGACTGAAATTCGAGGATTTTTTTTGGAAGCCGCAAAGGCTGGTAATATTTTATTGGTAATTGAAGACGTGGATCTTTTCTTGGGTATGGATCCTCAGCAGCCAAACATAGCTCACTTATTGGAAGAATTTCTTGAGATGCCTACATTTCGATTTATTGGTATGGCGGTAGCAGCTCGATATCATGCTCTGGCAAAGAAAGATGAGCAAATATTGAAATATTTTGAAACTATTTATCTTCGACAGCCCAATACCGCTGAGAGCGAAGAGATCCTTTTGCAATTTTTTGCGGTATCAGAAAAGAAGCAGGTCGTTTTGACAATTAAAGCGATGCAAGCTCTTATTGCTTCAGCCCGACGTTATAATTGGGAAATGCCTTACCCAGAACGTGTTCTTGATTTAGCGCAACAGGTGATGATTTATTTTCGGAATCAACCAAGACGTTTTTTGAATGAACAGGTCGTAAATGAATATGTGAGTCTTAAAACGGGTGCGCAGATTGGAGAAATCACCCAAAGCGAACAAGAGAAATTGTTGAACCTTGAGACAGAATTGCATGCTCGTATTGTTGGTCAAGATGAGGCGATCAATCAGGTTTCCCAGGTACTTCGTCGCGCACGAGCTGGTTTCCATGATGTGAAGCGGCCTCTTGGGAGTTTTTTGTTTCTTGGACCGACAGGAGTTGGGAAAACAGAGACTGTAAAAGCTTTAGCTGAGTCGATTTTCAATGATGAGGAAAAAATGTTTCGTCTTGATATGAGTGAGTTCCAGACAGCGAATAGTGTTGATCGCCTTCTTGGTTCTCAGGAAGATGGCTCCTTAGGTATTCTTACCAAAGCAATGAAAGAGCGACCGTACTGCATCTTCCTTCTTGATGAAGTCGAAAAGGCCTATCCAAAAATTCTTGATATTTTTCTTCAGGTTCTTGATGAGGGATCGATTACGGATGCGTTTGGTGAAAAGATTAATTTTCGAAACGCTGTTATTATTGCGACCTCTAATGCCGGGTCTACTCTGATTAAAGATTTGTCTCATCAGAATATGCCTATAAGCGTACTTCGTCGGCAAGTGATAGACGGGATAGTTCACGACGGTACTTTTCGTATAGAATTTTTGAATCGTTTTGATAATCTGATCTTTTTTGAAGCTCTTTCTATAACACAATTAATACGTATTGCTGATTTGAAATTGAAAAAATTTGTTGAGCAGGTTAAGTTACAGAAAAATATTACGCTTGTGGTTGAACCTGGTGTAGCCGAGCGTATTGTTGAATTAGGATACGAGCCTGATTTCGGTGCGCGCTCAGTCAATCGTTTTATTACCGATCATGTGGAAGACATTATCGTGCGGAAAATAATTGTTGGTGGTATAGGACAATCGGGAGGAACGCTTACTATTACTCCTCGGGATATCATGAATATTTAAATTTTTTTAGAGACAGGATTTGTTTCCGGTGCACGTATTTTTTTATGTTTTTTTATATAAGCCCTTATCTAGGGATATTTTTTTTGCTGACCTTTCGATTTTTAGAGAAGTACGATAAGCTAGAGGGAAATGATAGTAGAGGATATTATGGTAGATGTATCTCAGAAATTAAATATTCTTGTCGTAGCTCCCACGCCATTTTTTTCAGACCGAGGGACGCATATACGGATCCTTGAGGAAGCGCTCGCGCTTGAAAAACTTGGACATACAGTGACGATTGCGACTTATCATATTGGGAAGAACATTCCTTCGTTTCTTGGGTCTAAAATTGATGTTCGCCGTATCCGACGACTTCTTTTTTGGTACAAGAAACTTGAGGCCGGTCCTGACTGGCAAAAAATTATTCTTGATCTTTTACTGATTAAAAAAACTTTTTTTTTGGCGCGGACAAAACGCCCAGATATTATTCATGGGCATTTACATGAAGGCGTACTTATTGGATGGATAGTGCAAAAAATGTTATTTTGGCGTGGCATAAAGCTCGTCGCGGATTTTCACGGAAGTTTAGTGAAGGAAATGGTTTCGCATCAGTATCTTGGGCAGGGCGTACTTAAGGTGGCTTTTCGGTGGTTTGAGAAACTAATTGATAATCTGGGTGATTTTTCGGTGACAAGCTCGTGGGAAAATACCAAAGATATAGGTCGTATTCGGCAAGGAAAACCAACAGAGACGATTCTTGATGGGGTTCGCCTCGAAATGTTTCAGTCTCTCCCAGCGCGAAATGTACTTCGAAAACGCTACGGGATACCAGAAGACGCGACAGTTGTTATTTATACGGGAGCTCTAATCCCTAATAAAGGAATCACTTTTTTTCTTGAAGCAATACCATTGGTTGCCCAGGAAGAGAAGAAGATTCACTTTGTAATTGCCGGATTTCCAATAGATAAAATTGAGTCCTATCTTTCGACTGAGATTTTTCGTACACGAGTTACTCTTATTTCTCCGCTTTCCTATTTTGTGTTACCGAAAATTTTAGCATTGGCAGATATTGGTGTTGATCCAAAGGAGGCAGTAGTAAAACAGGCAAGCGGAAAGCTCTTGCAGTATATGGGAGCAGGGTTACCTATTGTGTGTTTTGATACTCAAAATAACCATGAGTATTTGGATAATGGGGGACAGTATGCTCGAAATATATCTGCAGCTGGTCTGGCAGAGGCGATTATTGATTTGTTTCATGATATGCCAATATCAAGACAGCAAGGCAAAATAAACCGTGAGCGTGCTGAGAGTTTTACTTGGGAGAAGTCGGCACGTCATCTTGAGAATATATATAGAAGTCTCCCATGATTCATTCTAGAGAGAATCTATGCAGAAGAAATTGCGAGGAAAGATTAAGAATGAACAATATGAAATTATTACAAACGATGAAGCATAAGGTGAAGGATTTTATAAAATACCGAAAATATAATTGGAAGATTCTTGTGGGCGCCTTCTTTTCGGGCGCTTTGGTTTTTTATATTGGAATAATAGGCTGGATCTATTTTTTTGATAAGCAAGAGATTTCTCCTCAGGCGGTTTCAGCTATTCCTGAGCAAAAAACAGAAACGGTAGAGATAAGCTCTTTGAGGATTGGTTTTACGACTGATTGGGAGTATGGGTACCGGAAACGTATGAAACACAAATTAACCCTTCAAGCTCTTTCTGCACTTGAGGAGGCGGTAACATATTTAAACAATGTCTTTCATCCTGATATTGTTGTTGGCGGAGGGGACTATATTGAAAGCACTGGAGTGAAGCCTGAGCGGGCAAAAGAACAACTCTCTCAGATAAATGCAGTTTTTCAAAAGCTCTCAGCACCAAGGCTGTACGCGCTTGGGAATCATGATTTGCGTTCACTCACAAAAGCAGATGTTCGCGAGGTGCTTGGTCTCGAAGATAATCATACATTTCGTGATATAGGTGATTGGCGGCTTGTCGTACTCGATACTAATTTCAATAAAGACGGTTCAGATCGCGGGGCGAAACAATACGTGACTGGTTTCGCGAGTGATGCTGAGCTTGAGTGGTTAGCATCTGCATTACAAACGGAACGGCCGGTGCTTGTTTTTTCTCATCATTCCCCGGTGATGTCACCAAGTGCAAGTGGAGTATTCTCGGTAAATATCGTCAATGCTGCCGCAGTACGGAGAGTACTCGAGAAAGCTGGTAATGTCGTCGGAGTTATTTCTGGGCATAGCCCGTACGGATATGCCGAGGAACGAAATGGAATTCATTATTTCGTTGTTGATACACTTGTGAACGAGCCGGTTCTGGGGACCTTCGCAACTCTTGAGCTTCGATACGCAAAGGAAATTCGGGAAGCAGAAATTTTGTTTCGGAGGGTTGGCGGGAAGCAACGTTCATTTCAAGTAGTTGACCGGAAGCTAGATACGCTGGAGAATGAGCAAGATGGTCTCCCGGAGCTTTTCCCTGATGAAGTTCTTCTTCCGACTGCGGATGATGACCAAAATACTGAAGCAGAATACTAATTTGTGAGGAGAATACACCTATGAAAATACTCATTACTGGTGGGGCGGGGTTTATTGGAAGCGCATGTGCTCGGGCGCTGATGGAGCGAGGAGATACTCCAATTCTTCTGGATAATTTCAACGATTACTATGATCCACAATTAAAACGAGATCGAATCGAACAGTTTTTGGGAGAGTATGAAGGGCGTTTCATTCTGCGCGAAGGGGATATCAGAGATACCGTATTTACGGAGCGTATTTTTTCAGAGGATCAGCCAGAAAAAATAATTCATCTTGCAGCTATGGCTGGTGTGCGGAATTCTCTCAAAGACCCACTTTTATACGCAGATGTGAATGTGCTCGGAACAACTAATCTTTTAAACCTCGCCGTTCGACATCATATCAAGAATTTCGTCTATGCTTCATCTTCATCGATTTATGGGAAAAATACGCCGCCTTTTTCAGAGACAGATAGCGCAGACACGCCTATTTCTCCTTATGCCGCAACAAAGAAGGCGACCGAATTGATGGCGCATACATTTAGTCATATTTATCAATTGCCAACGACTGGACTGCGTTTTTTCACAGTATATGGCCCATGGGGGCGTCCGGATATGGCCCTCTTCCATTTTACAAAGAGTATTTTTGCGGGCGAAGAAATTGAGGTATATAATTTCGGCAAGATGAGCCGTAATTTTACATACGTTAATGATATTGTTTCGGGTACACTTACGGTACTTGATGCTAATTTAATTTGTGATGTTATGAATATTGGCGGTGATCAAGAAGAAACGCTTCTTGATTTCATCAAGATGATCGAGACCTGCACAGGAAAAACTGCTCGAAAAAAACTCATGCCAATTCAGCCGGGTGATGTGATGAGTACGGTGGCTAATATCGATAAGCTTCGGAGTCTTGGTTGGCAACCAACCACGCGTATTGACGTTGGTATCAAGAATTTTGTCGATTGGTACCGGAAGTATTATCAGGTTTAAATTATGAAAAAGATTGAACGCGGGGAAGCAGAAGAATTTCAGCATGGGGAAACTTGCATCGTTTTGGAATATTCACTTGGAGAGAAAATGATAGATGCTGCTATTGTCAAAATTAATGGTCGATATCCAGATGAGGGATGGGTGATGAATCGAACAGTATGATTGATCGAAAAATATGAAAATTGCCTTGGTACACGATTATTTGGTGCAGTATGGAGGAGCAGAACGAGTGCTCGAAGCGTTTACTGAGCTGTATCCGTATGCGCCCATTTATACCTTAATTTATGATCCTGAGTCGATGCATGGTGTGTTTGCTGACAAAAGAATCTATACTTCATTCTTGCAAAAATATCGTTTTGTACGCAAACACCATCGTTTGTTTCCGCCACTGATGCCGCCGGCTATTGAGCAATTTGATTTCTCAAAATACGATGTTGTGTTGTCGGATTCTTCAAGCTATGCCAAGGGTGTTATCACTCGACCAGAAACATTGCATATTTCATATATGCATACGCCAATGCGTTATGCTTGGGATGATTGTCAGAAATATACCGAAGACTTTGGATTTCCTCGACTTGTGAAGAAACTCGTGCCATTTTTTATGAATCCGATTCGACTCTGGGATCGGGTGAGTGCGGATCGCATTGATCGTATTGTGGCTAATTCTCATTTTGTTGCTGCTCGTATTAAAAAATACTACCGAAAAGAAACGGTAGTTATTCATCCGCCAGTGGATGTAAATCGTTTCGCTGTTTCGGTAGTGAGGCAGGATTACTATCTGATGGTTGGCCGTCTCATTGCCTATAAACGTCACGATATCGCTATCGAGGCTTTTAATCGTCTTCAATTGCCACTGAGGATTATCGGACGCGGTCCCGAATTAGAACGATTAAAGAGATTAGCTGGTCCGACGGTTCAGTTCCTTGGTCGGGTGGACGAGTCAGAATTACCGAAGTATTATGCCGAATGTCGCGGATTTGTGTTTCCTCAAGAAGAAGATTTTGGCATTGTGGCCATAGAGGCCTTGGCTTCGGGACGACCACTGATTGCGTATCGGGGGGGTGATATTCCCGAACATATGCAAGAAGGGAAGATGGGAGTGTTCTTTGAAGAGCAGACAAGCGAGGCAATTATTGGCGCAGTAGAGCGTTTCCAGAAAATGACCTTTAATCCTCAGTATATCCGCTCGCAGGTTCTTCGCTTTGACAAAGAGCTATTTAAGACTAAGATGAAAGACTATATTGAAAAGGAAGTTGCAAGGCATTTGGCAAAACGGGCGCAGGCTGAGTGATATGTGTGGTGTGGGAATGAAGTGATAAAGAGAGATAACCTGTAAGCCGTAAGAGACTATCCGTATGGAGTTGTATGATATTGTGAAAATATATTGGAATGAACGGAGACTGTTTACTCTCATTGTCGTGGCGTCATTTTTTATAGCGCTGGTATGGCAGGTAAGCCAGCCGATTACGTATCAGGCCGCATTGCTTTTAAATGTCGGACGTGAAGGCACACAAACAACAACTGAGTATACTTTTGATAATTTCTACCGATTACAAGCAGATGAGCGATTTGGCGATACTGTGGTTCGCTGGCTTCAATCGCCACGTGTCGTATCAGATATTCTCAAAGAATCTGGACTAGATGCCTCATTTCGCTCAGAGCGTGATCTCAAGAGGCTTATTAGCGCTAAGAGGCTCTCTTCTCAGGTCATTGAACTTTCTTTTTCTCAGAGCGAAAAGTCAGTTCTAGAAAAAGAAGCGAACGCTATTGTGAAAGTATTGAATACCTATACCGAAAGATTAAATCAGGATGGGCAGAAAGAAGGCTGGTTTGTTATTGTAGGGAGCGATCCGGTATTGCTGGATGCTCGAGTGTCTTTGCCAAAGGCAGTTGGGGTAGGCGGGCTACTCGGATGCTTTGTTGCATTTTGGACAATCACTCTTGTGTGGTCGTTTAGGCAATCAATAGTAAAACAAAAAATGAAAGAGAGTAAGCCTTGAACGAGAGATACGGTTATGAAAATCGGAATTGATGCACGATGCCTTCAGGGAAGAGTACATTCGGGAGTGGAAGAATATACGCGGACCCTGCTGGAAGAATTATTTACACAGGACGTGGAAAACTCGTATCGGTTATTTGTAAATGCTTGGGATACTACAAAATTAGATTTTTCTTGGACGAAAAAATATCCCCATGTGTCAGTTCGTGTTTTTCATTGGCCGAACAAGCTTCTGAATTTTTGTTTTTGGTATCTTGGATGGCCTCAAGTAGACCGAATGCTTGGAGGGGTAGATACCTTTTTTCTTCCAAATTTAAATTTCATCGCACTTTCACGGAAAACAAAATTAGTAGTGACCGCGCATGATCTTTCGTTTGAGTTGTTCCCAGAAACATTTTCTTGGAAACGAAGATGGTGGCATCTCTTTGTCAATTTTCGAAGCATCGTACGGCGAGCACATCGAGTGATTGCAATTTCACAGTCAACAGCTGATGATTTGCGAGCGGTGTACCAGGTGCCTCAGAAAAAAATAACGGTTATTCCGAGTGGCGTGCGTGAAATTTTTCGCCCAGTGAGTCATAATGATGCTTCGCTTTTAAAAATACAAGAGAAATACCATCTCCCATATAAGTTTATTTTGTCTCTGGGAACTATAGAACCGAGGAAAAATCTTATTGCCCTCTTGCAGGCTTTCGAGACCATGCACGCGAGTGGACATCTGGAATTAATCAAGTACTCGCTGGTTATTGCTGGGGAAGATGGGTGGAATTCTCAGGAATTTTTTGATCGTGTTCGGCAATCTCCTGTGAAAGAAAAAATTATTTTGACTGGCTTTGTCGCGGATGAGGATAAGCCAGGCTTGTATTCTCTGGCAAGTGTTTTTGTCTATCCTTCATTGTACGAAGGATTTGGATTTCCACCACTGGAAGCACTCGCCTGTGGCGTCCCAGTGATTGTCTCTCATTCCTCGGCACTACCAGAGGTAGTTGGCACAAGTGCTCTGTTGATTGATCCGTATCGACCTGAAGAAATCCTTCAGTCGCTTCGGCAGATGCTTCTTTCGAAGGAGCTTCAGGAGACATTACAGCTCGCAGGACCCGTACAGGCTTCCGGATTTTCGTGGGCGAAAACGGCGAGTCAAGTGAAAGATTGTCTTTGTAGTCGAAGAGCATAATATTGACAGAGTGTAAATATTATTCTATCATAAAATAGCTGAATTTTGTGATGAACAGCTTAACAAGAGGAGATTCGCAATGGTTATAAAAGTATTCAGGATAACGTCTAATCTTGGCGGGGAACCCTTCGGGTTTCTGATCCCGGGTTGTGCTGGTGTGTTGAAAATGAGCAATTTCGACCCAAGTCGGTATCTCACTCAGGTATGTCCGGCGCTAGTGATAGCAAGGGTGACGAGAGTGCAAGATAGTAATGACGGGGGAGCCCGCTCGAAAGTCATACTCTCTGTTCCGGCCAACGTTGACGATGCTTTGCTTTGCACGAACACGGAATTTGAAGTGTACGAAGGAAAACCGATCAAGGTGACGATGTTCAACGTCGTGTTTATATTTGAGATCATGAATTTTCCCGATTAATTTCCCTTGTGTTCACAGTGTTTGGTCCGTCAGTCGTTTTATCTGCACTGGCGGACCACTTTTTTTATAAGGAAATATCTTCACCTATTTGCAATTTTAAGAGTTTTGTGTTATTGTTTTTTCTGTGAGGAAACAGATACCAAGAGGGTATATTTTAGGAAAGAGTGCATGAAGATAATTTTATGAAGAACGAACATATTCTTATGGGCGAATATAGAAAAGCAGGCGGTTTTGGCGGAGGAAATAGAGGCGGGGGATTTGGTGGTGGTCGCCCAAGTTTTGGTGGAGGAAGACCAAGTTTTAAGCGGAGTGGAGATCGAGAGAGCGGACCGAAGGAAATGTTTCCTGCGACGTGTTCTTCGTGTCACAAGGCATGTGAAATTCCTTTTCGTCCAAGTGGAGACCGTCCAGTGTACTGTCGGGATTGTTTCGGATCTCAAGAAGGATCGGCTCCAGAGAGTCGTGGTCGCAGAGATGATCGAGGCGGTGAGGCACGTTTTCCTCGTAAGGAATATGCACCTTCTTTTGTTGCTCCAAAAGCTCCGATGGAAGATAAGCGTATTGATGGTCTGAAGAGGCAGTTGGATGACGTTAGTGCCAAGGTAGATCAAATCCTGAATATTCTGAATTTAAAAAATGCTGAAACTGTCATTTCCGGGAAATCATTGAAGAAAAAAATCGATGTAGAAGGAGTTCAGGATGCGGTGCAGAGTATCATTGAGGATATGAAGACTGCGAAGAAAGCCGCAAAAGAATCAGTGGTCGCTGATGAAAAAAAGGTGGTCAAAAAGAAGCCAGCAGCGAAAAAAGCATAAGAATAACACAAAGGAATAGAAAAGGATGGGACATACAAGTTCCATCCTTTTTGTTTTGAGAATTTGATGGCGGAGTAAACGTATGCCTGCACACTTTTGGAGATATGGTGTGTATATGAGATTCAGGAGTATAATGGAGGGGAATTAATAGATAATCACAGGAACATGAATTTCGTATTTCTTAGATTGAGCGTAGATATGATTCGGTCAGTCATCGAGCGTTTTCCTTTGGTGGTTTTGTTCGCATGTCTGGCAACTGGCTTGGCTGCGAATGCTCTTGAGGGCGCAATTCCCTCTTGGGCCGAAACAGTGATTATTGTTTGTGTGGTTAGTTTTTTTGTTGGCTTGGCTGGGTATATATTTGCCGAGCGATTAGGGAAAGACAAGGCGATAGTAAGTATTCTTCTTATTATCTTTGCGGAGGGATATTTTTGGTTTCTTCCGGGAGGATTTGAATCTCTGCGGGGTATTGATTTTGCGCAAGTATTCCTCTTGCTTTTTGTAAGTGTGATTTGTGTGTTTTCTGCTCCGTACTTTGTTTGGCACCAGATAAACGGATTTTGGCAGTATAATCGACAACTTGTAGGAAGGCTTTTCTTTACAGTAATTTCTACCGGAACGCTCTTCGTTGGTATCACGATTTCTCTTGTGAGTACACAATACCTGTTTGAGTGGCAGATACAATCAGAGTGGTATTTTCGAATATGGATACTGATTGTTGGACTTGTGAGTACGATTGTTTTTTTGGCAGGTATCCCGAAACAGTTTGATCGTCTGGAGGAGATGGGCGAATATCCGTATGTACTTGAAATCTTCTCAAAGTATGTGCTGGTGCCACTGCTTATTTTATACGGAAGTATTCTCTATGTGTATGGCGGAAGAATACTTTTTACCGGAGAGTGGCCGAAGGGAACAGTAGCGTTTCTCGTTTTTTGGTATGCCTTAATTGGGGTAGGAACATGCCTCCTTCTTTTCCCACGGAGAGACCAGTCATTGTGGATTCGACCGATGGCAAAGATATTTTATGTTACCTTGATTCCTTTGGCCTTCTTGCTTTCCGGGGCAGTGTTTGTGCGTGTCTTGGAATATGGATGGACTGCGAATCGGGGAGGGATGATACTGTTTGGCGTATGGATGATTGGAATCTCAATTTTCAATTTAACAAGAGTGCGTGATGATATTCGCTATCTTTTTTTTACAACAGCGGTGAGTATCTTTGTATTTTCATTTGGTCCTTTGAGTGTTTTTTCTGCCGCTCAGTTGAGCCAATCCCGTCAATTAGAATCATTGTTATTGAAGAACTCTCTTTTGGTTGATGGCGTAGTAGTGAATCAAGAAGAAGAGCTCTCAATTCCAGAAGAAGAAAAACAACGCATCAGATCTCTCGTAAGTTATCTGTGGGATATACGAGGGCTAAATACTACCGGTACTCGGTTTGGATTTTCTCTTGAGGAGCTGACTCTCGATGAAGTATTTGTTCTATTCCGGTCCGGAGATATCATTTCACAGGAAGATTCGATAATGTTTACAGGAGATACGCGTTACGAGTTTCAATCTGAGCGTAAGGATGCCGTGAATATCAGCGGGTTTTCTCGTTTGTATCAGTTTGCATGTAATCCTCTGTGTATCTCTGAGGATGGTGTTGAAGAATTCGTGTTTGAAAATGGAGTGTTGCAGGTGAGGGACATGACGGGTAAAATCCTTATCGCTCTTGATTTCACTGAAAAATCACAGCAATTCTTTGCTCAGCATTCTTCGGAGAAACAAGCAATCGAAAGTTCATCACCCGAGCATTTCAGGGTGCAGCCAAGGTATATACAAAAAAGTGTTGCGGATAAATATATGGTGTTTGAAAAAATCCAAGGGAAGACAAAAATAAAGCTTCTTCTTGATAATATACGTTTCCAAAAAATAGAAGGGAAGGACGCGGTAGAGAGTGTGACAGGGAGACTCTTTATCGTTCGCCCATAATTTCGGTCTCTTAGATACGTGGATGGGTATACTTGGAAATATGGGAATGCCATTGAGGGAAATTCAGCCACCATATAGACGAGAAATGAGGATATTTTTATTGTTGGTTTCTTTTGGCGCATTACTTTTTGTTGGAGCGAAAATTGTTTTAGTTTTCTCTCCATCTATTGCCACGAACCAATCGAATACGGGAGTATTTTTTGGTAAAGAAGAAGATCGGGCGCCCGTGCTTCCATCGCCAGATATTCCACAGAAAAAGAACTTTACTTGGAAGTATCAAGGAAAGACCTATGTTCTTGACGCAACATTCCATGCATCGTTCTATGAGTTTTATGCCACGCTTCCGACTGGCGTTTCGCTTGCAAATGGAGAGAGTAGGGATATTGCGTGGTGGACAAAGTTAAATACGCTTTTCCTTTCCCCTGTTCCTGGTGATACGACGCTCACTAATATTGCGATGGCAATTCGGAAGCTCGGTGAAGAAAACGGGCTAGACGAAAATCAGATTGTGGAACTTGTGGCTGCTTTTGTTCAGAGTATTTCATACGATCAGACAAAAACAAATAGTCGGGAAGCCGGTCTGGGTGGGCAAGATGAGAAAACAACATATCCATACGAAGTACTCTATAGTCAAAAAGGAGTGTGTCAGGATAAGAGTTATTTGGCATATCGTCTTTTACAAGAATTAGGAGTGGGGGTTTCAATTTTCCTTTTTCCTGATCCTCGTGATAATCATATGGCTGTAGGGGTACGCTGCCCATCAAAGTATGCAAATTATAATTCCGAATACTGTTTTCTTGAGACAACGGGTACGGGAAATAAAATTGGGACGGTGCCGTCTTTAGTTTCAGAGAGCCGAGTAGCAACCGCGCAAATCCGTATTGGCGATGTTCTTCATGATCAATCAGAGAATGAATATCAGGCATTGGGTCGAGTAGAAATTTTGAATGCGATCTCAGGGAAAGAGTACACCGGAATTATCGAGACTTTGAGAACACGCGACGAGCTTACCCAGCTCAAAGAAACTATCTATGCCTATAAACGCGAATTGAAAGAACGAGGTATAGTGATTGCGGATGAGGAAAAAACACTGGATCGATACAATGCCCAATTAGCCAAATTGAAAAAACAAGAAAAGTACGAAGAATATAATGCTTTAATAAAGCCGTACAATGACCTTATTGCAAAACTCGAGCAACACGCTTCAAGTTATAATGATTTAGTTAAAAAGAGTAATCAAGCTATTCTTCGTTATAATAAAGAGAGTAAGCTTTTCTATGAATAGTGGAGTAGGCAGCAGTCTTCAACGTGATTTTTTTGCATCGTCACCACTGGGATGATAGAGTAAAAACATGAAAAAACATTTTTGGTCTCGGTTTTATGGTCGCGGGAAGATATTTGATGTGTGGTCGGTACCACATTTCTTTTTTGGCGTAATGGCAGCGAGTTTCCTTGGTGTTTTTCCGGTTCATTTTTGGTATCTTTTTTTTGGAATTATACTGGTAGCTTTTGCTTGGGAATGTTTTGAGCTTTGGGTCGGGATCCATGAAACACTTCTCAATCGAGTAATGGATGGTCTTTTGCCATTGCTGGGATTTTTTCTTTTGTATCATATATTTCAAAACATACCCCTAGTGCATGGTCATCGGTCGGGAATCTTTGTTGTTTCAATTTTTACTTTTCTTTTGTTGAACTATATTTCCTGGGAAGCTCGGTTCAACGGTGAACATGAATTTTTAGGATAAGCCATGCGTCTTTGGGGATCTCTCGTGAAGAGAAAAAGGCTTGCGGATCTCATTCATTCTTTTTTGTTTGCAGCAAGTATCTTCAAGAGAAAAAAAGTTGCCGTTTTTGTATGCCGGTGGTACTGTCTCGTATGAGGACAATCCTCTCGTATAGCAATTTGATTAATAGATTTTTTTATGGCATCGGATATACATTCGATTAGTGGATTTCCAGAATGGCTCCCTCGCGAGAAAATGATCGAAGAAGAGTTTCTGGAAAAAATTCAACGTGTTTTTCGATTGCATGGTTTTTGTCCCGTGGAGACGCCGGCAGTTGAACGTGCGAGTACATTGATTGCCAAGGGTGGGAACGAAAAAGAAATCTACAAGATTAGGCGTTTGCATGCTTCAGATGATGCAGTTGAGAGCGGTGATCATGATCTTGCTTTGCACTTTGATCTGACCGTGCCAATGGCGCGTTATGTTGCTCAGTATGAACATCATCTAGTGTTTCCATTTCGACGATACCAAATGCAACCAGTGTGGCGGGGCGAGCGAGCGCAGGCGGGGCGATTCCGACAGTTTTATCAATGCGATATAGATATTGTGGGACGGGAAACTTTGCCGATCTCATGCGATGCGGAGATTCCATCGGTAATGGCGGGTATTTTTCGGTCATTCGCTATCGGTGAATTTCAAATTTGTATTAATAATCGGAAGATTCTCCAGGGATTCCTTTCAAGTAAGGGGATTGAAATCCTGCATCATCACGCAGTAATGGGTTGTATCGATAAGCTTGAAAAAATCGGAAAGGAAGCGGTGATTGAGGAAGTGCGAAAAATTGTGCATGACGCGTCTTTTGATGTCGCGGAGATTCTCGATTTCTTGTCAAAAAATATTGCCCACGATCGTGTGGCTGATTTGCTCGCGGTGTCATCTCATGAGCTGTACCAAGCGGGAGTAGCCGAACTAATACAGGTGGTCAATCTGACGCTTGCAAAAGGTGTTTTGCCAAGCGAGCTCGTGATTGATTTGTCTATCGCGCGTGGGCTGGATTATTACACAGGGACGGTCTTCGAGACACGGCTGGTGAAATATCCACAAATTGGCAGTGTCTGTTCGGGTGGGAGATATGAGGATCTGGTTGGCTCTTTTGCCCAGGGAAATTTCCCAGGAGTCGGTATGTCGATTGGATTAACACGACTTCTTTCTCAATTGTTTCGATATCAAGTTGTTATCCCAGGGCCTCATTCATACACGAAGATGCTTATCGCAACTCTTTCTTCAGAGGACGCGACTATTCTCTATGCGGAGCAGTTTGCATCGCAATTGCGCGACTGGGGAATCGCATGCGAGATAAGTCTTGCAAGCGGAAGTAAAGCCGCTAAGCATATTGAATACGCAACAAGAAAAGGGATTCCTTTTGTCGCCTTCATTGGCGAAACCGAAGCAACCCAAAGAAGCGTGGCTGTAAAAAATCTTTCAGCAAGGACACAGACGAGTGTTGTTTTTTCGGACGAAGGTTTTTTCAGAGAAATCTGCAAATAGTGTATTTTAATTTTTTGAATGAAGAGTACCTATTCGATTTTTTTATGATAGAATAAGAATACAAGTTGAATCATTGAATTTTGAGTGAGCTTCCTATGGATAAGAAGTCGAAGATATTTTTTCTTGTTTTTTCTTTCTTGTTGATTGGTTCAGTATTGGCGACTTATTATCGCTATATAATAGTCAAAGACTACGTTATTGAGGCACAGGTGAGTTGTGACCCGATGGTTGAGAAGTGTTTTATTTTGGTATGTGATTCCGAAAGCGGCGAAGAGTGTACGGGGAATTCAGAAGAGGATACTTCGTATTATAAGTTGCTGCATCGAAATGCGAAGAATATACCGTTGTGCGATCCGCAGGAATCAGATTGTTTAGTTTCGGTGTGCCAGGCAGGAGAGGAAGACTGTCGGGTGGTTTTTTGTGATGCATCGATGGAAGATAGTATCTGTTCTGATCCGGAGACATATATGAACGAGCACCCGGTGGTGGAGGAATTGCCGGAAGAGGGGTCCTCAGAGGAGTCTGAAACAATCGATGACAGTAGTGTTGAAGCAGAAGGATCGCAAGCGGATTCCTTGCCAGAGAGTGAATTGTGAGAAGATACTCGATAGGCTTTCGCATGAAAATTGGAGAGAGAATTTTTTAATTTTTTAAAAGAAGCGTATTACATGGAACACTCTTGGTTGCTTATCGCTTTAGTCGCACCTTTTTTATGGGCTCTTACGGCTGTCCTGGATAGCTATTTTGTTGTGAACTGGTATCGGGATAAATATGATGCAATTGTCGTTTCTGGAGTTTTCCAGTCACTTCCTCTTCTACTCGTCTTATTGGGCATTGTTCAGTTTTCACTTCCATCATCGGAGGTGTTTTTTTTCGCAGCGAGCGCGGGATTAGTTTTTATTGGATCATTCTATTGTTACTTTACAGCATTATTTAATGATAATGATTCTTCGCTCGCACAGACTTTTTGGAATTTCACTGTGCCAGTAGTGCCTTTTTTGGCTTGGTTACTTTTTGGGGAGGTTCTAGAGTTTCGGCATTATATTGGAGTTCTCCTCTCCTTTTTCGGTGTACTTGCACTTGCTTTTTATCAAAAGATTATACGAGGTGTTAAGATGAGGAATTTTTCACTTCCGATGATTGGGGCGACAATCCTTTTTTCACTCAGTATGATATTTTCTAAGGAGGCATACGCAGGGGGTAATTTTTTTGATGTGTTGCTTATTTTTTGTGTCAGCTCGTCGATCGGCTCTCTTATGATTTTAGCGCTTAAATATCGGAGTGGTTTTTTTGTTCGGTTCCGCGAGATTGTTTCTTTAACAAAGAAAAATTTCGTTTGGTTCATTATCTCAGAAGGACTCTATTTTATCGGAACAGTCACTTCCCAACGCGCTCTTAGTTTGGCACCATCAGCAACCTTTATCGTAGTCATTGAAGCGCTTGTACCAATTTTTATCATACTAATCAGCGTTGCTCTTATTTGGTTGTATCGAGTCACAAGCCGACAGAATCGTGTTGTAAAACAAGTTCTTCTAAAACAGGTTTCTGGTGCGAGTGTTAAGGTTTTTGCAACGGTTTGTCTTGTGGTTGCTGTTGCATTTGTCGCTTAAATAAAAAAGCAGTGGAGTGTATCTATTTTTACGAGGGTATCATTAGTAGTCAGAGGAGAAGTTTTTTAGAGGAGGTTCCCTTAGGGCGTTTTTACGAAGAAGCGGTTTGCATATTAACGAAACAAAACTATGAATATACTCGCTATACTTTCTCAGAGTCTGATTGGTGCCGATTTAGTTGTTCGATTAAAAAGAGAAGGACATAACGTAAAATTGTTCATTGATAGTGAATTACAAAGCACATGTCTTACTGGAATGGTTGAGAAGGTGGATGACTGGAGACGCGAGCTTCCTTGGGTTGGCAAGGAGGGTCTGATTGTTTTTGACGATGTTGGATATGGTGAAATACAAGATAAACTTCGTCTGGATGGTTTCAGTGTTATCGGTGGTAGTGCCGGGGGTGACCATTTGGAATTAGATCGTGAATTTGGACATGCTATTTTCTCTCAATCAGGCATGACTGTAACGAAGCTGCTGAGTTTTTCAAACCCTGATGAAGCAATAGATTTTGTTTCGAAAGAGGGCGGTTGTTGGGTAGTAAAGCAGAGCGACCATCAAAGTACATTGAATTATGTTGGCATGATGTCTGATGGACGTGACGTGTTGAGTGTTTTGGAGAACTATAAACATCTTGGTATTAAAAATATTTCTTTACAGCAGAAGCTACAAGGAGTGGAAGTTGCTGTTGGGCGATTTTTTAATGGAAGAGACTGGGTTGGACCGGCGTGTATTAATTTTGAACACAAACCGCTCTTCAATGGGAATATAGGACCCATGACTGGTGAGATGGGGACACTGATGTGGTATGAAGCAGCAGAAGAGAGTCCGCTATTTATAGAGACACTCGCTAAATTGAAGTCACACCTTCAAAAAGTATCTTTTAAAGGATATGCAGATATTAATTGTATCGTGAATAAGGATGGAGTATGGCCTCTCGAAGCGACCATGCGTTTTGGATGTCCGACAATCCATTTGCAGTCAGCGCTACAGATCTCTCCGTGGGGGGAATTTTTAAAAGCGCTTGCTGATGGAGAAGCGTATGATTTACAATATAAAAAAGAGTACGGTATAGTGGTGTCATTGGTGGTTCCTCCTTTTCCTTTCTTTTCATACACGCGTGTTGATCCGGAACATTTATTAGAGGGGGTTATTGTTTTTCTCAAACGGCAACTTTCAGATGATGAGTATTCTCGGTTATGTTTTCAGCAAGTACGTTTTGAGAATGGTAAACATCGTGTTGCTGGAGTGACTGGTGAATTAGCATTTGTAGCAGGAGTGGGACCAACAGCTGAGGAGGCTCGCTTGCAAGCATACGCACTCATTGATAGTATAATTGTACCAAAGATGTTTTATCGAACTGATATTGGTGAAAAATTTATCAGCGAAGATAAGAAAACACTTCACAATCTTGGTTGGATCAAACCATAAATAACACAAGTATCATGGATTTCAATCTTATTAGTAATATTGAGTCTTGCCACATTGCTTTATCACCTGTATTGTATTATTCTCATATTCCCACGGCTCTTGTTGCTTTATTGCTCGGAATATTTGTTTACTGGAAGAGCAGGACACTGGCGAGTGGTGCCTTGCTTTTTATGTCAGTTTTTTTTGCCCTATGGAGTTTCGTTGATATAGTGCTTTGGACTAGTGTGAACGGGAGTGTGATTATGTTTTATTGGCCTATGCTTTATTTTTTGCAGGGCATGATACTCTTATCCTCACTTTTCTTTTCCTATGCTTTTCTTGAAAAAAAAGAACCACCATTTTGGAGTGAAGTGATTGGTGGTTTATTGGTATCCCCGCTTATTATTTTTTTGTCCACCAGCTATCTTGTTACAGGGTTCGATGTACAGAATTGCGAGGCGATTCAAGGGAGACTCGCTCATTACTCTTCTGTTATTCAGATGACCATATTACTCTGGATAGCTGTGTATTTTTTTATCAAATACTGGAGAACAAATAATCTCGTTGAAAGAGGGCGACAGCGCGCATTATTTTTTGGTATCTTTTTCTTTCTGGTCGCATTTTCTTGGGGAAATCTGTTTGGAAGCCTGACCTTAGAGTGGGGTACGGAGCAGTATGGTTTATTTGGAATGCCTGTCTTCATTGGTTTTTTGGCCTATTTGATCGTGAAGTTTCAAGCATTTAATATTAAACTTTTAGGAACGCAAGCGTTAGTTGTAGCTCTAGTCCTTCTTATTGGTTCACAGTTTTTCTTCGTGAGAACAAACGCAAATTTTGCTTTGACGGGCATTACGTTTCTTCTCGCGATAGGTTTTGGGTGGTTTCTGGTTCGCTCAGTAAAAAATGAAGTCGAGAGAAAGGAAGAGTTGCAGCAGATATCCGACCGGCTTGCTGTTGCAAATCAAGAATTGAAACGTTTGGATAACGCCAAATCGGAGTTCATTTCGATTGCGTCGCATCAACTTCGGACACCGCTGACTGCCATCAAAGGGTATACCTCACTTATTCTCGAAGGGAGCTACGGAAAGGTTGATAATCAGATTCAGGACGTGATCAACAAAGTGTATTCAGCAAATAGTCGTCTTATTGATCTTGTGGAGAATTTACTTTCGATTTCAAGACTCGAATCAGGAAGGATGCAGTATAATTTTCAATTAGGACGACTGGAAGATATAGTCAAAGAAACAATGAGTATGTTTGCGGTAATCGCAAAGAAACAGGGTATTCAGCTTGAGATGATTCTTCCGGAAATGCCACTGCCCCTTTTGTCTCTTGATGCTGGAAAGATTCGTGAAGTGATATCAAACCTTATTGATAACGCTGTTAAATATAGCGAAAAGGGCTCGGTAATAGTTAAGGTGGAACAAGTGGATGATGAAAAGGTTCGGCTATCAATTAAAGATACGGGTATCGGGATTAAGCAGGAAGATTTGGAACACATCTTTTTGAAATTTGCTCGAAGTAAGGAAACGGAAAAACTGTATGTCGGTGGAACTGGACTTGGTCTGTACGTCGGACGTACTTTTATTGAGAAGCACGGAGGGCGTCTTTGGGCGGAATCAGAAGGTCATGGGCATGGGGCATCGTTTATCTTCGAACTTCCGATTTCGAGAGATTCCGTGTAGTATGAAGAAGTGGTTTGCAGAAAGTAATACTTTTCTTTTTTGATATGGCAAAGATATTGTTAGTAGAAGATGATTCTTTTATTGCGGATATTTACAAGAAAAAATTTGAATCATCAGGATTTGAAGTGCTCAATATTACAAATGGACGTTCGGTTCTCAAAGCAGTTGCGGATCAGAAATTTGATATTATTTTGCTTGATTTAGTCATTCCAGAGATGTCTGGTTTAGAAGTTTTAAAGGAGCTCCGTGGTCCGCGATATCCAGCGGGCTTACCGATTGTTATTTTTAGCAATCTTTCCAATCCAGAAGATCGAGAGCTTGCGGTAGAGCTTGGCGCGAATGGTTTTATCCCCAAGACAGATTTCTCGCCGTCTCAGGTTGTTGATGAGGTGAACCGGTATCTGAGACAGTTTGGTGAACAGAACAAAAATGAGAACCGGCGTTTAGTGAAAGAGTCCGCAACCACAAAGCCCACAGATCCTGCTGAGCAGCCGCATTCGGGAAAGAAACGTATTCTCTTTATTGAGGACGAAGAGGTTTTTATTGATATGTTTGTGCGAAAGTTAGAAGATGAAGGGTATGAGGTGGTGATTGAGCGAAATGGTACGCTGGGACTTGAGCGCGCACAGAGAGAGAAGAATCTAGACCTGATTATTACTGATGCCATGCTTCCTGGAATCAATGGGAAGGATTTGGTCGCTGGAATTCATCAGGCAGAAGAATCATCGCAGATACCAATTTTTGTTATCTCCGCGTCGGTTGACGATGATGATATGGGTGATATGTTGTCTGCCGGGGCTATCAAAGCCTTTTTGAAGACCAAGATTGTTCCGAGTCAATTGGCAGATGAGGTAACTCGGTTTTTTCACGAACGTGACCGTAATCAGTAAGAGAATACAATGATATGCAACGGACATTGATACGAGAGGTTTCTTCGCAGATAGGGAAAGAAGTATTATTGCAGGGTTGGGTAAATGTACGTCGGGATCACGGAAAACTTGTGTTTTTGGACGTGCGCGATCGTTCGGGATCAGTACAGGTAGTTGTTCTTCCTCACCATCTAGAATCTTGCGCGGCTGTACATGGAGTACGAAATGAAACAGTTATCTCTCTTAAAGGAAAAGTAAATGAGCGTCCAGCTAACGCTAAGAAGGAAGGCGAATTGACAGGTGGGGTTGAGATAGAGGCGCTTGAATTAACAATACTCGCCAAGGGAAGCGAAGAAATTCCTATTGATGTTTCTCTGGTCGATCTCGATGTCAATCTTGATACGCTTCTCAATCATCGGACTGTTTCTTTGCGTCATCGAAAGGTACAAGCAATTTTCAAGCTCTACTCACTTTTGCTTGCTGGGTACGATAAGGCCTGTCGCGAAGAGGAATTTATTGAAGTCAAAACGCCCAAGATTCTTTCCTCGGCTACCGAAGGGGGTGCGAATTTTTTCAAGATTAAGTACTTTGATCGTGAAGCCTATCTAGCTCAATCACCACAGTTCTACAAACAAGCAGGGGCAGCTGCCTTTGAGCGTGTTTTTGAGATTGGGTCGGTATTTCGCGCGGAACCACATTTTACTTCACGACACGTGAATGAGTATGTGGGTCTCGATGGCGAGATGGCTTTTATTGAGAATGTCGACGAGGTGATGTCGATGCTCGAAAAAATCATGTTTGGAGCATTTGCATCCTTTGGAGAGAAGGGACAAATCGAACTTGATTGTTATGCCGCGCATCTTCCTCCACAAGTACCAATTCCTCGTATTCGACTTTCAGACGCATTGCAGATTCTTGAGAAAGAATATGGTAAGACAGTAGAGAATGAGGATATCGATGGTGAAGGAGAGCGCATGATGAGCGAATATGTTTCTAAGAAATATGGATCTGATTTTGTATTCCTCACGCATTATCCATCCGCTCTCCGCCCGTTTTATAGTCTGCCAAGTGCTGATGGAAAGTATACCGAAACCTTTGATCTTTTGTTTCGCGGGGTAGAGATTGCATCAGGAGGACAGCGTATCCATGAATACCAAATGCTTGTGGACTCGATTCGTCGGAAAGGACTCGATCCTCTGCGGTTTCAGGATTATTTAGATGTCTTTCGTTATGGTGCACCGACTCATGGTGGCTGGGGGCTTGGTTCAGAACGGATTATTCAGAAATTACTTGGCTTAGGGAGCATCAAGGAAGCTCTTCTGTATCCTCGTGACGTGAAGCGCTTGACACCTTAGCGGTAGACGTGTCGTAGCAAAATAAAACTGGAACAATTCATCAAAACAGGGTAGAATAGACTATCCTGTTTCATAATGCTATGACCCTCTCTCTTTTTTTGAGAAAAATACAAAAAGATTTGATCAATAAATTTTTCGGGCACTTGGTTCCGGATATTGGTATTGATTTAGGTACAGCCAACACGCTTGTCTATGTGAAGGGTCGTGGTATTTTGATTAACGAACCATCGGTAGTGGCGGTTAATCAACGAACAGGACAGATTCTTGCTATTGGGCGTGAAGCCAAGAAAATGGTTGGAAAGACGCCGAGCCATATTGTAGCAACAAGGCCGCTCGTTGATGGAGTGGTAAGTGATTTCGAAGTGACACAGCAGATGTTGCGATATTTTATTCACAAAGTAAATCGAGGAAAATTTTCTTTTTTACGTCGACCGCGAGTCCTTATTGGTATTCCGTCTGGTGTTACAGAGGTGGAGAAGCGTGCGGTAATTGAAGCCGCTTTGAATGCTGGTGCTCGGCAGGCATTTTTGATTGACGAACCAATGGCCGCAGCAATTGGCGCTCGATTACCGGTGACGGAAGCCGGTGGAAACATGGTAGTGGATATCGGAGGCGGTACAACGGAAATTGCAGTTATTTCGCTTGGCGGTGTAGTTGTTTCGAGAAGTCTTCGGATTGCTGGAGATGAGATGAACGAAGATATCGTGCGTTATTGTCGTGATGAATTTAATATTTTGATAGGGGAGAAGACAGCTGAAGAGGTGAAAATTGCCATTGGAAATGCTTTTCCTTTGCGAGAGCGTTTGACCTACGCGCTTCGTGGGCGAGATTTGGTTTCTGGACTTCCAAAGGAAGTTATTATGAACGATGAACATGTTCGCGAAGCTTTATCTCGATCGATTCGAGTGATTGTGAATAATGTGAAAACAATTATCGAAGAAACTCCGCCAGAGCTCCTTTCTGATGTCATGCAACGAGGAATTATTCTTGCTGGAGGCGGCGGATTGATTCGTGGTTTGGATCGGCTTCTGGCTAATCAAACTGGTATTAATGTCCGTATGATGGAGGACCCGCTGACGGCAGTCGTTCGTGGAACCGGACTGGTACTGGATGATATGGAACACCTCCAAGAAGTTCTCATTGAAGAAGAGGTAACACGAGCTTATCTCTCTTCTTAAAGGCACGCTTTATAAATTGTAAACGTGTTTCAAATACATGGTTAGGAAACTTTTTTTTCAGACAAAACTTTCCAAAGCATTACTGACTTTGTGTGTGCTTGGATTCTTTGCGTGGTGGAATCCGGCGTTTATGGGAAAATCAGTTGCATCTGTTATGCAAATATTTCTTTTTCCGTTCGAGCGATTCTTTTCATATGTGGCCTTTGAATCACGAGAGACAACACAGTTTCTTTCTTCTATTGGTGAACTCAAGACGAAGAATGAAGATCTTATTCGAGAAAATCTCGACCTACGAGCCGAAATGACTTTGTTGAAAGAAGTTCGTCAGGAAAACGAAACGCTTCGAAAAGATTTTGACCTTGAGCTGCGGAATCAATATCAACTTGTTTCCGCTGAAGTGGTGGCTTTTACTGGTTTGGCTCAAGGACAATCATTCATCATTAACCGGGGGAGTGGTGCTCATATAGAGGCGGGTATGCCGGTAATTATAGGAAAGGGTGTCTTGGTAGGAAGAATTTCAGAGGTATTTTTTGGGAGCTCGCGAGTTGATCTTCTCTCGAGTCCAGATAGTATGGTGGCAGCGACTACCCCCGATGGGTCGGCAAAGGGTATTATCCGCGGAGAGCACGGTTTAGGATTATTGTTCGATATGGTGCCACGTACAGATGTTTTTAAACGAGGGGACACTTTGGTCACATCTGGATTAGGAGGGGAGTTTCCACGCGGACTTCTTATCGGAACGCTCCAAGATCCAGAGTATACTCCTGACAAGCTTTTTCAGCGAGCCCCGGTTATTGCTCCGATCAAATATACCGATATTCGTTTTGTTTCCGTTATCTTAGAATCACGACCATGAGTATTTGGATGCGTATTGCGAGTCTATTCGGTATAGTGGTATTGCATGTCACGTTTATGCCGCTGCTTTTCTCATCGGTATTTAACCCGATTACCCTTATCGTAGTAGCAGTTGTTTGGACGGCGCTTTTGGGTTTTCCTGCTGTGCTTTTCCCGCTTGTTTCGGTCATTATTATTTGTGATAGTATTTTGTTTGGTTCCATGCAGTTTACTTCGCTGTACTTCGTCTTGGTGTCTTACTCGGTAAGTTTTTTTATGAAGCGTACCTTATTGGGCGAACGAAGTGTTTTTGGTTTTTTTATTTTGGCATTTTTTGCTGGTGGTGCAACGATTGGATACCCTCTTTTTGAAGAGCTTGTTACCGGAGCGTCAATAAGAAGTTTTTCTTTTGTGAGTGCGGGGCTACATTTCTTCTTAGCACTTCTCCTCTTTTTTATCTTGGTGCCAATATTGAGATGGGTCGAATCAATCATCCGTACCCTAAGACAAGAAGCTCAATTTTCGATCAAATAAGTCTTTCAACACATGAAGCTTTTTATTCGCAATCTGGTACATCCTTCTCGTCGTGGACGCGAAATCGACGACGCGGTATTAACAGTTACCGAAGAAGATGCTGCCCGTCTGGAGTGGCCACTTTCGAAGGGGTGGTTTCGTGGTATTTGGTGGATTTCTTTTTTTATTTTGATTCTTTTGGCGGGAAGAGTTTTTGTTTTGAATACGATACAGGGGGAGAAATATCAAAGTATGGCAGAACGAAATAGTCTTCGAATGCTTGCCATCCCTGCTCCTCGTGGGATTATTTATGATCGTGCTGGACAGGCACTTGTGCAAAATATTCCTACTCTTGATTTGGCAGTTGTTCCATCTGATCTTCCGCGTGAGGAAGAACGTCGTATTCAAGAACGAGAACTTTTGAGCGGAATTATTGATATTGATCAGGAGATAGCCACGACGGTTTTTGGAGTAAAAGGAAGTACCGTGGCGCCACTTCTCTTAAAGGCTGGGCTGACTCAGGAGGAGATGCTTATTTTCTTAGGTCGAAAGGAAGATTTTCCTGGAGTGGTTGTCGTACAGTCGGCCGAACGTGAGTATAAGGATGGACTGATTTTTTCTCATTTGATTGGATATGAGGGAAAAATAAAACAACAAGAACTAGATGCATATCCTGAGTACGGATCATCAGATACGATAGGGAAAGAAGGGGTTGAGAAAGCTTACGAAGTTTTCTTGCGCGGAAAAAAAGGTGCACAAAGGGTTGAGGTGGATGCGCTTGGGAGAGTAAAAAAGGAACTCGGAATTGTTCAGCCGATTCCTGGGAACGATGTTATTCTCCATATTAATGCTGATTTACAAAAGAAAGTGTTTGATAGTTTAAGTGCATTGCTTGAGACAAGGCAATTGAAACGAGCTGCAGCGATTGTTATGAATCCAGAGACAGGTGGAATTCTTGCTTTGATGAGTTTTCCAAGTTATGACAATAATCTTTTTTCTGGGGGCATCGATCAAAAACATTATGAAGAATTTTTGACGAATGAGGCACGGCCTCTTTTTAACCGCGCGGTAAGTGGAGAATATCCGCCAGGTTCGACTATCAAGCCTGTTTTGGCGGCCGCTGCATTGGCGGAGGGAGTAGTGAATGAGCACACAGAAATTGAGAGTCGCGGAGGTATTAGTATTGGGAAGTTTTTTTTCGGTGACTGGAAGGTGCATGGATTCACAGATATACGACGTGCTATCGCCGTTTCAAGCGACGTATATTTCTATTCTATTGGGGGTGGATATGGGGGGATTTCTGGTTTGGGGATGCGAAGAATGAAAGCGTACGAAGAATTTTTTGGGTATGGAAAAGAGAGTGGTATTGATATTCCAGGAGAGGCAGATGGATTTTTGCCAGATCCGGATTGGAAGCAAAATCGTTTTGGCGAACGTTGGTATATTGGGGATGATTATCACGCAGCAATTGGACAGGGCTTTGTCACTGCCACTCCGCTTCAGGTTTTGAATTCTATTGCGACGATAAGTAATGGCGGGGTACTCAGAGAACCAAGAGTGGTTTCTCATATTCGAGATGCCACAGGAAAACTCTCGCCCATCGAATCGCCAATTGTCCGGAGGGATTTTATTGATGCGAATATTCTCAAAATAGTGCTTGAAGGAATGAGAGAAACCGTGACCGAGGGGACCGCACAGCCCCTCAAGGATTTGCCGGTTGCAGTAGCCGGAAAGACGGGGACAGCCCAATTTGGAACCGGAAAAGACACGCATGGTTGGTTTGTTTCTTTTGCTCCTTACGAAAAACCAGAGATCGCAATGATTGTTCTTGTTGAGGGACAAGGTGAAGAGGGATATAATGCAGTTCCGGTCACCAAAGAGGTCTATCAGTGGTATTTTGATCCCAAACGGGATTCAAAATAAAGGCTTAACAGAAGCGTTTAAAAGCAGTATATTTCCAGATTTGACATTTTTTGGCTGTCTGGTAACATGTATACGTTTCAAAGAGAAGAGCTGTGCTTGTGCGCAGCTTTTCTGTGCAAAAGGCTTCCGTTGTTTCGAAGGGTGAACGAAATGATGATTATTCTGTCTTTACGCGAGAAAACAGAGAAGCGTGTTGACACAATTTATTTTGTAAGAAAAAAACATGTCTAGAATTTATACCGCTGAGGGTTTGAAGAAACTCCAAACTGAACTCGAAGAACGCAAAATTGCTACTCGCATTGCGATTGCTCAGGCGATTAAGGAAGCAAAAGAACAAGGTGACTTGTCTGAGAACGCTGAGTATAGTGAGGCAAAGCGTCAGCAGGATGAGAACGAAAGTCGTATCATGGAATTGGAAACACTTTTGCGTGATGCCGTCTTGGCGGATACAAAGGTTAAGGGATCAGAGATCAGCATGGGATCCAAATTAGTTGTGAAATTGGGAAATAAAGAGCTTGCTTTTGAGATTGTTGGTTCTAATGAGGTTGATCCAGCTCGGGGAAAAATATCAAATGAGTCTCCATTGGGGAAGGCTTTTATGGGACAACAAAAGGGCGACAAGGTAGAGGTGCAGGCACCGGCTGGCAAAATCAAGTATGAAATTCTTGAGGTGAAATAGTTTCACTGAAATGTATTTAGGAAGGCCGCCGACCCGTGGGCGGCTTTTTCTTGCTTGAAAAGGAAAAACTCGGTAGAGTACAGGAAGACTTTTGAATGTAACGAATTCGTATGCGTGAAGATATTATTATCACCAAACAGGAAAAACTCGCTCGATTGAATCAGGTTTTTGGAACCGCGTATCCTGAGAAGACGAGTCGCAACATTGACCATGCAACTTTGCTGACCCGTTTTGATGAATTAGCCACATCCAAAGGAGTGGTGGTGATTGCTGGTCGGGTACGTTCGCTTCGTATGATGGGGAAGATTGGCTTTGCGCATATCGAAGATGGCAGCGGGAAATTCCAGTTGTTTCTTTCTGAACAGACGACGGGAGCAGTGGCTCTGAAACTTTTTGCTGAGACGATCGAAATCGGTGATTTTGTCGAGGCGAGCGGAACCGTCTTTGTGACCAAGAAAGATGAGAAGACGCTCGATGTTGCATCGTGGTGTATTTTGAGTAAGTCCATGCGACCTATCCCGACTGAACATTTTGGTTTGCAAGATGAAGAAGAACGTCTGCGTCGTCGCTATCTTGATTTGCTCTCCAACCCTGAAACACGAGATATTTTCGTGAAGAAAAATATTTTTTGGCAGACGGTGCGCACTTTTCTCGCGACACGCGGGTATCTTGAAGTGCAGACTCCCGTGCTTGAACATATTCCTGGTGGCGCTGAGGCCGAACCATTTGTAACGCATCATCAGGCTCTCGATCAGGATTTTTTTCTTCGTATCTCGCTTGAGTTAGCTTTGAAGAGACTGCTTATCGGCGGGTATGAACGAGTCTTTGAAATTGGGCGAGTGTTTCGCAATGAAGGAATTGACCGTGAGCATTTGCAAGAATTCGATCACATGGAATGGTATGCTGCTTTCTTGGATATGGAAGGAGGCATGGCGCTGACTGAGGAACTCTATCGGGATATTGTGAGAGCGGTCTCCGGAGAAGCTCTAACGACTCAACACGAGGGCGTGACGCTCGATTGGGCACAACCTTTTGCTCGAATTGACTACTTTGAAGAATTTCAGAAAGAAACAGGCATAGATCTCTCGGGAGATGTTTCGGTTGAGACACTTCGCGCCAAGGCTGATGAACTTGGTATTAAATACGAACAGGCAGCCGGAAAGGGTCGCCTGATCGACACGATTTACAAGAAGACAGTGCGCAAGCGATTGATTCAGCCATGTTTCTTGGTTGGGCATCCGCTTTTGGTTTCTCCTTTGTCAAAAATTGATCCAAACAATCCGAAGCGTGCCTTGCGTTTCCAGCCGATTGCGGCAGCGAGCGAACTTGGTAATGGTTTTGCGGAGCTCAATGATCCAGCTGATCAGCGCCAGCGTTTTGTAGATCAGATGAAACTGCGTGCCGCTGGTGATAGCGAGGGCATGATGTTGGACGAAGATTTTCTTGAAGCACTCGAGTACGGCATGCCCCCAGCCTGTGGTTTTGGAATGAGCGAGCGTTTCTTCGCCATTCTCCTTGACCGCTCTGTTCGCGAGACCGTTATTTTCCCACCGACCCGTTCAGTGGCGAAATCATAAGACTTTTCCAGGCAAGACACCAGCTCAAAAAAAAAGTCTCTCCTTTCGGGAAGAGACTTTTTTGCTTTTGGCTGCTGGTGTCGAGACTCTCTCGCCCCTGCGTGCTGATATGGGGCATTCATTCCGTTCTGAATTAGGACACTCTGGTCTAGAATGTCCGCATGAAAAAGAAAGGAAAATTGACTCGGGCGGAGCGCTTTGAAATCAGCATCCTCCTTGAGAATTTGTACCCTACATAATCTGATATACTAGAAAAGTAATTTTTAGCGTTAAACATATGCAGAGCGGAAAATACGTAGACGGATTTGTGCTTGTAGTTCCAAAGGATAAAACTGAGGTATACAAGAAAATGGCAGAAGAAGGTCGCGATACGTGGATGCGGTGTGGTGCGCTCGAATACTATGAGTGCCGTGGCGATGACCTGGTTCCCCAGGAAATGGGCGGCGAAAAAGCGCGTGCGTTTACTGATATGGCTGGAGCAAAAGATGATGAGACGGTTTGGTTCTCATTCATAGTCTTTAAATCCAAAGAACATCGAGACGAGGTGAATGTCAAAGTGATGGAAGAAATGGGTAAGAAGGCGGAAGTGTATAAAGATTTTGTGATGCCTTTTGATATGAAGCGAATGGCTTATGGTGGATTTAAGGTTGAAGTAGAAGGGTAGAGAACTGACGTAAAATCATGAAACCGCCCTCAGCAATGAGGGCGGTTTTTAGTAATTAAGTAATGAGAATGAGGTTCTAACGTAGTCTCCACCTCAGCTAAGGCTACGGACAAACAGACACTCGCCGGAGCATTGAAAAACAAGGTTGTAACAAGCCTTGTTTTTGTTATCTGGGATATATTTGTAACTATATAAATATATATATTATTGACAAACTTTATAAAGTTCAGTATACTGGTATTATACTATGAGCACACAAGAAAAGCTGAAAATTATTCAAGATCTTTCGGGACTCACCCAGACGAAACTCGCTACCAAGGTAGGGGTGTCTTTTGTGGCGTTTAATAATTGGTGGACAGGGAAATCTCAGCCTCGGAAAAAGCAAGCAGACAGTATCGATGAGCTCTATAAAGAATATACCGGACAAAAGAGTATTCCAGAAAGTTTTTTGGTGGCCAAAAAAGAGCTCCTGGAAAAGAGAGCGGGAAGGCACAAAAATATTCTGAGCGCTATTGTGAATAGTCCTGATATTTACAATCAATTTATTCTCTCTCTGACGTATAACTCCAACAAGATTGAGGGTTCGACGCTCTCAGAGGATGAAACGGCCGATATTATGTTTCATAATAAGTCGATACCAAATAAGAGTATTGTGGAGCAATTGGAAGTAAAAAATCATCAGACCGCTTTGCAATACTTGTTCCAGCATTTGCAAAGTGTTCAGAAAATCGATGAAACTCTGATACTCAAGCTACACAGCATCCTGATGAATGGCATCAGAGATGATGCGGGCATATACCGTAATCATGGGGTGCGGATTGTTGGTTCTAATGTGCCAACAGCGAATTATATGAAGGTGTCTATTTTGATGAAAGATTTGATAAAGAACATTGGGGAAAAATCGAAAGATACTATCGCTCATGTGTCAAAGATTCATGCGACATTCGAACAGATTCACCCATTTTCTGATGGTAACGGTCGGGTAGGGAGGATGATAGTGACGGCGATGTTTCTCAAAAAGAATTTGGCACCAGCTGTTATCAAACAAGAGGACAAGCAACTTTATTACGCCTGTCTCCGAAGGGCACAACTCAAAGAGGACACGACCCAATTAGAAGACTTCGTATGTGATGCGGTCGCAACAGGTTTTGATATTATGGAAAGGGAGAATATATAGTGTTTCACGGGGCGGGGGAGAAGGAAGGATATTGCAAACAGGTTCTAATAGTGTCCAGTAGGTGGAGCAGCTAAAACGAGGCTTAAACAAGTCTCGTTTTTTAGTACCCGCTGTTGGAGTTCGAACCGAAGTTAAATATATATACCTTGCCCTTTATAACGTGGAGCATATTTTTCCAGGAGTTTGTGAACAGTTCCATCAGCAATCTTTGATTCTATAAACTCATCTAAGAGAAACTTTAAACTCGTGTTAGCTTCTGAGAGAACGAAGCAATTACCAAATATTCTCACGGGAGTTTTCGAAATACTAACGAGCTTAACTTCACTTTTTTCATTAAATTTTTCTACGAGGAAAGCTTCAGCAAATGTAGCATCCGCATCTCCAATAGCAACAAATTGTAAGAGTTCTTCAGGATCAGTTAGCTGTGGTACTCGCACTTTTCTCCAATTATGGTAATCAGCATTTGCTATAGAATCAGAAATGTCACCCTCTTTAATAGCAACTCGAAAGAACTTATTTTCTTTCGTTTCTTCTAGAGAAGCAATATCCTGATCTCCTTCCCTTACCAGAAGCGCTACGTCACTCGTGTAGACTGATTTAGATAGTGTAAGGTCCTTTATTCGCTCAGGTGTAGGCCAAGTAGGTGCAGCAAAAACATCAAATCTCCCTTCACTCAAGCCTTCTCCAATAACTCCGTAACCAGTTTCTTCACTCCAGTTAATATGCCAGCCTTGTTTTTTAGCAAAGTCACAGATTAAATCATAAAAAATTCCTGAGAAATTTCCTGTTTTTTCATCTTCGATAAATCCAGGGGGATAGTTAGCAAAAGAACAACGTAGGGTTTTTTCTTCTTGAATTCGTTCCATTTGAGCTTCACCGGTTCTGGGCTGATAGGTTTCTTTAGGATTCTCTAGAAGAAGGAAATCAAGATGAGGTTTTTGTTTCCCATCAAATACTCCTGAAACATAGCGTTCATATACAGGCCAATTTCTGTGGTATACATATACAACTTGTTCTGTATCTAGGAAGTTAGGGGCAAATTCTAAAAATGCCAGTTCTGAGAGTAAGTAATGGACAGCTACTTTTGTGGCTTCTTTTAGATTAGGTATATTTCTTTCGCTCGCTTCTAGTACTGATAGGGTAGTTTCATCAACTTCCTTTGCGAATGCTTCATTTTCTTTGTATAGAGTACGAATAGCATCATAGTACCGTTGATAGGCAGGGTTATTTTCGACTTCTTTAGCCCAATCAATAATACGCACCTTTTCACTTATTCCCATCTGTTCGGCAATCCTTCGGCTCCTATTCTTTAAGTTATTCCCTTTGGGGATAGCCTTGTTCCTTGCTCGCGTTTCTGGATACCCATATGCCATATAAGTCGCTATAGCAGGGATATCAGCTATTAATATGCCTGTGTGACCAAAGCGGCCAACAGTAGTTTTTAGGAGGTAAGAAACTTCAGCATCCTTAAAGTAACTGTTTCCTGGACTCATTCCGATAATAGGGTAAGGCATAATAGGTATTTTCAATCATTATAACAGGAAACAGGTTCGAACATCGTCCTCTAATTTCAAGGACAGCTATGATACAAGGTTCGAACCTCATCCAACAGGTGGAGGACATCACCTCAGAAATCAATCGTTCCACTTGAGGAATGAGATTATTTGGAGTCTTGTTTTAGGGGGGGTTCTTGTTTGAAGACGATGGGGGTTTCGAGGAAGCGTCGCCATTCTTTGA
>JAGOSP010000022.1 GCA_018062205.1 Candidatus Moraniibacteriota bacterium | reverse complement strand
GCGGAAGCGAGAGGATTCGAACCTCTGATACCCTTTCGGGTACGACAGTTTTCAAGACTGTTGCCTTCAACCACTCGGCCACGCTTCCTTATTTCTCACCTATTTTCAGTGTTCACAAATCAGCCCTCTGCCCCGCTCGAGAGACCACACAAAACAGGGCTGCCTTTCCGTCTCCAGAATCCTAGCAAGGGAACAGCGGATTGTAAACATTTTATGGTATAGTAGTAGAAAGATATTCTCTATCATAAAATACATTTATGGATCATAAACCGCTTTCTCCCTATTTCGGAAATGTACTCCTCGAGTGGAGCGCCCCAGAGCATGATACCTTTGAACTTGGGCAAAAATCACAGATTATCGTCACCATCGCTCTCATTGCTATTATCGCTTGGGCACTCTATACCAACAGCCCTATCATGGCTATTACCTTCATCCTTGCTGGTATCGCTGGGTATCTTCTTCATATTGCCGAACCAAAAATCTATCACTTTGCAATCACCACACGAGGAATCCTCGCTCACAATGAATTTTATACGTTTGACACACTGCAGTCCTTTTTCATCCATATCGATCCTCCGCTTGAAGGACTGCTTTCTCTGCATACTCATGGGCGACTTGTTTCTCACGTGCATATCCCACTCGGTGATCTCGACCACGGCACTGTTCGACTCTATCTTCGTGAACATGTCGATGAAAAACCGCATGATCCAAGTATGGTTGACATTCTCGAAAAATTGCTGCATATTTAACTTTGTTTTCCTCGTGAATTCATCGAAGAAAAACATCACCCGTTTTGCGCTTGTAGCTCAGTGGATAGAGCGTCTGGTTGCGGTCCAGAAGGTCGTAGGTCCGATTCCTGCCAAGCGCACATGAATAATTCCGGGTCCGCGCCTCTTACTCAAGCAAGGGTATCTGCGCGGATTGCCCGGTTTTTTTGAAAAGAAAAGAGTCCTCGTCGTATAACGGATAAGACATCTCCCTCCGAAGGAGGAAACGCAGGTTCGACTCCTGCCGAGGACACATCAAGCAAAATCTTCGATTGACAAATAAAAATAATGAGGGTACGGTAACATCGTGTTGTTTAACAAAATAGTCTCTAAAAGTGAGCGAGCGGGGAACGCATCCACTCTATTATAAGAAAGGTTTACCAATGAAAAAAGCTCTGGTTATAAAATACTCATACAGGGTAAACGGCCGAGGGGCAGGAATATTCGTGGCTGGCTATTCGGTTGGTCTTGCTGATCTGAACGAGCAAACAGACCGCTTCTCTGACAAAAAGAAAGGCATATCAATTCGATTTTTCGCCATTAATCATGGCGTTTGCATCCATGGCAGTATCAATGGCTCTCCCATGGCGGAAGAAAACCTCTGTGCCACTGCGGAACAATTCATCGCGATATGCTGTGGAAACGATCTCGTTTCCTGGGAAAAACAGCAGGGTTTCCATCTTGCCAGTGCTACTGCACCTCAACGCGATCAGCCGCTATTTGGTCTTCCTGCGCGAGAAGTGGTTGTATCGCGGCGGTGCGTAACCTATGCTGAAGCCCTCAGCGGAAGCGCGTCATCATATGCGTGCTAAACCACCGTTTCATCTGATTTGATTGCCGTACTCTCTCTGCTCGACTCACTCTCTTGCTTCGGTCCTCCAATTGCGAGTGTCCGAATTTGCTCCCCCGCCCTCAACCAGCGGGATTTTTCTTGCTTTTTTACTTCATTTGAAACACCCTCTCTGTCGCGCTATACTCCCTATACTCTTCTACTTTATCTCTCTATGATTCTCGATACCCCCCTTACTGATTTCCCGCTCATCAAACCCCAACAGCAAAGCAAGTTGGCTCATCTTGGCATACTCACTCTTTTTGATCTTCTTCTTCATTTTCCCAGTCGCTACGAAGACTATTCGCACACACTTCCTCTTTCTGAGGCTGCTCCTTTAATGCGGGCGACTTTTGCTGGTACGCTCACCCAATTTTCCGTCCAGAGAAGTTTTAAGCAGCACATGCTTCTCACCAGTGCCACCCTCACCGATGAATCCGGATCTATTCGTCTTATTTGGTTCAATCAAAAATTTATTGGGCAGGTCCTCGCTCAGGGCATGGAAATTCGCGTCTCTGGCAAGGTCACCGAGGACCGACAAGGACTTGTCATTTCGAGCCCTGCTTTTGAACGAGCTGCCCGTGATGCCACTCACACCGCTCGTCTTGTTCCGGTCTATCCAGAAACCACTGGCATTACCTCGAAATATCTGCGTTATCTTATTGCCATTCTTTTCAAAAAATTCGAGACGATTCCTGATCCACTTCCAGAAAAACTGATCAAGAAACTCCATCTTCCCTCTCTCCATCGCGCACTTTTCGATATTCATTTTCCCAAAAATGAAGAGGTCGCTCTTATTGCCAAAAAGCGTTTTGCTTTCGATGAAATGTTTCTTCTTCAGCTTAAGGCACTCGAAATACGAGCGCTCTATCAGGGTGCGCATGCGACGCCCATCTCTCCTCGACGATCCGAAACAAAAGACTTTATTTCTTCCTTTCCTTTCACGATTACAAGAGCCCAAGATGCAGCGGCTGCTTCACTACTCTCTGATCTCGCACTCGACCGACCCATGAACCGGCTGCTCAATGGGGATGTTGGTTCCGGCAAAACCGCCGTAGCTGCCATCGGTCTTCATGCTGTTGCTCTCTCGGGCAATCAATCAGTGTTGCTTGCTCCAACCGAAGTGCTCGCTCGTCAGCATTTTGAGTCACTCTCACGACTCTTCGCCCATACCGGACAACAACTCGCTCTCTATACAAAAAATTATCAACTCCTCGATGGTGACAAAGTCTCCAAAAAAACCCTCCTTTCTGCTCTCGAGGCTGGCCTCCCAAGCATCATTATTGGCACACACGCTTTACTCGAAGACAAAGTCCGATTTCGCTCTCTGGCACTGGTGGTCGTCGATGAGCAACACCGCTTTGGTGTCTCACAACGTGCCAAACTGCAAGAGCAGAGTTTCCAAAGCGACGATGGGCAACTTGTATCGGTGCCTCATTTCTTTGCTATGACAGCGACACCAATTCCTCGAACGCTTGCCATCGCTTGTTTTGGCAATCTCGATATTTCTCTCTTGAATGAAATGCCAAAAAATCGTAAGCCAATTATTACCAAAATCGTCAGAAATCAGACCGACCGAGCAAAAATCGAGGGATTTATTCGCCAAGAAATTCAAAAGGGTCGCCAAGCCTTTATCATCTTCCCGCTGGTAGAGACATCACTCGCTCTCAAAGATGTCAAAGCCGCTATCGCCGAACACGAAAAACTCGAAAAAGAAATTTTTCCAGATCTGAATATCGGACTCATCCACGGAAGAATGAAATCCAAAGAAAAAGAAGCCATGATGAATGCTTTTCAAGAACGTTCCTTCGATATCCTCGTTGCAACATCCGTCGTTGAAGTTGGTATCGATATCCCCAACGCGACAGTCATCGTCATTGAAGAAGCCGATCGCTTTGGTCTTTCTCAACTTCATCAATTCCGCGGACGTGTCGGAAGAGGTGAACATCAATCCTATTGTTTCCTCATTCCCGGGGATCATGCCTCAATCGAAAACGCTCGTCTCGAAGCGCTTGAAAAAAGTAGTGATGGATTTGCCCTTGCCGAAACTGATCTTGCGCTCCGTGGGCCAGGTTCTTTCTTCGGAACACGCCAATCTGGTATTCCTGATGTTGCGATGGCAAGTCTTACCAACCTCAAGCTCATCTCGCTCGCTCGTATCGAAGCAGAGCTTCTGCTGGCTGCTGATCCCGTACTCGAAAAACATCCTCTTCTTCGTCAATCCCTTACTCGGTTCACTGATCGTGTCCACATGGAATAGTGCCGACCGATTGCATGTCCACTTTTTTTCAAAAGAAAAAAGGTAGCCTCAGTTAAGCGCTACCTTCTCGAAGTCATCCGAGAGTTTCCTCGAACGACACCCATCGAAAGAATAATATTGAGGCTCCTCCTACCCGCCTCCAACAAATTGAGACTCGCACTCGCTGAGACCGAAAGCCCCTACCGTGACCGAGCAGGCATCATCATGCGCGCCGCGCGCCGCGCTGCAGTACGCTCGCGTGGGTCACCGGTAGCTGGTGCGGTAAGCATTTCGCCGATCACAACCGCACGACATGTTCCGAAACAATGCCGCTGATGATACGCAGCAGTGGAAGCAATTACCTTCGGTTGCGGCGAACGATGCCTAACAACCGGCTGGCTGGCTGGAGCAAAAATCACCGCCGGACCAAAGGCAATCGGCTGGTCACGAGTACCAGTGATTCGCCCATTTTGACCGGGAACTGCTCGACGAAACCGCCTACCTCCCATTTCGCCCGAGACTGCTTCTTGTTCTCCGCTACTTCTTCTCCTGCTCATGATGTCCCCTCCTTCAGGGATGGTTGAATCCTCTCTCCGCCCGGAGAAAGGCAAAAAAAACTGTAAATAACTCCCCTTCACTATAGCACCAAAATGAGGAAGAGTCAATGTCTCAAATTTGACAAAATACCCGAAAATACGCTATAAATCATTCTACTTTAACAATTGGGAAAGGAATTCATCATGCCAGAAGAATGGCCCAAAGAATGGCTCAAATCATGGCCGGAAGAAATCAAGGCCATAAAAACGGCAACTATCTCCTGCATTTTCATTGTGGTTGATCGGTATACCCAATCATCCATCCACGAACTCAAGGCTGCGTTTCAAAACAACCAAGAGGTGACAATTCATACAGGGGTTCTCTACCCTGGAGAAATTGCGCCCGATTCGCACCGAAATACAACGAAACACGAACATCTTCGTGTTTTACAAATAGATTTCTTCTTCGCAACCCGAGAGATTGTGTATAAAACTGAAAAAATCCATCCCGATGGAACCAGCCAGCCCGCAGGCCTCTATCTGGAAATAAGAAATCGGCGAGGATGCGTTCTTTGGAGATTCCCGCAGAAATGTATCCATCAATCATACACCGAGTGGATTTAATCCAGCATCGATTTACGTGCTGGATTTCATTTTGCCCATATCCACCCAATCTCCTACAATTTATTGTTTACGCATTTTTTCGGTCACCCAAAATTCACCAAAGTATCTCCCAAAAAGCAAACGTGTCTGCGAATCGATCGCTGGAAAGGCTGAGAGAAAAGCAACAATAGGAAGGAATATCCACTGAAAAAACATGACAAAATATTTACTTCGACCATATCGTTTTGGTTTGGGCGGAAGAGATACCAATGCGAGCGGAATCGAGATCAAGAGTCCGGTCATGCCAAGTGTCATCAGTGTCTTGGTCATAAATGGAAGATTATGAGCAAGAACGCTTTCTTGAAAAGCGTGCCCCCCAAGAATAAGCGGCAGCCATCCGACAAAGGTCAAAATCATTGACGTGGTTGCCCAAGAATAATGGCCCTCAACCATTTCAAAAGAAATCCGCAATTTCGTAAAAAGAGGGATAGCCCGGTCTGGCCAGAGCGCTCGCATGGTGACTGGAAAATTCTCAATCCCATACGCCCAACGACGTTTTTGCTTATATTGGTTTTGAATAGTTTTCCACCACGTCTCTGCCAAAACTGCGTCCAATGAGACCGGTAAATGAATGGGGGTCACTTGATAATCCCCATGAAAATATGAAAGGCATTTCCAATAAATAATCGAATCTTCGCTAATCATATTGACTGGCCAAAAGCCAACCTTTACCAAAGTATCAAACGGCTCTGAATGTGATGAGAAAGTCACCATTTGCCGGCGCGTGCTCTGAAAAAGATGCCAAAAGCTTGAACCAGTCACCACCAGACGCACCACCGCGGCTGTATCCCACAAATTATTGTGATACATCGGTATAGGCTGATACGCTCGCTGCAGACGCTTGGGATCGGTGACATATGCGTAGGTCAATGCGGCGAAATATTCCGGATGCGCCACGCTATCACAATCAAAATTTGAAAAAATCACTTTGGTGTAGTCAATACCTCGCTCATCGAGATATTTCATCAATTCACGAGCTGCAAACCGAGCATTCGAAGCTTTGCACTTCATTTCTCCTCCCTCCACGACGTGAGTCGTCACAAGAAACTCGCGGAAAATTCCCTTGAAGCGTTCCTGAAGATATTCGACTTTCGGAACACGCGTCTCTCTATTCTCTCGCTCTTCTGTCGCAAGCAATACAATCATCTGCTCCTTAGGGAAGTTAGATTCCACTAATGACTGAATAGCTGGCTCAATAATTTCTGCTGGCTCCCCCGCGGTCGGCAATAATACAACATGTACTATCTCCCGCCAATCCAAAATCTCTTTTTGCATTGGAACTAGAGCTTTTGTTTCGTAAAGGATAGCTTTCGTTCGCCGCATTTCCTTGCGCATGAGATGGCGATGCCAGAACGAAAGTATCGGCAAAGCACGTCGACTTTCATTCAGTTGAGCCAGTCGATCATCAAGAAGCTTCGTATATTGCTCCGGATGCAAGGTATGCTGGCAGCGCTCCCACCAATCAATCCGTTTCCCCTCTGAAACAAGATGATTCCCGTACACCGAAAGAAGCGAAATATAGATTGCCCGATGCACCCAATAAATATCAAAAAGGATAATGAATACGGCTGCCACTAGCGGAAAAAAATACGCAAGCAACGGCATACCGAGAATAGTTGTCCAAGTCAGTATTCCAGGAAGCATTTCCAACACCCTTTGTACTCGTCGTTCAGCCGGCTTGGTTGTTTTGGGATCAGGAAACTGAAAATGTGAATCCATAAGTAAAAAAGAAATTTGGAAGAAATATTCAGAATAATTCTTTTCAAGAATACTGAATTTGAGCCAAAAAGTCAAACTTATTGACTACGGACTATTGACTACACAGATACTTTGTACTATACTGAGAAGTTGCGATTTTCAAATACGCAACATTCGCCCTTTTACAGTATTTTCTCTCGGGAGATTTTTTTTATGAAAACAGCTCTTTCTTCCTTCATCGCCACTGCACTCTTCATTACCATGGGGAATGCCGGTGCCAGTAGTGCCGCCGCAGAGGCGCAGCGGTTTTTTTACCAAAAAGGCAGCGTCACATTGGTCGTCATGGTGGCCAATGACGATTGCTGCAACTACGACTTCGCGAGTGCCGGCTGGGTTGCCTCAAGCGCCCAGGCAATGCCGAAGACATATCGCTGCCACCTCACCATCGGCGAAGCGGATGTGGCGTTGGCCTGCTATCGCGATCAGAAGAACGGCCGTATCGGTACACGGGTAATCAGCAATGAACGCTCGTGCCCCACCGACACCGTCATGCTTCTGGCGTCAGCGGGAGTCGCCAACATCATCCAGGACTTCGAGCGATTGGGGTATCCGGACGGGTGCAATGCCGATGGATGCCCAGGGGCAGGAAGCGGGGGGGAGGCATCAGGCTGAACCGCTCGCCGTCACACAGGGGACATTTGCTAAATCAAGCATCTGTCCCCTGTTTTCTTTTTCTCCAGACTCACGCTACAATCCAAGATGAAGAGTCATCCAGCAAACTATTTTTTTTATGCAACTTGAATTCCCGAAAAATTTCTTCTGGGGCGCTGCCACTGCCGCACATCAAGTCGAAGGTAACAATCACAATGACTGGAGCGAATGGGAGATTGCCAATGCCGAACGCTTGGCCCGTGAATCAGAGAAAACCTTCTCCTGGAATCCACACTGGGAAAAATTTCGCGCCGAAGCAACCAATCCTCAGAACTATATTTCTGGAGCTGCTTGCGAACATTATTCTCGATATGAATCCGACTTTGACCTTGCAGCCTCTCTTGGACACAATGCCCATCGCTTCTCCATCGAATGGTCCCGCATCGAGCCGCGCGAAGGTGAATTCGACGAAGCGGCCATCGAGCACTACCGACAGGTCATCCTCGCCCTCCGTGCTCGCGGTATGGAACCTTTCGTCACCCTCTGGCACTGGACTCTCCCTCTCTGGCTCGCAGAGAAAGGCGGCGTCATGGCGCCCGGTTTCTCGGAATACTTTGAAC
>JAGOSP010000013.1:26795-33341 GCA_018062205.1 Candidatus Moraniibacteriota bacterium | reverse complement strand
TTTTTTTACATCACGGATATCAAGGATGCGTATCCTGGTCTTGATCTGGAGCGATTGGCGTTGTTTATTGCGCGCGTGGTGAAGCATGCCGTGTATGAAGAGGAAGTTTCGTTGAAATTTTTCGCAACGGACCCGCGCAGAGATATCATTCGTGATGATCTATTTTTTCAGGAGGTATTTGGACTGCTGCGGATGTATTTTTCAGGTTCATTTGGGAGAGGGCTTGCGGTCGGTGGTCCGAGTGCACCATTTCTCATGAATCTTTTCTGCGAGGTGTTTATTGATGCTCCATTGCGAGAGCTATGTAAGAAGTGGGAGCTTAAGTACACTCGGTATGTTGATGACCTCACGTTTTCTTCTGAGTTGATTATTTCGGCAGAACAGAGGAGGGAAATCAGAAAGACTATCGAGGTCGCTGGATTCAGAGTGAATCACCGAAAATCAAAGGTTCTCGCGCGTTCTATGGGGACCGTCTTCATGACTCAGGTCGGACTTGCGGAGCAGCCAGAGTCTGTGGTTGCGCGGCTGGTGTTCCCTCAGAAGAAACGTCGGCATTTGCATCGGGTCATCCATGATTACTTGGCACAGCGAACCGATTGGCCGGAGCAAGTGAGTGGGTATATCGCTGAATTTCTCTACTACTACCGAAACGTGGCAGTGAAGACGGCAACGGATCGAAAGACATTCGCTTTGTGCCGTGGGTTTGAGAGAGTGTGGGCGATGAATCGCGAGAGGCCAGTGCCATGGGAGAGGTCGAGAAGACGATGAAGCAGGGTGTTGAGTGTCGGGTACCTGATCGGGCCCGACTTTTTTGTTGTGAGGGACAAACAAAAGACCACTCCCTTTCGAGAGTGGTCTTTTGAGCATCGATCGCGATTAGGCGAGGGATACGTTGGTAGCCGCAGGACCCTTCTGGCCCTCAGTGACTTCAAAGGTGACGGTATCGCCAACTTTGAGCTCATCGTAGGTAACACCTACGAGCTCCTTGGAGTGGAAGAAAAGATCCTTCTCTACACCTTCGCGTGAGATGAATCCAAATCCACGTTCTGTGAGCGTCTTGATAGTTCCGGTCATAGTTTTGCTTCGTGTCTACTTTTCGAGAGAAATCCGACTACATTTCCTCTTGCATTAATTGCAAGGGGTATTGTAGCATAGAAAATTGAAACAGTCAATACATGAAAAATGAGCTCTAAATAAGCTATTTTTTCGCCCTAGGATTTTTGAGAGAAAGCGGTTATTATGCTTCCATATGAAATACAAAGTACTTATTTGTTGCGGAATTATTTTTATAATTGTGGTAATAGCCGTTCTTTTTTCGAAAGAACAAAAAAAATTACTAGACACTTCTTTTTCAGGTGAAGTATGGATACAGGAGCAATTATTGTCCGGCGAGAGAGAGGAAAAAATGTCGCTATCTCCATCTGTGAGTCAGGAGAAGGAGACTGTAGGTACTCCTTCATACACCACGGGAGTAGTAGGCGTAGCTCCCTTTGTAGTGCAGGCGCCGATGGGAAAATGGAAGGATTCAGTGTTTCAAAACGGTTGTGAAGAAGCCTCGGTTCTGATGGCATCTCGCCTTGGAAATGAAGCACCAATTTCAAATATCAAAGCAGAACAGGAGATATTGGTATTATCTCAATTATCAGAACAACTCTTTGGAACTTCTGTAGACACCTCGGCCGAAGATACCTTGAAACTTTTCCAAGCGTATACAGGAAGAGAAGACGGTATACTTCTGAAATGGGTGACTGGAGAGACTCTTTTGACAGCTCTCGCTCAGGGAGAGATTCTTATCGTCCCTCTGAATGGTCGGCTGCTGAAAAATCCACATTTTACTCTTCCGGGACCAGAAACGCACATGGTGTTAGTTCTTGGGTATGACGCTGTAACAGATGAATATATCACTCATGACCCAGGGACTCGTTTTGGTGCTTTGTATCGGTATCCAAAGAAGGTTTTTGAGGGGGCAATACGTGATTATCCAACAGGAAATCATCTGCCAATAGCCTCGATTGAAAAGCGAATAATCGCTATTGGGCGATAGAAAAGGGTGTCTTTATTCTCGGATCTCTATTATACTGGAGGCAAGAGTATCCTTATTTTGACACATGACAAAATTTATTCGTTTATTTTTTGATTCAAGTCAGGAAGTATCAAGAGCGCTTTCGCTCGTCTTGATTTTTTTGATTGCGTTTGTCGTAGCGTGGTTTTCCGTAACAGCTGGGCAGAATATTGTTGATCACGCAAAAAATTTATCCGCGCTTGGTCTTCGAAATCAAGCTTTGAATGCAGAAATAAACAAGAAATAAGATGTCGAGCATTCTTCTCGGCGGAGTAGTGTTTTGGGAATAACTCCAGAACTATTGTTTTTTCTGTAATAGTAAGAAAACGAATCAGAGAATCTTGTTTGTAAAAGAATTGGTATGTTTTTTTCCGCACATCATTTGAGCGCCTGGTTTGCTTGGTATGCCACCCATGTTCCTTTGGGCTGGTTCGTATTGGTTGGGTCATTTCTAGAAGAATTCATCAGTCCGATTCCTTCCATGTTTATTACCGGTATTGCGGGATCGATCGCGTTGGTTCGCCATGAGGAATGGTGGTATCTTGTGTTTTTAGCAGTACTCGCAAGTTTTGGAAAAACACTCGGTGCTTATTTTTATTATTTTTTGGGAGATAAGGGAGAGGGCATATTGGTTGGGCGAGTCGGAAAGTGGTTTGGTGTGACTCATGTGGACATCGAAAAAGTTGGAAAGCGTTTTATCGGACAGCATTGGAAAGACGGCGGGGCACTTTTTTTGACACGCGTATTGCCATTTATGCCGACGACACCTTTCTCGTTTGCTGCTGGGATCTTTAAGATGAATATCCGTGTTTATATTATAGTGACACTTGTGGGATATTTCATCAAGGATATGGGATATTTGCTTGTGGGATATTTCGGTCTCGCGAAACTCTCAACGCTTTGGCGTGATATTGAGCATGTCAAAATGGTATTTGATGTAATAATTATTCTTTTTATTGGAATTTCTCTCTACCTTTTGTATCAACATCGTCATCATGGAAGGAGTATCTGGCGCTTCGGGTGTCGATTTTTTCAGAAGATGTAGAGGGGAAAAACCTTCTAAAATTAAAAGCAAGAAACTTTTTTAATAGACAAAAGGAAATAACTTGTGAGTTGAGGCCTGATATTTTTGATAACGAGGAAACATCCGGAGAAGAAGTTTTTCTTCGTAGGTGAGTTTGAGATTGAGTGTGATAAAAAGGAGAGAAAATGCAAGAAAATGACTTGGAATTGGGTAGTTTATAAAGAGGCCAAAAGTGAGAAGAATGAGTGCGGTGTACATAGGATGACGAATGAAAGCGTACGGACCATCCGTGATAAGAGTTGCATTGTCGTTTGGCTCAGGAACAATACGGAAAGAACTTTTACGAAATGAAAGTAGAGCAAATATTCCAAGGGTACAGCCCGCTATGATTATGGTCCAAGCGACAACATCTTGCGGACCAAAGGGCTGATGAATCGGGTGAAAGAGAACGAAATAGCTGAGTATAAGGAACTGGAGCGTGACAAATATTTTTGAAAGAGAAGTTGTTTCTTGGCGCGACATAAATAAAATCATTTAACAAAGTGAGCTGATGACATACTTGAGTATATCAAAAAAGAGCTCGTTTTGGGTGGAAAGAATTTCTGCAATGGAAATCGCAGAATTATGAACAGTGACGCTGCGAATTTTTGGTGTAGAGAGGTAGCTGTACGAATCATCCTGATTGGTTATGGGGCTTATTTTAAAAAATAGAAAATTTGTCAAAAGAATAAATGTGTATTACACTTCAAATCTATGAAAAAGTCAATATTCAATCTCAAATCAGATTGGGAACCAGCTGGGGATCAACCAGAGGCAATTGAAGCGCTTACTCGCGGTGTGAAATCACAGTCCACGTTTCAGACATTACTCGGGGTGACTGGTTCTGGTAAGACATTCACCATGGCTAATGTGATTGCTAATATTGGCAAACCAACTCTTGTTATTGCTCACAATAAGACTTTAGCGGCGCAGCTAGCCCAAGAATACCAGAGTTTTTTTCCTGAACATGCAGTGCACTATTTCGTCTCTTACTATGATTTTTATCAGCCGGAAGCATACTTGCCCGTGACGGATACCTATATCGAAAAAGATGCACAGATTAATGAAGAGATTGACCGTCTGCGGCATGCTTCGACCCAGGCGTTGCTCACGCGACGTGACACCATTATTGTTGCTTCGGTGTCTTGTATTTATGGATTAGGAAGTCCGGTGGAATATGAGAAGAAGAATTTGCGCCTTTCGGTAGGAATGCCTATGACGCGTACGGAATTGCTTCACACACTGGTGTCGATTTTTTTTGAGAGGACGAACGCTGATTTGACTTCAGGATCTTTTCGGAGTCTTGGGAATCGCGTTGAGGCGATGCCAATTTCGGAGAAGTACATGTATAGCATTGATATTGTGGCAGGGAAAATAGGACGTATAATAAAAATTGATCCCGTGACACAAAAAATTCTTGATGAACCTCAAGATATCTTTCTTTTCCCAGCCAAGCATTTCATTACTAATGAGGATGAAAAGGCTCAATCGTTGATTAATATTCGTGCTGAACTCGCACTGCGTCTGGCAGAGCTTGAAAAAGAGGGGAAATTACTTGAAGTTGAGCGACTAAAACGTCGGACGACATATGACCTCGCGATGATTGAAGAGATTGGTTATTGCAGTGGTATTGAAAATTACTCGCGACATCTTTCGGGGAAGCTGCCAGGCGAACCGGCCGAGACATTGCTTTCTTATTTTCCGCATTTTCCCGATGGAACCCCTGATTTTTTGACCGTGATTGATGAGTCACACGTGACTTTACCTCAATTGCGAGGCATGTATGCTGGTGATCGATCTCGCAAGCAAACATTGGTTGAATTTGGCTTCCGTCTTCCGTCGGCTCTTGATAATCGACCATTACGGGTTGAGGAGTTTTTGGAGCGAGTCGGGCCAATCGTGTTTACCTCAGCGACACCTTCGGATTATGAACGGGAAGTGAGTGCACAGATAGTAGAGCAAGTTATTCGTCCAACAGGTTTGTTGGATCCAGAAGTCGAAGTTCGTGGCGTTCGAGCGGCGCCAGAGACAGATTATCTCGGTCAAATTGGAGATTTTATTTCTGAGACGGAGAAAGAGATCGTCAAAGGTGGGCGCGTGATTGCGACGACATTAACCAAAAAGATGGCCGAAGATCTCTCGATATATCTGAAAGAAAAAGGGATTCGCTCAGAATATTTGCATAGTGATATTAAAACTATTGATCGCATTAAAATTCTAACAGCCTTTCGGAAGGGAGAATTTGATTGTTTGGTTGGAGTGAACTTGCTTCGCGAAGGACTTGATCTTCCGGAAGTATCCTTTATTGGTATTCTTGATGCAGACAAAGAGGGCTTTCTTCGCTCAGAAACTTCGTTGATTCAGATTATTGGTCGGGCAGCACGCAATGTGAACGGCCGAGTGACTTTGTACGCAGATCGGATTACCAATTCGATGAAATATGCTTTGGATGAAACAAATCGACGCCGGAAAATACAGGCGGAATACAATGTTCTACATGGCATCACACCTGAAACGATTCGAAAAACTATTCATGATATCACTGAGCACCTGGAGAGCGAACACGAAAAAGCGGTACGAATAAATCTTTCACTCGATGAGCAGGTATTTGCCAAGGATCCAGCAAAACTGATTCGTTTAAAGGAAAAAGAAATGAAGCAAGCTGTGAAGGCGCTTGATTTTGAAACAGCAGCTCTGCTCCGCGATGAAATTCGGGCGCTTGAGGCGAAGCGTGAACCGAAAAAATAAGAGGAAGGAGCAGCATCATGCCGGAGGAAGAGCGGCTGCTGCGTGCAAAAATATATATTTTCGAGTATACTTCATAGTGATACGTTCGAATTAAAGAAGGAGGGTCGAAACTTTCTTTGTTGAACTGAGTTCTTATTTGCTAATAAAATCAAGATACAAAATTTTTATGGATGCCAAAAAAATTATCGGTGTTTCGGTAGTTATTGTGCTCATAGTTGTGCTCGGATTCGTGATTGTTCAACAGATGTCAAATCAATCAGCCGAACAAGATCCTCTGTCCATGATTCCTCAAAAAGTACAACCCGTACGCCCAGGTCTTTCGGAAGAACCACAAGTTGCTCCGCTTCCTGATACGCAGAAGCCAGCTACCATTGACGCTATTGTTGATGATATCGGAGGCGAGTCTGATATCGACAAGTCTGCGATAGCAAGTGAAATATCAGGCGAATCGTTGATTCTTGAAGCTGAGGGGTCATCACTTAATGAAGTAAGTCAATTTTATGATGAAAACAGTCTCTAGTGTTACTAAAATTATTGTTGGTATAGTAGTTGTGGCAGTTCCATATACTGTTTCAGCCGCTATGGTGGGGAATGAAGAGCGTCAGGCAGCCCGTGAGGCAAGCATGGAAGAGCGCAAGGCTGATCGTGCAGCGGGCATGGAAGAACGGCAGGC
>JAGOSP010000013.1:0-26695 GCA_018062205.1 Candidatus Moraniibacteriota bacterium | reverse complement strand
AAGAACGGCAGGCCGAGCGTGAGACGAAGATGGAAGAGCGTCTGGATGAGCGTCAAGAGAAGTTTTGTGAGAATTTTACCTCTCGAGTGAAAGACATGGAGAGCAAGCTTACAGAGAGAAAGGGAAAATTCGTTGATCGAAAGGAGAAGCGAGTTGATTATCTCGATGAAAATCGTGATACAAGGGATAATATGCTGACCGACAAGCGAGAAGGTCAAGATGCGAGACGGAACGCTTGGTATGAGAAGCTTGAAACAGCCGCAGATACCGATGAAAAAAAGGCAGCGGTTGCAGAATTTAAAAAAACAGTAGAGGCAGCGGTTGAGACACGAAGGGATTCGTTGAATACCGCAGTCGATGCTTTCCGCAAATCAGTCGATGCTGCTGCGACTGAGCAGAAAGAAAATCGGGCTGGAGGTGTGGATACTTTTGCAGCGATAGTCGCCGTTGCCCTGAACCAAGTGAAAACAGATTGTGCTGCAGGGAAAGACGCGGAGACTATTCGAAGCGCATTTCAGTCTTCATTAAAATCGGCTCGGGATTCTCTTCAGTCAGAACGCAAGGAAGGAGAGAAGCTCGGCATTGTAATTAAAGATCTTGCTGAGACAAAAAAGGTGGCAATACAAAGTGCCCTTGACGCATTTAAAGAAACTTTAAGTAAGGCGAAAATCGACTTAAAGGCTGCCTTTGGAACAGGAGAGGTAAAATAACATTGTAGAAGAAATTTTCTTGAGAGCTCTATTCTTTAGAATAGAGCTCTTTGGTTTTTAGGAGCGGATTGGTACAATAGGAACAAGGAAGAGGAGTAATTGATTCTTTTTTGATAATTGTATGAGGACTCCCCAAAATTTTTTTTCTGAAGCAGTGCACGCGGTGGTAATGAGTATTCCGAGAGGGACGACGCTTTCTTATGCGGGTGTAGCAGAGAAAGCTGGTTTTTCTGGAGCAGCACGGGCCGTTGGAAGCTTGATGAAAAAAAATTATTCTCTCGAGATTCCTTGTCATCGAGTGATATGTAGCGATGGTCGAGTTGGGGCATACAATCGTGGGGGAGAAAAAGAGAAGGCTTTTCGTCTCAAACAAGAAGGTATATTGATTCAATCAAGGATGGTAACCGGAAGATTAGTCTGGATGGTCGTGCTTACGTAGATTATTTTTTACTCTCGATTAGAGGAGGAACTTGAATTTTTTTAGCATGATTCTTTGTAGCATTGTATGGAAAAACAACTGATTATTGTTGCTGATGATTATGGTATACGAGAAGCTTCGATGCCAATTCTTCATTTGGCGAGAGAGGGTCTTGTAGACCGAGTGGCTGTTTTGGTACATTTTGTTTCAGCGGAAGATGCTCAGGCACTTATGAAAACAGGAGTTGCCCTTGATATTCACCTGGAATTAATTCATTTCCTTGGTCGTGGTGACTATGAAGGTGATTCAACTGTGAAGCGTTTAGGAAACTTTTTTTGGCATATGATGTGTGGTGATTTGGCGCCACGCTTGGTGAAAGAAGAGTGGCGAGCGCAAATAGAGTTGTTTCGGGAGAAGTTTGGTCGCTTACCCGATGGGATGAATTCTCATGAACATGTACATTTCTTTCCCTTGTTTTTTTCGGCATTTCTTCAGGTGGCGGAAGAATATTCTATTACGTATACTCGTTTTGGTTCACGCGGAATTCTTGGTGATGTTCGTTTTCATCCAGCAAAAAGTATACTCTCTTTTTTGCATGGTTTGAATCGGAATTTGTGGCGTGAGAAGTTGCTTCCGACTTCAGATTATCTAGTAAGCGTAGACTGGATTGATAATATACATCATTTTCTTCGTCATCTTCCGGAAGGCCGAACGGAAATCGTTGCTCATCCAGAGCGACCGTCTGAAGCAAAATTACTTCGAATCTTTAAGAAAACTGCAGAGAAGGAGTGACAATTTATCAGAAGTATGTTATTATCATAAGCTCATGAGTGGCTTATGTGTATGAAATTCCAGCAGTATTCTTTTTGTATTTTGTAAGTTCCGAACAGCTTATTTCTTCGGATATTCTGTATGTCAAAAAAAACGATACCACGAGTGACCGCTTCACCGCATACCCCATCTGAATGGATTGAGGTGCGGGGTGCGCGTACGCACAATTTAAAGAATATTGATGTTGATATGCCACGCAATCGCATGGTGGTCATTACTGGACTCTCAGGATCCGGTAAGTCCTCCTTGGCTTTCGATACGATTTTTGCTGAGGGACAACGTCGCTATGTCGAATCGCTTTCTGCTTATGCTCGACAATTTCTCAATACGATGCAAAAGCCAGATGTTGATGAAATTAGAGGATTATCGCCGGCTATTTCTATTGATCAGAAGTCAGCAAGTCGTAATCCTCGTTCAACCGTTGCAACAGTCACAGAAATTTACGACTATCTTCGCGTGATGTTTGCTCGTATTGGGGAACCACATTGTCTTACCTGTGAGCGGAAAATCGAAAAACTTTCTTCGGAAGAAATGCGTGAGTTGGTACGTGAACGAGTACGGAAAACAAAGCGTTCGGGAAGTTTGATTATTACAGCACCGGTGGTACGAGGTCGCAAAGGTGAATACTATCAGCTTTTGTACGCAGCTTTGAATAAAGGTTTCGTGGAGATTTTTCTTGATGGGAAACGGCAGAGTTTGCGTGAGCAGATACTTCTCTCCAAAAATAAAAAGCATGATATTGATTTGATTGTGGATGAGATTCCCCTAGGAGAATTCAAGCAATTTCCACAGACATCCGAAGAACGACTTTCGGAAGCAGTCGAACGGGCGCTTGAGGAAAGTGACGGATTAGTCAAAGTTATTTTGGGGGAAGAAATTACCCTGTTGTCTTCCCGATTCTCATGTCCATACGATGGATTTTCTTATCCGGAAGTTGAACCAAGACTGTTTTCTTTCAACTCTCCCTATGGCGCTTGTCAGGCGTGCAACGGTCTCGGAACGAAGCATTTTTTCGGAGATGAATCTTGTGAAACTTGTCAGGGGTCACGCTTGCGCGAGGAGGCTCTCCATATTTTGATTGGTGGAAAAAATATCGTTGAAATCACGGCGCTTCCGACTGGCGACGCCGAGCAGTTTTTGGCAACGCTTGAGCTTTCGCCGCGTGAGCAGCAAATCGCCTCTGTCGTTTTACGCGAGATTGGAAGTCGTCTCCGGTTTCTTTTGAATGTTGGACTTGACTATCTCACGCTGAATCGGCGTGCCAATACGCTTTCTGGTGGTGAAGCACAACGTATTCGTTTGGCATCTCAGTTGGGGAGCCAGTTGGTGGGGGCGCTCTATGTACTCGATGAACCAACGATTGGGCTGCACAGCCGAGACAATGATCGCTTGATTGAAACACTGAAAAATTTACAGGCACTGGGGAATACGATTTTGATTGTTGAACATGATGAGGACACGATTTATGCAAGTGACTATTTGGTTGATATCGGACCGGGAGCAGGGGTACATGGCGGTGAAGTTGTTACGTCTGGTTTTTTGGAGAATCTTCTCACTGCAGAAAAAAATGATTCCGGATCGTTGACACTGGCGTATCTTCGAGGAGAAGAGAAATTCCCAATTCCAGAAACGCGCCGTCATAAGGATAAAGGGGCACTCAGAATTCGCGGAGCACGGCTTTTTAATATCCAGGATATGAATGTTGATGTGCCACTCGGGCGTTTCATTTCGGTGACTGGCGTGTCTGGTTCGGGTAAGTCAACATTTTTGTACGATATTCTTCATAAAAACCTTCAGGCTCGTTTTGATCGACGCTATAAGTCCAATGAAACTTTTTCGTGCAAGAGTTTTACGGGGAGTGAGTATCTCTCGCGAGTAGTCCTGATTGACCAGTCACCTATTGGTCGTACACCACGCTCAAATCCCGCTACCTATACAGGTGCATGGACGCATGTGCGTGATTTGTTTGCTTCGACAGAAGAAGCGCGGGTTCGTGGGTGGAGAGCTGGACGCTTTTCTTTCAATCGTCCGGGCGGACGCTGTGAAACTTGTGAAGGAAATGGTTTTATCGCGGTGGAGATGCATTTTTTGCCAACCGTGTATGTTCCTTGTGATGTGTGCGATGGGAGACGTTTCGCCAAGGAAACGCTTGAAGTGAAATATAAACAGAAACATATCGCTGAAATACTTGACATGACTATTGAAGAGGCATACTCGTTTTTTTATGAAATTCCCGCTATTGCGGATCGTTTGAAAACACTCAACGAGGTTGGTCTCGGATATCTCAAACTGGGGCAGTCGGCAACGACTCTTTCTGGAGGTGAAGCTCAGCGTGTCAAAATTTCCTCTGAATTGTATCGGCAGCATGTTGAACGAACAATCTATTTGTTGGATGAACCGACGATTGGGTTGCATTATGCTGATGTAAAGAAGTTAGTTGAAATACTCGATCGATTGGTAGTGAAAGGGAATACGGTAGTAACGATTGAACATAATATGGATTTCATTAAGTCTTCGGACTATATTATCGACATTGGTCCAGAGGGCGGTTCGGGTGGAGGTAAAATTGTCGCGACAGGAACTCCGGAAGAAGTCGCTTACCGAGCAGAATCATACACAGGACAATATTTAAAAAAAGCACTGCGGAAATGAGCGAAATACGAGACAGTTTTGGAGGATTGATTCGTATTCGGCGTCGTCGTGGATTGAGAAATCTTCGCTTGACTGTGGCTCGTGATGGACAAGTGACGGTGACTGCACCGCGACTGGCCCCGCTTATGCTGATTCGTCGTTTTTTGATACATCAGAAAACGTGGATAATTGAGACGCAAATGCGTTTTCGGGTTGCTGGGCATGCACCACGACCTTCGCAAGAGGTGGCTCGTGAACGGTTCCTGAAACATCGTGAAGCAGCCTTGAAAGTGGTCTATCAACAGATAGCTGTTCTGGCTCTCCAACACGAATGGTCATATACGACGGTGAGTATTCGTGATCAACGGACACGCTGGGGAAGTTGTTCGGCTAAGGGAGCATTATCATTTAATTATCGCCTTCTTTTCCTGCCGCCGCATCTGGCGAAGTATATTGTTGCTCATGAACTCTGCCATCTTTGCGAGCATAACCATAGCCCTCGCTTCTGGACACTACTAGAAAAAGTACTCCCTGGGTCTTCTCTTTTTCGGCGAGAGCTTCGGGAACATTCTTTGTCTGCAAGTGGAAATGATGATGAACGATGACACTCAAACGTGTCAGAGTGAGATAGCAGCAGAAAGAGAAATTTTTTTTCTCAAAAAAAAACGACCCTGGGATTGGGTCGCTGTGCGAACAGATTGTTCATTTTGTTCATTCGAGGAAGGATGGCTCTTGAATGAATCCAGTGAGCGCTCCTTCCCGGAAGAGCTGGGCGAATGGCACTTCATCGGCGTTCTCTTCAGGCTGGCGTCCGTCACGGCGACTCGCTTGTGGTTTGAGCTGACGAGCCTTGAGTGCTCTTGTGACGAGTACCTGAGCCTTTCGGAAGTAGAAGTTATAGGTTTCACTCTGGGTTTTGTGAAAAACCCCACGCGCATGCATGACGCACGCAAACGCAGAGCGGAAGTCTCGGGAACTCCCGTCGTCGAGCAGTTTCAGGACAGCCTTCTTGAGCTCGGTATTTCCGAACCCAAGCTTTACTTGAGCCATCTTCATTCTCCTTTCTTGCGAAATGAACTTATATATATTATACTACCAATCTCTTATTTAGTCAACTATGAAGAAGAATCCGTGGGTGACACAATATGCTCTTGCCTTATGGCGACAGGAGACAGGACTTCTGCCCGAATGTCCGGGAGTCTATTTTTTTCTGGATGCTATCGGGAATATCTTGTATATCGGCAAGGCCACTTCGCTCCGAGATCGAGTGAGAAGTTATTTTTCGGGGGATATTTTCGAAACACGTGGGCCAAAAATTGTTTTGATGCTTGAACAGGCACGGTCTATTGCTTACCGTGAAGCAGATTCAGTTCTTGAAGCGTTGCTCCTCGAATCACGGCTCATCAAGGAGTACCAACCAGTGTACAATACTGACGAGAAAGATGATAAGAGTTTTAATCACATTGTCATTACGGATGAAGATTTTCCGCGAGTACTTGTGGTGCGGGGACGTGATTTTGCACAGGGGAAATTTCAGGATCCGATACGAAATATCTTCGGTCCTTTTCCGGCTGGAACGCAGTTACGTGAGGTGATGAAAATTATTCGACGTATTTTTCCCTTTCGAGATAAGTGTGTACCCGGAACTGGACAGGTTTGTTTTTCTGCTCAGATTGGCTTGTGTCCTGGCGTGTGCACAGGCGCTCTTTCGGCTTCGGATTACCGAAAAATCATACACCGTATTGAACTTTTTTTTGAGGGAAAGAAGAGTAATTTAGTCAAAAATATTGAGCGAAACATGAAGCTGGCAGCTCAAGCCCTTCATTTTGAAGAAGCCGGAGTGCTGAAACGACAACTTTTTTCGCTTTCGCATATTCAAGATATTTCACTCGTGAAGGATGATCTTAGGGAAGTGAAACCGCATCGTATTGAGGCATATGATGTGGCTCACCTTGGTGGAGACGAAACGGTAGGGGTCATGACCGTTGTCGAACGTGGTCGACCAAACAAAGACGCTTACCGACAGTTTGTGTTACGCGGAGAGCATGGTGGCAATGACCTGTCAGCACTGGAAGAAGTATTAACCCGTCGCTTCAGGCATCCAGAATGGACATTTCCGGAGATTGTGGTAGTGGATGGTTCTCTGTTGCAGCAGGGGGTGGCACAGCGCGTACTCGAAAGTGTTCATCTTTCTCTTCCGATACTCGGAGTAGTGAAAAATGCTCGACATCAGCCTGATCATCTGATTGGGCCTGAGGGACTACAGAAACGTTTTGAGAGTGAAGTGCTTTTGGCAAATGCAGAGGCGCATCGTTTTGCGCTTGCTCTTCATAGGAAACGGCGTCGGCACGCTCTTTTGGATACAAAGAAGGGGGTAATCCATTGAGGAAAAGAAAAAGTATAATTCAGCAGCCATCAGATTATGATGCAATAATTTTTTTTGCAAAAGCCTTCTTTTTTGGGTAGTATCTTTGATGGTTTACACTCCGAAAAAAAAACGCTATACTCTACATCGCATATTGTTATGGTACAGAGAGTGAGCATCGTGTTTTCTGCAAAATTTTTTCATAAGAAATGTGAGCCGTATGGCAGATAAAAAGTCGGTGATTGAGGTGAGGGGGGCACGCGTGAACAACTTAAAGAATGTGAGTGTGGATATTCCGCGCAACTCACTGGTGGTAGTAACAGGGCTGTCTGGATCAGGAAAATCTTCCTTGGCGTTTGATACGGTATTTGCAGAAGCGAATCGGCGTTATGTTGAATCGCTTTCTTCGTATGCACGGCATTTCATGGAGGGTTTTGAAAAGCCAGATGTGGATGCTATCAATAATCTTTCCCCAGCTATTTCTATTGATCAAAAAAGCGTATCACGGAGTCCGCGTTCGACAGTAGGGACTATGACTGAGGTCTATGACTTTCTTCGGGTTCTGTTTACTAAGGCTGGCGTACCGCATTGTCCGGTATGCAAGAAAATTCTGGAACGTATTACAATAAGGGAGGTTATGGAAGAGCTGCTTCTCCTCCCTGATCAGACGCCGATTGCGATTGTGGCACATAGTGAGCAAACTGATCATAAACCTGAGAAAGAGGCATTGGGGATTGTCGAGCGTTTGGGTTATGTGCGTATACGACGAGATCAAGAGATGATATCAATTGCAGATGCACTCGCGGCCGCCTCTCATTCAGAAGAAAATCCGTTTGATATTGTGATTGACCGATTGCTTTTGGATCAAGCTCGTCCAGATAAAGAGCGACTATTAGATTCTCTTTCAACAGCCTTCGTCGTTGGAAAGGGGACGCTCATGGTTCTCCAAAACGGGAGCGGGGAAAAGAAAACATACAACAATGAATACCGATGTGAAGCTTGTGATATTCGATTGCCGGAGTACACCCCGAGTCATTTTTCATTTAATAATCCAGAAGGTGCGTGTCACAAGTGTACGGGACTCGGGCGAACGCTGGAATTTGATCCGGAGCTTATTATTCCAAATCGTGCACTGTCAATTATCGAAGGCGCTATTCGTCCATGGAGCAAGCTGCACGGTGAAAGACAGAAGGAGAACGGACCAATGCATGAAGTCTCTCTTCTCGCAAAACGATTGCGTTTTTCTTTGACAGTCCCAATGAAAAAACTTTCAGCTAAGCAGATAAGAACTATTCTGTTTGGGGAAGAAGGGTGTCAAGCAGATGGGCATCGATTTCGAGGAGTGATTTGTTTTCTAGAAGAAAAATATCGGGAAACAAAATCAGATCACCTGCGGCAAGAAATAGAAGGATTTATGCAGTCGCAAACGTGCCCGGCTTGTCAGGGGAAACGTTTGAAGCCATCCGCGCTCTCGGTCACGGTGCTTGGATATTCCCTGTCTGATTTGGTGAGCATGAGTACTGAACAATTGCTGGTTGTTTGTAAAAATTTGAAGGAACAGATTGTTCGGGTTGGGAAAGAGCAGGATGTTATGACGACTCTCTTTCGTGAGATTGAGTCACGGTTAAAGGCGGTTGAAAAAGTAGGACTTGGATATCTAGAGCTCTGTCGAGGAGCCGACACTCTTTCTGGCGGTGAGGCGCAGCGCATTCGATTGTCTGTACAGATGAAATCAGGATTGTCGGGAATCATTTATGTTCTTGATGAGCCATCAGTCGGACTGCATAGTCGTGATACGGATCGTTTGATACAGGCCTTGCTCGATTTGAAAGAAGCAAATAATTCTTTGGTAATCGTCGAGCATGATGTTGCTATGATGCGTCAGGCGGATTATATTATTGATCTTGGTCCTGGAGCTGGTCCAGAAGGAGGGGAAATTATTTTTGCAGGAACTCCAGAAAAATTGATGAAGTCAAAAGTGTTGACAGGAGAATACCTATCAGGGAAACGCCAGATCTTCACGAAAAAACAATCAAGAAAATGGAATGGAGAAAGTATTCTTATTGAGGGAGCGGAAGAGCATAATTTGAAGAATATCGACTGTTCTCTTCCTCTTGGGATGCTCGTTTCTATTGCGGGTGTTTCTGGGTCAGGGAAATCTTCTTTGATTCACGATATCTTGTCTCGAGCGTTAGCAAAACATTTTTATCGAGCAAAAACAGAGCCGGGTGCTCACAAAAAAATCACCGGCTTGTCTTTTATTGATAAAGTAATTACGGTTAATCAGGATCCGATTGGACGAACTCCTCGATCGAATGCAGCGACGTATACCGGGGTGTTTAGTCTTATACGAGATGTGTTTGCAGAAACACCAGAGGCAGAGAAGGCTCGTCTTTCGGCGACGTATTTTAGTTTTAATATGCGTGGGGGACGTTGTGAGATTTGCCAGGGTGGAGGACTTCGGAAGATTGAGATGTATCTCCTCCCAGATGTCTATGTGCCCTGTGAAGCGTGTAATGGAACTCGTTACAATATACAAACACTTGCTATCGAATACCGAAGTACCAATATCTCGCAGGTACTTAAGATGACTGTTTCAGAAGCGCGACGGTTTTTCTTGGACAAGCCAGCTATCGAGGAGAAGCTTCGCGTGTTGGAAGAAGTTGGTTTAGGGTACCTTGTTCTTGGACAGAGCGCGACAAATCTTTCGGGTGGTGAGGCACAGCGTATCAAATTAGCGACTGAATTGGCGCGCAAATCGACCGGAAAGACACTCTATATTCTTGATGAACCGACAATAGGACTCCATTTTGAAGACGTACGACGTTTACTTGAGGTATTAGAAATTCTGGTTGATCGTGGAAATAGCGTTTTGGTTGTTGAGCACAATATTGATGTTATCCGAGCATCGGATTGGGTGATTGAGCTTGGGCCAGATGGTGGTGTAAAGGGCGGCGAGATCTTATTTTCCGGAGAACCAGAAAAATTAAAAACATGTAAGCGAAGTGTGACAGGGAAATATCTTTAAAATGTATTGCGAAGTTTTCGCTTTTGACGTGAAGATGAAGATTGGCTGTATTTGGGTGATTTTTTCTGAACTTCTGTATGTATCGTCTTTCAAAGGATATTATTGAAACAGTTACTTATTATGACGTGCTTGAATTTCCACTTTCAGTATTTGAAATCTGGAAACACCTCATTACGCTTACAGAAAATGCTCGACCATCCTCTTATTTCGAAATCCTCACAATAGTAAAGGGCGAATGTGCCCGTGGAGTGATAGAAGAATGCTGCGGCTTTTATTTTTTGCCTGGCCGAGAGCTTTTGGTGAGAAAGCGAATCCAAAGAGAGAAAATCTCGGTTGCTAAATTGAAGAGGGTGAAGCGACTCGCTCGTCTTATTCAGTATGTTCCTTATGTTCGTTTCATCGGATCCACAGGAAGTCTTTCTTTGAAACATGGTGATATTGAAAGTGACTGGGATCTTTTCGTTGTGTTACGAGCAGGGAAAATATGGACAGGAAGAGTCGTTTTAACAGGATTTTTGTTTCTTTTGGGCAAATGGCGACACGGGAGGCATGTGCGGAACCGAGCTTGTTTGAATTATTATGTTGCGGACACGAATCTAGAGATTGGGACACAGGATCTCTTTTCTGCTCATGAATATCGTTTTATGATTCCGTTATTTCATTATGCGCTCTTTCAGCGGTTTGAGCTTCGTAATCGATGGATCGTTCGTTTTAAACCAAACTTTTCTCTTTCAGAGATTCCGACTTTATGGAGTGTTCCTTATCAAAAAGATACAGTGCGTTCTTTTTTTGAGAAGTGGTTTGACCGGTGGAATATAGAGTCTGCTTTGGCAGTTTGGCAGAAAGGAAAAATCTCAAGAAATCCGAAAACGCATTGGAAAGGGAGTTATATTGAGGCGAGTGACCGAGCGCTTGTTTTTCTTCCTCGACCTCGAGGACCTCGAGTATATGAAGCTTTCAAGAATCGCTTGAGTTCTTTTTAATGTCTTTTTCGTCGGATGTTTCCTTTCAGAACTTTATTTCTTACTCGCTCACTTGAGAAGCAGCAGGAGAAGAGAAGAAAAGTAAAAAGAAAGAGACATTTTTGTGGTATACTGAAAAAAGAAAAATACCAACAGATACAAAAAAATATGCCGAAGTTTTGCTATACAGCAAGAAATATTGCTACAGGGGAGACAGTTGGAGGTGAACAGGAAGCGAAGGATGAGCGCATGCTTGCGTCTGATTTGCATTCTTCCGGTTTTCTTGTTACTTCAATGAAAGAAGTAAAAACAGCATCGGTGATACAAGTCCGTTTTCTTGATCGATTTGTATCAGTTCCGCTGAAGGAAAAGATGACATTTACCCGAAACTTAGCGGTTATGGTGTCATCTGGACTGACCGTTTCTCGGGCCGTAACCAATCTTTCTGTTCAGACAAAAAATAAGGCTTTTCAGAAAATACTTCTTGATGTTTACGATGAGGTTCAGGCTGGAAAAACTTTATCTGAAGGACTTGGGAAATATCCCAAAGTATTCAACGAGCTTTTTACGAGCATGGTGTATGTAGGAGAGGTATCGGGGAATCTTGAGGAAATACTTGAGATTCTCGCATTGCAGCTTGAAAAAGAGCACGATCTCCTCTCAAAAGTTCGAGGAGCCATGATTTATCCATCGGTAATCGTGGTTGCCATGATTGGTATTGGGGTTCTTATGTTGACGTATATCTTGCCGCGTATCACGGGCGTCTTTAAGGATATGAATGTCACCCTCCCGGCCTCGACCCGTTTTATTATGACAGTGAGTGATTTCATGCGTGGCCATGCGGTAGCAAGCGCATTTATTTTCATAGGGAGTATTATCGGTGTGCGTCTTTTTGCTTCGACTAGAATTGGGAAGCGATTTTTTGATTGGTTTTTTCTTCGATTGCCTATTGTCGGGAATATTATTATTAAAGTAAATTCTGCTCGTTTTTCGCGTATTTATAGCTCATTGTTAAAAAGTGGCGTTTCCGTGCTCGATTCCCTTACGATTGTAAAGAAAACTCTCTCGAATTCATATTACAAAGATGCTTTAGACGAGGCTATTTCAGAAATTCAAAAAGGCGTTGATTTGAGCACGGTAGTTTTGCGATATCCGCGTATTTTCCCTGTGTTGGTTGCGCAAATTATTCAAGTTGGAGAAGAAACAGGAAAAACAGAAATGGTACTTAGAAGGTTGGCTGAATTTTATGAGGAAGAGGTTTCTCAGATTACCAAAAATATGTCCTCAATCATTGAGCCGGTTTTAATGGTTCTTATCGGTGGCGGAGTAGGATTTTTTGCGGTAGCAATGCTCACACCAATGTATAGTGTTATGGAAAATATAAAATAACTCAAGAGGGAAATTACTTGTATGAAGCGGTATCAGAATTGGAGAAAACAAATATCGGGGTTTACTTTTATTGAAGCGATGTTGGTTTTGTTTGTTGTTTCTCTTATTACTCTGACATTTTATGAGACTTGGAATCTTGGGAATCAGCATATTCAAAATGCGAAGTATCGTCTTGGCGCAAGCGCTCTGGCAAATCAGCAAATGGAAATTATTCGGAGTCTCATTTTTGATGATATTGGAACAGTTTCAGGTATACCGGCCGGCACGCTAGCAGAGAATCAGACTCTTAACACAAATAATACAAGCTACACAGTACACACAGTAGTGCAGTTTGTAGATGATCCGACAGACGGGACGCTGGGAGGAGGAACCGATCTTGCTCCGAATGATTACAAGAGAGTGACAGTTACTGTTGCTTGGGGCGCTGCAAGTGACGCAGAAAAAGTTGACGTAACTTCAATTTTCTCTTTGGATGGAGTTGAGTCTGTGGCGGCAGGAACGGGTATTCTTTCAGTGAATGTGTTGAATGGTGCTGGAATTGGCGTTGCGAATGTTTCGGTTCATATCACAAACACGAGTGTTGTACCAAGTATTAATCTCACTGCTTCAACGGATGCGAATGGTAATCTTATGTTTCCTGGCGCTCCCGCTTCAGTGCAAGGGTATCATATTTCAGTGAGTAAGGGGGGGTATTATTCGAACACAACTCATGATCCTTATCCAACTTCAATCTTTAAGCCAACCAATGTGCATGCGTCTGTGGTGGCAGGGAGTTTGTCGGCCGCGACATTGGTTGCTGATAATACATCGTCTCTCGTGATTCAAACCGAAGATCCTTTTGGGGACGCTCTCTCCAATATAGATTTTACTTTGAGTGGCGGATTGGCTATCGGAGTAGATGCTACAACGAGCGATCCTGTTTATGATTTTACTCAGACGACCCTAACTGATTCTGGGGGTGAAAAAACTTTCACAGACCGGAGTTCTGGAGTTTACACGCTAGTGTTAGATCCGAGTGAAATAGCACAATATGAATTTCTTCGATTGAATCCAGAGGAGGTTATTCAAAATATGGTTAATTTGGCTCCCAATATTTCAAAGACAGTAAAGTATATTTTGGCGCAGAAGAATTTTTCGTCAGCTTTAATCACCGTAGAGAGTTCTGTCGACGGAGGGCTAATTCCTGGAGCTTCGGTGAGGCTATATAATATAGGGCTTGGTTTCGATGTGACGCTTGTGACGGATACGTATGGGCAGGCGTATTTCCCAGTAAATTCAACTGCTTTGACCGCGGGAACATACGATATTGATGTGAGTGCCTCTGGTTTTACCCCGGGTACAGATACAGCGGTAATTACGGGTTCTGCACTGGTAAAAAAGAGTATTGTATTAACGCCCTGAATTTTTGGATAAAAAGCGTATGCGATTTTTGCAAAAAACAAAACGAAGGCTGCTAAGAGGTATGTCGTTGGTTGAAATGCTCATGGCTATTTTTATTTTGCTGATTGGTTTGTGGGGCGTGACACTTCTTTTTATCAACAGTTGGAAGATGAACAAATTTGTGCTGGAAACAGGGAATGCATCTCTTATAGCATCAAGAACAGTCAATTTAATCGTGAGAGATATTCGGAGAGCTCGTCAGGCGGATAATGGAGATTATCCAATTGAATCGGGAGGAGAAAATGATTTACAAATCTACATTGATATTGACGGGGATGGCGCAACAGAACGAGTGCACTACTATCTTTCCAACGGATCTATATACCAAGGAATAACAGAGCCGAACGCAACTATGCCGATTACCTATCCAAGTGGCGATCAGACAACTGTCCTGTTGGCACAGCATATCTCGAATACTTCTTCTGACCCGGTATTTTTTTACTACAACAAGAATTATCCAAGTGACATTATTAATAATCCTCTTGCTACCCCGGTAACAGTTCAAAATGTTCGATTGATACGGGTGCATCTGTTGGTAAATATTGATCCGATTAATGCCCCAAATAATATTAACGTGGAGTCTTTCGCGGAACTTCGAAATCTCAACAATTATGCAAACTAAAGCAATATTTCTCAGAGGAAAGAAGGGGTCTATATTGGCCTATGTTTTGGTCATCATGGCAACCTGCATGATTCTTTTGACCTCGATTATTCTTTTTGTGGTTTCTCAAGTTCGGTACAGCATACAGCAACACGATCGAGAACAGGCTTTGCAGATTTCTGAAGGAGGGATACATTTTTATAAATGGTATTTAGCGCATCAACTGGATGGGCGTACAGCAAGTCAGGTCCAGGCCTTTTGGTCGTCTGGAACAGCGCTGGGTCAGTCATCGGCCTATGTGGCGAATTATGGAAATGGCCAATATTCTCTCACGGTCGTACCACCAGTATCAGGTTCAACTATTGTGAATATCACTTCCGTTGGGTATACATTATCACACCCAGAATTGACGAGAGCAATCAAAGTTCGTCTTCGTCGTCCATCCTGGAGTGAGAATGCTGTTGTCGCGAATGACGTTATGCGTTTTGGAGAGGGGACTGAGGTATTCGGAAAAGTGCATTCGAATTCGGGTATTCGTTTTGATGGTCTGGCGCACAATACTGTTTCGAGCTCACTAAATCAATTTGATGATCCAGATCATGTCGGAGGGAATGAATTCGGTGTTCATACACATGTTAATGCTCCTCCAGCCACTGGGATTAATCTTACACATCGTGCCGCTGAGGCTTTACCGAATGCAGTAGCGAATCGGCTAGATGTTTTTGAGGCAGGACGAAGTTTTCCGGTTTCAACATTTGATTTTAGCGGAGTACTTGGCGACCTCTCTTTGATGAAATCTGAGGCACAAGCGGGAAATGGAAAATATTTTGATAACTCAAATCTCGGGAGACGTATTATCTTGAAAGCCAATGGTACTTATGATATTTGTAAGGTGAATGCGGTTGATGCTCGGCATGGCATTACTGAATACAGACGAAATGTTGGTGGCGGTACTTGCGGAACATGCTCTGGATTATGCCTGTCAAATTACCCGATTGTTGATAATGGAGTAATTTTTGTTGAACACAATGTCTGGGTTGAAGGGAATATCGACACAAAGAAGCTTTCAATAGTTGCAGCAAACCTTGTTTCGGGAGAACAGAGAAACGTGTATATTGGGAGAGATATCCGATATGCGCACTCGAACTGTTCAGAAGTTTTGGGTATTATCGGGCAAAATAATATTGAAATCTATCGTGAAAGTAATAACTTTTTACATATTGACGCTGCGTTAATGGCTCAGTCTGGAAGGGTTGGCCGTGAAAACTACGCTGGCGGGAGTGCTATTCGAGACACAATCACCGTCAATGGTGCTATCGCAACGAATTTGCGTTATGGCTTTGCGTGGACAGCTGGAGCTGTGCATACTTCTGGGTATCTGAATCGCAATCTTTATTATGATAACAACCTTCTCTATTGTCCGCCGCCATACTTTCCAACAGGAAAAAATTATTTAATTGATTTGTGGGAGGAACTTTGAGAGAAAATATTTTTCGTATGGTATGATAAAGAGGCTCAAACAAAAAAACAAACAATAGCCATGTCATTTTTGCAAAAAAAAATCTTTGACGTTTTTCCGAGTTCGTTCGGATTAGATCTTTCGGATCTTTCTATTAAAGTGCTTCGAATGGAAAGAGAGGGGTTGATTCACCGAGTGAACGGTTTTGCATCAGCAGGTCTTCCTATAGGGAGTGTTATTGATGGTGAAATTTTGAAACCCGAGATTGTGATTGACGTGATACGTCGTCTCATGGAGGAGCCAACGATGAAAAAAATGCATACACGACGAGTAGTTTGTTCGTTGCCAGAGACAAAGGCTTTTCTTCGTGTTATTTCTTTGCCAATGATGGGAGAAAAAGAAGCCAGCGAAGCAATCCGTTGGGAAATTGAAGCAAATATCCCATTGACACTTGATCAAGTATATTACGATTGGCAAATACTTGGAGATACATTGCCTGTTGAGAAGGGGAAGATGAATATTTTGTTTGTTGCGGTCGCAAGAACAGTTGTTGATCAATTTGTTGAAGCGCTTGAAGCAGCAGGGCTTGATGTTGTGGGACTAGAGACGGAATCTATTGCGCAAGCCCGGAGTCTTCTATCTGAAGCAGACGAGAAAAAGACAACTCTCACTGTCGATATTGGCGATCGTCGAACAAGTCTCCTTGTTTCAGTTGGAAACACCCCATGTTTTACATCGAGCGTTCCTTTGTCATCACAGATGATTACGGATTCTATTGCCAAACATCTCCGTATTTCTTTTCAGGAAGCAGAGGATATTAAGATTAAACAAGGACTCGGTTCTTTGGCATTACATGGGCCGGTATTTGATGCAGCATTGCCAGTACTTGAGAATATTTCTACTGAGATTGAAAAATCAATTGGTTTTTATTTAGATAACCTTCGTTATTCGACTGATATTGATACGATTGTCTTGTGTGGTGGAGGATCGAATATGAAAGGCTTACTCCCGTATCTTTCCCGTCGACTTGAGCGAAATGTTATATTTGGAAACCCTTGGGTGAATATACATTTGGGCAATAGGCTTCCACCGATTGACAGAAACCACTCTGTCCAATATTCAACAGCGATTGGGCTCTCACTTCGTGGTATAGATGAATATGAAAATATTACTTAATTTATTACCAAACGAAAAAAAACTACTCGCTGAACAGCGAATGCGTTTTCGATTTCTTGTTTGGCAATTATTTCTTCTTTTTTCTTTAGAGGTATTTTTTTTAGGTATTTTAATTACTATATTTGCATTACTTGATTTTGAACAGAAACATCAAGAGGTATTGGGACAGGATTTTAATCGTTTCCATGAAGAAGAAAAAAAATTAAAATTATATGAGGAGAAATTTTATGTAGCCAATGAGCGCGCTCGGGCAGCATCGCTCATTAATAAGAATCATTTTATTTTTACAAACGTTCTATTGCTTCTGGATCGCCATGTGAATAATTCGATTATATTAGAACATGTGACCACCAGAGATCTCAAGATTTTCCTCTCCGGAACAGCCGAAAATCGAGATGATTTAATTGCATTTGATGAGGCATTGAAGAATGAATCATGTTTTTCATCAGTTGACCTTCCTCTTGCGAATATTTTGTCTCAGAAAAATGTGAGTTTTCAATTTGATATCACCATAAAAGAATCTTGTTTACACGACACTGACTTATGAACAGATCTTTCAAACAAAAATACGGATTTTTCCTTTTTGTTGTCATATGTATCACCATTGGGCTGACATATTGGTTTGGTATACGAAAAACAATAGAAGCTATTAAAGAAAAACGGGATGAAATTCAAAAGATGTTGGTGATACGTGAGAATAGGGTTTATAAATTAAGTAAATTAGAAGAGTACGCTGCTCAGTATGAACAAATTACAAATGATGAAAAATGGTTAGATATATTCACAACTCGTGATGACATGATTGAATTTGTGAGACGGCTCGAATCTCTTGCTAAAGAGAGCGATGTGGTTATTGTCCTTGAGGCTCGTAGCATACCAAAATCACAAAAAAGCACAAAAAAAGTTCCAGAAAAAACTACTGTTGAGAAAGAAAGCGCGGGTAAAGGTACGGCAGAAACCAAAGAGAAGGAAGTAAAGAGTATTATAGAGGGCTTACCCAGTAGTATTTTTACTTATCTTGCTTTACATATAACAGGGGAAACAGAAAAAGTTGCTCAATACTTGCATAAGGTAGAAGCATTGCCGGTTGCTCTTGATATTATTTCAATCGAGGCTCTTCGGAAAGAAAATCCAAATTTTTTGAGTGAAGAAAATAAACAAGCAATTTCAATCCAAGAGAATAACCAGGTTCTTTCGCAGACAGGGTTGGTGCCGGAGACGAATGAAAACCCTTTTGTTGTTTTAGAAACAATTGAATCGAATGAAGAATCAAAAACGAATTTTTTTGAGGTTGAAATAATCGCTGATTTGGTTGTTTATCATCCGAAAAAATAGTATTATGAAAAATTCATTTTTGAATACGCACCAATTTCGTTCCTGGTTTTCTCTCCATAAAATATCGCTTTTTTGGTATCGATGGTATCGACGAGCTTTTCTTGTTTTATTTGTAGTCATTTCAGCACTTGGGGCATGGTATTGGTATTATAATTTGTATCAGTATTCATGGAACGAGGAGACCAAAAAAACGTTTCTTGATTCACATGCTCAAGAAACCGATCTAAAAGAAGCTATTTTTAAAAAAGAGATATCCGCTATGCAGGAGAGACAGAAACGATATGAATCAGGGGTGTCTTTGGAACACGATTTCTTCCGACTAGAGAGGCTCCCAGAAGAAACGAAATAGCTTTGTTGTTGCGCATAAAATAATGGCAAAAACAAAAAGAAACACTGCGATTGGATTAAGAATTTGACACAAATAGTTTTTGTGTTATAGTGTATTAATGGGTATACACTTGAAAACGAGACAGGAGATTCTGCATATATTGTTTGGAAATGTGCCAACATGGCGATTGGCTCAGATTAACCAGGCGCTTTTTTCTCCATCAGTACGGTCTTTTCAAGATATCACGACACTTCCTACTGCTTGGAGGGAACCGCTGCAACAAAAAGAAATTTTTGTATCCTATCAAAAGTCTCAAGTTTTTTGGAGCCAGAAAAAAGATACTTTTAAAGCTTTGCTTAAATTGGTTGATGGCAAGCAGATTGAGACGGTTCTCATGAAGAATGCTCGGGGCGCTTTTACGGTTTGCGTATCAACACAAGTGGGTTGTGCTATGGCTTGTACATTTTGTGCGACGGGAAAAATGGGATTTTCGCGCAACCTTTCGAGTGATGAGATTGTTGACCAGGTACGACACTGGATATATTTCTTGACTGACCACTCTGAGATAGCGGCGCGTATTAGTAATGTCGTGTATATGGGTATGGGAGAGCCGCTTGCGAATTATGAAGCAGTGAAACAGTCTCTCCAGATAATCTTGAAACATACCGATATCGGTCCAACACATATTACGGTTTCGACGGTCGGACTTGTACCAATGCTTGATCGAATTCTTGACGATTTGGAATGGCCGGCAGTTCGTTTGGCGGTTTCTTTGCATAGCGCTGACCCACAAACACGCAAAGAAATCATGCCTACATCATATGATAACTTCCCTGATACCCTCGCAAAATGGGCAGAGCGTTATTTTGAAAAATTTGATTCGAAGCGTCGACATCTCACATTTGAATACATTATGCTTTCTGGCGTGAATGATTCAGAAAAACATGCAGAAGCATTAATACGATTCACTCGACGAATTGGGAAAGTACGCATTAATCTCATTCCATATAATTATACGGGTGATGTTTTTCGAAAAAGTACACAGGCAGAAATTGACACTTTTCAGCAACGTCTTGAGGTAGCAGGTGTTGATGTTACTCGTCGTCGAACCATGGGGGAGGATATTGCTGCTGCCTGTGGTCAGTTGGCAGTTCAGGAAGAAACAAAGGACAAATCTTGATTCTCGGGGGTATTCTTGATACACTGCGTATCTTATGGCAGATTGTTATTTCATCACGACTTTTGGCTGTCAGCAAAATGAGGCTGACTCAGAGCGGATAGCGAGCTTTTACGAAGCACGTGGTTTTGTTCCGGCAAAAACAATAGAGGAGGCTCAGGTGATTATACTGAATACCTGTGTGGTACGTGAGCGAGCTGCCGAAAAAGTTTTCGGGTTGGTGCGTAATATCCGAAAGGGATTAAAGGGAGATGCTTCTGCGCGGATTGTTGTGACTGGCTGTCTCATTGGCGCTGCTTCCCGTGTGCCGGGAGGAAAAATGATGAAACAGCTTCGTGCTCGTTTGCCCGATGTGGATTTTCTCCCTTTGGAAGAAGTCGGATTTGAATATGCGCCAAAAAGAACATCTTTGAAGTCGGTTTCTATTCCAATTTCGAACGGGTGTAATAATTACTGCTCCTATTGTATCGTCCCATTTTCTCGGGGAAAAGAGCGATCTCGTCCATTCGCGGATATTATCGTCGAGGTACAAGAAGCAGTACGAAATGGCGCGGAGGAAGTTTTGCTACTCGGTCAGAATGTAAACTCATATGGGGCAGATCTCCTTTTAGAAAAAATAGGAGAAAAGGAGGAGTATATTTTGCCTGATGGACGACCAGTGAAGCCAGTTATGGTGAAACATCTTTCTCGTCATCGTATCCCGACTCTTTTCCCGCATCTGCTTGAATCAGTCGCAATGCTGCCTCAAATTAAAAAAGTTTCTTTCGTATCTTCGAACCCATGGGATTTTTCTGACGATTTGATTGACGTGATTGCGAGGTATCCAAGTATTGATCGCCTTGTTCATCTTCCAGTACAGGCGGGAAGCGATTCTGTGTTGAAACGGATGAATCGTTGGTATACCCAGTCGGAATACTTAGCCCTTATCAACCGTATTCAAGCAAGAATACCAGAAGTAAAATTTACGACTGATATCATTGTTGGTTTTCCAGGAGAAACAGCAGAGGAATTTGAAGAAACAAAAAAGGTAGCGCGTTTGGTGAAATTTGAAAAAGCGTATATTGCTTGGTATTCACCTCGACCTGGGACAGTCGGCATGAAGGATATGGTAGACGATGTTCCATTTCTCGAGAAAAAACGTCGCCATCGAGAACTCGACGAGCTTGTTTTGACTTTGTCTGGAAATGAGTGGGCTATCAAAAAATAAGGGAGAATAAAGAAGTACTTACTTATTTATTTTAGTACTATGAAAAAAAGAACATCACTCGCACTTGTTTCTTGGAATGTGAATGGTATTCGTGCAGCAGAGCGGAAGGGTTTCCTTGAGTGGCTACAGCACCATCGGTATTCGATAGTCTGTCTTCAGGAGACTAAAATTTCACATCCGGATCAGCTCTCATCGGCTCTCGTGCAGCCAGAAGGCTATTTCGCATATTTTCATTGTGCGACAGAAAAAAAAGGGTATAGTGGAACGGCGGTCTATACTCGAGAGGAACCTTTTGAAGTGAAGACATTTTTTGGAACAGATTCTTTGTTGTCACAGGAAGGTCGGATGATGGAGCTACATTTCAAAGATTTCGTTTTATTGAATATTTACTTCCCGAATGGTGGATCGGGTGAAGAGCGATTGCGATATAAGATGCGTTTTTATACAGAGTTTTTGATACACATCTCTGATTTGGTAGCGCAAGGGAAAAATGTTGTTTTTTGTGGCGATGTTAATACAGCACATGAAGAAATTGATTTGGCACGACCGAAAGAGAATCAGAAAACATCGGGATTTCTTCCGGAAGAACGAGCGTGGATGAATAATCTGGTTTTGGCTGGTTTTATTGATATTTTTCGCCACATGCATCCAGAAGTCGTGCAATATTCCTGGTGGGATATGAAGACACGGGCGCGTGAGCGTAATATTGGCTGGAGAATTGATTATTTTTTCACGAATGTACAATTTGGATCACACGCGAATGAGGTGGAATATCTGGCAGATGTGCTTGGGTCTGATCATTGCCCAGTCAAAATGACGCTCAGTGTTTAGATATCTATTTTTTGTATAAAAAAAGCCGGCCCTTTTTCCCGAGAGTTTTCTTTGGGAGAAGAGCCGGCGAAAGCGCAGTGACTGGTGGCCGCTACGATTTTCTGTAGTTGCGGATACTGCCGAGGCCAATGAGGCCGACAGCGATGAGAAGTATTGTTCCTGGTTCGGGTATCCGCCGCTGAACACCGATATCGTCGAGCCAGAGAGAAGTTCGATTTTGATCCCCGACGGTATTTTCAACCCAGACCATAAGTGTCCATTCTGTTGCCGAGACGAGGGACATCAGGCTTGGACCGCCACCACTGAGATCGGGGACGGTGTAGGCGAAGTGTGTCCAACTCGCGATGGGCAGCAGCGCACGCCAGTCGAAGAACCCTGGCCCCGTGAGAGAGAATCCCAAGAAGTCATTGTTCGCTTGCGGGATGACGACGTATTCGAACTCAATAACGTCGCCGGCCTGGATGTCTGCCAGCGTAATTATGATGCCCGCATCGTGATTCCGGAGTCCTTGTCCGGGTGCTATGCGAAGGCAGACACTCCCTTCGTAACAGGGGAGATGAATACCGTCTTTGGCAACTTCCGAGGCAACCTCGGTGTTGCCGAACGTGAGCATGTTGGCTTCGAGTCCACTCTCGAATCCAAAGTTTGCGATTGAGATGGCGGCTGCTCCACGTGGGATTGCCGCAATGAGAATAATCGTCGCGATTACCAATTTTTTGGATAGCAACATCGGTAGCTCCTAGAAAATTATGCTACAGTTATTAAGGGGCGAAAAGCCTCGTGGAAGCTCGAATGAGATAATAACACAAATACCGATATATATCAATACGAGGTTGGCGAGACAAAGGCGCGCGTTATTTTTTTGGAAAGGGTATGCGAGAGAATGCGGCCGAAAAATTGAAAGAAGGTATGGTTGGTGTTATTCCCACTGATACCGTATATGGTATTGTTGCATCAGCGAGAATACCAGAAGCAGTAGAGCGTGTGTATGCCCTTCGCAATCGAGATGGGGACAAACCTTGTATTATTTTGCTTGCGGAGAGAAAAGATCTTGGTGAATTTGGTGTTACTCCGGGAGATGAAAGTGTGGATTTTTTGAACAAGCATTGGCCTGGTGCAGTGAGTGTTTTGTTTCCTTGTGAAGATGATCGATTTTTCTTTTTGCATCGGGGGATACAAGCTCTGGCATTTCGGGTCCCGGATAATGAGTGGCTGCGAAATGTACTCCGAAAGACTGGCCCACTTATCGCCCCAAGCGCAAATTCACAAGGAAAACCTGCCGCAAAAAGTATTGATGAAGCGAGACAGTATTTTCACTCGAAGGTTGATTTTTATATCGATGGAGGATCCCTTGAGGGGGAGCCGTCAACCCTAGTCCAATTTGAAGGAAATCAAGTAAACATTTTGCGATCAGGAAGAGTGAAATTATGAAAAACACGAACGATACTCCCGTCCCGCTTCCGGAACGTATGCGACCGCAATCAGTGGAATCTTATTTTGGGCAGGAAAAAATTTTTGGTGAAGGGAGTTTCCTTCGCGAGGCAGTCAAAAATGGCACATTGCCCTCGCTTATCTTTTGGGGACCACCTGGCAGTGGGAAGACCACGCTGGCACGAATACTTTCTCACGCATTAGATTCTGTTTTTGTGAATCTTTCAGCGGTTTCGAGTGGGAAGAAGGATTTGGTAACCATGTTAGAACAAGCGAAGAAAGATCGAGCAGACGGGAAGCAAACGATATTATTTCTTGATGAAATTCATCGCTGGAATAAGGCGCAGCAGGATGCCCTCTTGCCATTTGTTGAATCGGGAATTATTACCTTGATTGGCGCTACTACAGAAAATCCAAGTTTCTCAGTGAATTCGGCTTTGCTTTCTCGCACGCGGGTATTGGTGCTTCAGGCGCTTTCGCCAGAGGTGATTGTCACAATTTTGAAGCGAGCGCTCGCGGAAGATGCTCTTTTCTTGTCAAAAAAAGTGAAGACCGAGAAGGGTGTAATAGAATTTCTCGCGCATGCTTCTGGAGGTGATGCTCGACAAGCACTCTCAGCTCTTGAAGCTTGTGTCTTCCGTGCACAAAAAGTGACTTTGAGGCTTGCTGAAACAGTGATGCAACGCTCGCATCTTTTGTATGACAAGAAGGGCGAATGGCACTATGATGTCATTTCGGCATTGCATAAATCCTTGCGCGGGAGTGACGCGAATGGTGCGCTCTACTGGCTCGGACGGATGCTCGAGGCCGGAGAGGATCCGCTCTATGTCGCACGCCGATTGATTCGTTTTGCTTCAGAGGATATCGGACTGGCAAATTCCTTTGCTCTTCCGCAGGCTGTCGCTGCACTGGAAGCCTGCCGACATCTCGGTATGCCGGAATGTGAGCTCAATCTCGCACAAGCAGTGGTCTATCTTGCTGAGTCTAAGAAATCAAATGCTTTGTATGAAGCATACGGACAGGTAAAAGCTGATATACAGCAATTTCCAAATGAGCCAGTGCCGCTTCATTTGCGCAATGCCTCGACCCAGTTAATGAAAGAGATTGGATATGGAGCGGGCTATAAATACACACCAGAATGGAAAAATCCAGAAGAAGCCAAGCAGGACTATTTGCCAGAGCGATTGAAAGAAAGGAAATACATTCTCATCAAACGAAATACATGAAAAAGAGTCAACCCTCTTCTCTTTCTGGAAAGGGACTGATACAATCGGATGAACATGCATTGTTTTGAACGAATATATAAATCGAGACTATTAAGAGAGATGCCTATGTTTCCAAATATACAGAGTCAGGCGCCAGAATTTTCATTGCCGGATCAAAACGGGCACAGGCAGACGCTCAAAAATTTTCTTGGGAAATGGGTAGTGCTGTATTTTTATCCGAAAGATGACACGCCTGGATGTACCAAAGAAGCGTGTGGTTTTCGTGATGGCTTTGCGCTGTTTAAACGAGAAGGGATAGTCGTGATTGGCATCTCGGCTGACTCGATAAAGAAGCACGCGAGATTTGTTGAGAAATATGAGTTGCCATTTCTTTTGCTGGCAGACGAAGAAAAGGCTGTTGTGGAACAGTATGGCGTGTGGGCAAAGAAAAAATTTATGGGACGCGAGTATATGGGTATTCTTCGCACAACTTTTCTGATTGATACCCGAGGAAAAATTGCAAAGATATACGAGAACGTGAAGCCCGAGGAACACGCGACGGAGGTGCTCGCAGAGGTGTTGTGCTTAACGAGAGAGGGAAATGCTTGAGAGATGTTTCTATGTGTTGAGAGAGAGTAATTGATTTATAGGGAGAAGTATTATGAAAATTTCTACAGGAGAGAAAGTGGTGAAAGAAGGGAAGGATATGGTGCGAGTACGGATTGAGACGGGGACGATTGATGAAATAGTCCGTCTGGCTGATGGACGACGCGAGCTGATACTTGCGGTTGAAGATCCAAAAAAGATGACTCGACGAGCGCTCATGCTTCTCGTGCGAAGAGCGGTGAGCCTGGCCAAAGCAAAACGCTTGAAGCGACTGGTATTATCTTTGGAGAATTTGCGTTTCAAGTCACTTCCGATGGACAACGACGACCTTGGAGAACTCTGTGCTACCAATATGTTGATGGCACATCACGCTTTTGTTGAACATCTCACAAAGCCAAAGGATGGTTTTCCTGCTATTGAAGAAATCCTTATTGAAGGAGCCGATCGAGAATTTCGTCGCGGGCTTGAGCGAGGGGTAATTATCGGTACCGAAGTGAATGCTTGTCGTCGTCTCGCAAACTTACCGGGTGGCGATATGACCCCATCCGTCTTGGCGAATGAGGCCAAGCGTATTGCGGTGAAACTCCCTCTCAAAGTGAAAATTCTGGGTGTGCCAGAGATGCAGAAATTGAAAATGGGCGGGGTGCTTGGAGTGGGTAAGGGGTCAGCTTTTCCGGCAAAATTTATCGTGATGGAATATTGGGGAGGAAAAAAAGGTGAATCACCGATTGTATTGGTCGGCAAAGGAGTGACTTTTGATACAGGGGGCGTCAACTTGAAACCGGGTGATTCGATGCTCGGCATGAATATGGATATGTCGGGAGGTGCAGCAGTTATACATGCGCTCGCAGCCGCCGCTCGACTCAAGGTGAAGAAAAACATTATCGTTTTGGTACCAGCTGTTGAAAATATGCCTTCTGGCACGAGCTATCGCCCAGGGGATATTCTTCGTTCCATGTCGGGGAAAACGATACAAGTAGATAATACCGATGCGGAAGGACGAATTATTCTGGCTGATGCGCTCACATATGCCAAACGGTATCACCCATCGCTCGTGGTTGATGTCGCGACTTTGACCGGGGCAGCGCTCGTGGCTCTGGGTGAGCGGGCTTCCGCTTTGTTTACGCAGGATATGAAATTAGAGCAGCAATTCCGTGAATTGGGAGAAATAAGCGGAGATCATGTTTGGCCACTGCCACTGTGGGATGAGTATGATGCAGAAATCAAGGGCACTTTTGGTGACGTCTCTAATCTCGGCAAAACACGTTGGGGGGGAGCTATTACCGCCGCTGCTTTTCTGAAGCAATTTGCAGATGGATATTCTTGGGTACACCTCGATATCGCACCACGCATGACCGCCATTGAAGGTGAGCACCTCGCCAAGGGTGCCGCTGGCGCTCCAGTCCGCTTGCTAGTCAAACTTTTGGAAGCATAATAGCTGTCTGTTTTGTTGGGGGAATGCCTCAAATATGGTAAGAGGCCGAATGAGGAAAAAGTTTCTGATGAAGATCAAGAAGCTTGACTTATATATGTATAAAGTGTATAATGTAAATTTGAACATTCAC
>JAGOSP010000012.1 GCA_018062205.1 Candidatus Moraniibacteriota bacterium | reverse complement strand
GGGTTCTGCTGGAGCAGATGACAAAGCAAAATCAGCCAAGAAAATGGCAACCTCAGCTATTATCGGTATCACTCTTGCACTCGCTGCATTGATTTTGATTCGACAGGTTACGAGGTTTTTTCTGTAGAATTTTTTCGAGAAGAGAGATTTTTGTTTGGAACGAATTTTTTCTGAGCAAAAACGACGCCGAAGACTTTTCGGGCGCCAGCCTGTCTGAGAGCATGTGCGCAAGCATCCAATGTACTTGCGGTTGTTGCGATATCGTCGATAAGCCAGATAGTCTTTTCTTTCATGAGAACGCTGGTGTGTTTTGGTACAGAAAAGGCGTTTTTGACATTGTTTTTCCGAGAAGCTACGTCGGGCATTTTTTGTTGAGGGAGCGTGAAGCGATGTCGTAAGAGGTTATCCGTGTAGAAGGGAATTGAGATTCCCGGTAAAAGTGTTACAGAAAGAGCTTGTCCAAGGAATTCGGATTGATTAAACCCGCGGTAACGGAGTTTCCACGGATGAAGCGGAACAGGGATAATACAATCTGGGAGGGGCAATCCAGATGAAGAAACGGTTTGTATGAAGAGCTGAGAGAGTGGATGAGCGAGCGACTCAAGTGAATGATATTTGAAGGCATGCAGAGTAGTTTTGACGAGCGGCTGCTCATAGTCATAGGAAACGAACATACCTTCGAGTGCTTTCTTTGAAGAACAAGCAAAGCATGTTTCGCCGTGCGGGGTGATATGTTGACGACAATAAGGACAGCGTTGCTCGTAGCGCGGTTTCATTTTCGAGCAACAGGCTTGGCAGAGAAGTGTGCCATTCTCTTCGCAACCAAGGCAATTGAGCGGAAAAAAAATATCGAGTATAAAAGACCCGAAAATGTGTGCGTATCGAGAGAGTCGAGACAGAAGAGTTTTTAGAGCGCGCGACACACAATAGTATTATGACTCAGTAAGAGTTTGACATGATTGGCACGGTGCTTGATGAGTGTTTCAGCCAGAGGATATTCAACGAGAGTTTCAATGTTTTTTCGGATAAGACGAGCTCCATGTTGCGGAGAAAAACTTTTTTTGGCAAGAAAAGAGGCGATTTCTCGAGGAAACTCAAGAAGAACACTCTTTTTTTCGAGACGTTTTTTGAGATCATGTAGTTCAAGAGCAGCGATTTCTTCGAGAGATGGTTGATCAAGTGGTCGAAAGACCAGTGTTTCTCCGATACGCGCAAGAAGTTCAGGACGAAGGATTTTTTTGAGATCATTGAGGACGGTGTGTCTGATATTTTCGAAGCGAGCGAGGACATCTTCAGTCAGGAGATGTTTTTTGAATCCGATGGCAGACGTTTCGGTGAAAGCGGATGTTCCGATATTGGAGGTGATAAGAATGAGTGCATTCTTGAAGCTTACCTGCCGACCTTCGGCGTCTGTTAAGACACCTTCATCTAAGATTTGAAGAAGGATATTCAGGACGTCTGGGTGAGCCTTTTCGATTTCATCAAAAAGAACAACGGATGAAGGATTCCGGCGGACGCGCTCAGTTAGTTTTCCTCCGTCACCATAGCCGACATAGCCTGCGGGAGACCCAATCATTTGCGCCACGCTGTGCTTTTCCATGAACTCACTCATATCGATACGGATAAGATTTTGTTCACTTCCGAAGTATTCTCGAGCGAGTATTTTTGCAAGATGTGTTTTCCCAACACCAGTTGGACCAAGAAGAAGGAAAGAGCCAATGGGTCGTCCGGGGAAATGAATTCCTGAAAGTGCCCGAGAGAGAGAATGCGTGATTGCTTGAGCTACATCGGGCTGACCGATGAGTTCTTTCGTGAGTGTTTGTTTGAGTGAGACAAGGGTGCGATGTGGAGTTTGTCCAGAAAGTTTTTCAAGTGGGATGCCGGTCATGCGAGAAACAGCAGTGAAAACATGTATTTCTGTGACACGAACAGCTGGTATGGGATGGCATTTTGTTGCTTTTGCGAGAGCTCGAAGCTGTTCTTTGAGCCGCTCTTCTTCTTTGTGCCACAAAAAAGCCTCATCAAAGTTGCCTTCTTTGACGAAACGCTCTTTGGTGATACTTGTATTCTTGTACTGCTGTGTGAGAAGAGAGAGATCTATCTCTTTCTTCTGGTGGTCCTTTGAAGTTATTGAGGCTCGAGCAGCAGCTTCGTCGAGAATATCAAATGCTTTGTCAGGGAAGAATCGGTCTGGTATTGACCGAGAAGCAAGATCAACAGCAAGTGAAACAATTTTTGGAGAAAGGGTAACTCGATGATGATTCTCGTAGAGGGATTTTGAGGCTTCAAGAATCTCAAGAGTTTCTTCGGCAGTTGGCTCACGAATAAGGAGAGGCTGAAATCGGCGTTCGAGGGCGGCATCTTTTTCGATATGCCTTTTGTATTCAGTAAAAGTTGTTGCTCCAATGCAACGGAGTTCTCCGCGTGCAAGAGCTGGTTTGAGGATATTGGCAGCGTCAAGGCTTCCATTCGCATTCCCGGCGCCGACAATAGTATGGATTTCATCTATGAAAAGGATAATATCGGTGTGGGATTTTGTCTCAGCCATAATATCCTTTAGTCGAGCTTCGAATTCACCACGAAAATTTGTTCCCGCAACGATGAGCGCGAGATCGAGCGATAGGATGCGCTTGTTAAGAAGAGAGGGCGGCACTGTTCCTTGGGCGATTCGATTGGCAAGCGCAGCAACGAGGGCGGTTTTACCAACGCCTGGTTCACCGATAAGAAGTGGATTGTTTTTGGTTCGACGAGAAAGAATCGTAATGAGACGATCGATTTCTGTTTCTCGTCCAATTAAAATGCTTGCGCCATCTTGATCCTTGATATCGGTAGCGAATTGATCAAGGCTGAGTGCTTTTGATTTCTTTTTCACACCGAGAGATGATTTTTGGAAAGAATTTTCTGAATTTTCAAAGAGGTTTGGAAATTCGGGGAAGTGTTCGAAATGGAGATGGTTTTCGAGAGAAGTGGCTGCTTTGGAAAGATTGATATTGGAGGTGGTGGCAACCAGATGAATATCTGCGTTATCTGAATTTATCAGTGCCGAGACGATGTGTTCGGTTCCAACGTAAGGGAATGAGCGATTGTGAGCAAGTTGATATGCATTACGAAGAATGGTTGACGTAACTGGTGAGAGGAGAGGGGTAAAACGAGGAGGTAGACGTTTCGATTTTTTCTGTTTCAGACAAAATTTTTCGAGTTGTTCTTTTCCAAAACCGATGTTTTCGAGTAAAAAACTCCCCAAACTTCCGTTTTCGAGAAAAATTGCCAAAAGAAGATGTTGTGGTTCAATGGTCTTGCTTTTGGCACAAGAGGCGATATCACGCGATTCTTTGAGGGCGTGACGGGCATGAAGAGAGAGTTTTTCGAGGAATGAGGTATCTAGCATAGGGGGGAGTAAAGCAAGGGAAGATTATCTATTTGGGTAGGCGTATTCTATTTTTTTGTGGGCACTCTGTCAATGGAAAGGATAGTATTTTTTTTATTTTATTCGTATTCTGGACAAAATGTATCGCCTTTATTGCGGATATAATTTACTTGAGATGTTGAAAAGAGGACATCCTTTTTTTTGTGGGCTCTTTTTTCATGAAGAAGTAGTTTTCGAGAACAGTATTATATTGTTATATCTTGATTGAGTGTGATAAAATGAAATTGTCAAAATACAAACAAAGAAATACATGTCTTTTTTTGGGAATCCTCGTTTTTTGGGTGTTGATTTTGGGACAACTGCTTTAAAGGCAGTCGAGTTTGAGTTGATTAACGAAAAGCTTGTCCTTGTAAATTATGGAGTAGCTGATTTTTCGCGCCTTGAAGAAGAATTGAAAAATGCGACTTACACATATGATGAGGCAGTCAATCTGTATCTGAATGCTCTTTTGGTTAAAATGAACCCAAAAGCCAAGAAGGCGTGTGTTGGGATGCCTGCTTATACGGGATTGATAACACTTGTGGAATTTCCTTCGTTAGACGAATCACAAATGAGCGAAGCAGTGCAGTTTGAAGCGCATAAATATGTACCAACCGCATCGCTCGATGATGTCGCTCTTTCTTGGGAGATTATCGAAAGAAGAAAAGGAAGCGAGGGAGATGTGATCATGGAAGTGCTTCTTGTTGCTGCTCTGAGAAAAGAAGTTGATCGATATCGGACATACATTCAGCAAGCATCCTTGGAAATGAGCTTGCTTGAGATAGAAACTTTTGCGATAGTGCGAGCTTTGTTGGAAAAATGTCCTGGGTCAGGAGCAAAAATTTTGATTGATATCGGATCTCGCGCAACTAACATTATTTTGACGAATGATGGTTCAGTAAAATTGAGTCGGAATATAGATACGGGCGGGAAAGACATGACCCGGACATTGTCAGATACCATTGAGGTCGCTCGGTCTCGGGCAGAAGAGCTCAAGAAAAGCGGAAAAGACTTTCTAAATCAACGTGAATCAGCAGTTGTTTTCCCTACTTTACAGGTGATCATCACGGAAACGAAAAGAGTGATTGCTTCTCACGAAGAAAAACATCCCGAATCGAAAGTGACGGAGATTATCCTTTCAGGAGGATCCTCTCGTTTAGTAGGTCTTGTGGAATATCTTTCATCGATATTTGAGCTCCCAGTGAGCATCGGTCATCCATGGTCAAAGATTCAAGCGACAGAAAAACAGCAAGTGATGATTCATGAAACAGGCGCTTCGTTTGCGGTAGCGATTGGGTTGGCACTGGGAGGTGCAGAAAGTTTTATTAATTCAAAAAAACAAGGGCGAGGTTTTCTCGGAGGATTCAATACTATGTTTCAAAAGAAAGTGTAGTATACTAACATTGATTAAGAAGTCATAAAATAAAAGAGAAATATTATGCCAGGAGTGAACTTATCACAATCTATCGTAGAAAAATCAGCGTACCAGGCAAAGAGTGGGAGCGAGAAGGGGCGCTTGGTTGTATTCGGTTTGTTTCTTTTGACATTAGCGGTCTGGGGGGGTGTTCGGGTGGGTATGTCCTCATATGATAAAAAAATTACAGGAGTAGAACAACAGATAACAGAAAAAAAAGCGAGTTTTGAGGGCGGAGTGGTGAACGATATTGCTGATGTGGATGCTCGTTTGAGTTTAATTAATCAAGAAAAAGTAAATCAGATATATCCAAAAACTATTTTAACGGGGCTTGAAGGGGTTATTTTGCCGACAAATCTTTTGACAGATTTTGAATATGATTTTGAAAACAATGTTATAACCCTCAAAGGGGAGGCTTTTGGGTACAAAGAAGTAGCACAACAGCTCATGGCATTTAAGTCTTCACCGCTCTTTTCTCATACTTTTGTATCAAATATTTCGCAAAAAAAAGATGAAGAAGGCGCTCCACCAGTAATTAATTTTCAGATTACTACGGCTTGGAATGAACAAAAATAATAATTTTTATACTTTATAGTTATGAGCTTCAAGTTGCTTGCCATACCATTCCTGGTTATTTGTACGCTGGTAATTGCTATTAGCTATGTGAAACCAGACGTTGTTCTTTTATTAAAAAAACAGTATCAATTAGAGAGGCTTCGTGCCCAATTGGCTTCTTTGGAGAGGATCTCGCTGAATATTAAGTCGATGCAGGAGCAGATAGCAACATCTCAGTCCGATAGCGAATCAGCGATGACAGACGCAGATTTTCTTCGACAGATATATTTCCCTGCAAGTTCTGACATTGAGAGAGGAATTGATCAATTGAATTTTCTGGCTGATCAGAGCGGTGTAACCGTTGTTTCTGTGACTGTGGAAGATGCAAAAAAAACAGGCCTAGTTCCGGTTATAGCAGAAGAGGTCATGCAGGATAGTGCGGGGATTTTAATTGCAAAGGCAGTTGATGGAGAATCAGTAGAATCTGATCTGGTCGTTCCTCATCGAACATATGTTCCAGATACACTTGGTATAACTATTAAAACAGCTGGTTCTTACGAAGCAACTAGGGATTTCTATTCGCGTGTTGTCCATGCAAAACGTTTCTTTCTTCCTAAGGAGTTAAAACTTGGGAAAGAACAGGATCAGTCAGCCGGTGCGCCAACAGGAGCTGCGGCTGAAAAAGAAAATCTTGATATTCTCTATTCAACACTAGCAGTGCGGTTCTTATTACTTCCAAAGGTATCAATAGTATCGGCTATTGGAGACGATGTTTTCGAAAAGACAAAACTTGATTTTGAAACACTCGCGATGATTCGTCAGAATAAACAGGGGGTTACCCCGGAATTGCCTGCTGCTAATCCTCTTGGAAAAACAAATCCATTTATTAAATAGGAGGAACAGAAGAGGGAAGAGTGCTTATGGAAGAAACAAAAACACAAGAAGTAATACCAAAAATTTCCGATACGTCTTCTGGCTCTATACCGGTTCTTTCTGAATATCCCAAGCAGCTCGAAAAACGGATATTAGAAATTATTCCTGAAGCAACCGCTCGTAAGCATCAGCTGTTTAGTTTTTCAAGAGATGATACTGTCTTACGTATTGCAATGCTTGATCCGTCAGATTTTGACGCGATGAACATGTTGCGTTTTTTGGCGGAAAAAGAATCGCTCAGCATAGAAATTTACCAGACAACTGCAGCGATTTTTGGTGAGGTGATGAAAAATTATAGCGGAACGGATAAGGCGCTGCAAAATGCGATTCTTTCTTTAAAAAAAGGTGCTGAATCCGGACTTAATCTCGAATCTGAAAAAAAGAAGGTTGTTCAGGGTGAAGTATTTCAAGATGCACCTATTGCGAAATTGGTAGAAGTGATTGTGAAGCACGCGCTTGATGGGCGAGCAAGTGATATTCATATCGAGCCTATTGAGGGGAATTATCGTGTGCGATTTCGAATAGATGGAGTTTTAAAGTCACAATTAGTTTTCCCTCTCGAAGTTGGACGAGCAGTGGTATCGCGTATTAAGATATTGTCTAATCTGAAAATTGATGAGAAGCGTAAGCCGCAAGACGGCCGTATTCACTTTGAGAGTAGTGGCCGGGCGATTGACCTCCGCGTTTCCTCTTTGCCAGTTATGGAGGGAGAGAAAGTCGTAATGCGCGTTTTAGACCGAGCGGGTAACGTAAGTGATTTTGATGTACTCGGACTTTTGGGACGTAACCGAACTGTTCTTCTGAGTAAAATTCGTGAACCATTTGGTATTGTGCTCATTACTGGTCCGACTGGTTCTGGGAAATCGACTACTCTCTATGCTTTTCTTCAAATTCTTAATCAAGAGGAACGTAATATCGTGACACTTGAGGATCCTGTAGAATATTTCATTGATGGGGTGAATCAGAGTCAAATTCGACCAGAAATCGGGTATACTTTTTCTGCTGGCCTTCGTTCGATTCTTCGTCAAGATCCGAATATCATTATGGTTGGAGAAGTTCGTGATAATGAAACGGCTGAATTAGCCATTCATGCTGCGCTAACAGGACACCTTGTTCTTTCTACCCTCCACACAAATGATGCAATAGGATCCGTTCCAAGATTGGTTGATATGGGGGTGGAGTCTTTCCTTTTGGCATCTTCGTTACAGTCGGTTGCTGCGCAACGTTTGGTGCGGAAAATTTGTGAAAAATGTAAGATAGAGATGAAAATTACCGACCTCCAGAAAGACCGTCTTACACAAATGTATAAAGAAATACCGCTTGAGGAGAAAAAGGCATACAATTTGAAAGATAATCAAGAGATCAAGGTGTTTAAAGGTATGGGATGTGAGGATTGCGGGAGAACCGGGCATAAAGGTCGAGTTGGAATTTACGAAGTGTTTGAGATTACCGATCCGGTGAAAGCTATCATTACTGATCATAAGGCAAATGAGCACGAATTACGCAAAGAATCTTTGGATCAAGGGATGATTAGCATGAAAGAAGATGGTCTCCTTAAGGTGTTGCTCGGTATAACAACACTTGCAGAAGTCGAGAGGGCCACCGAGGGAAAGTTGTTAATTGACGAAGAATAAAATTTTGGTTTTATTCACTCGGATATACTATAATGCACTAGTGAGAGGAACTCTTTACTTCAAATGAATTAATACAAACTATGGAAACAAATCTACATGCAGATCAACGGATAAAGAATCTCCTGTTTCTTGTCGGACAGCAGAAAGCATCGGATTTGCATTTGGTTGTTGGGCGCCATCCAACCTTGCGTATTGATGGGAAGCTGGTACCGATTGTTCAGGAAAAGGTTTTAACTCCTGATGATACGAAGGCATTGTCACAGGCTATTTTGACCGATGAAAAACAGGAAGAATTATTAGCGAAGGGGCATGCGGATTTTTCATATGCATTTGAAGAGCGAGCTCGTTTTCGCGTTAATGTTTTCTTTCAAAAGGGGTATATTAGTGTCACCATGCGTTTTGTTATGGACCGACTTCGGAGTCTGGAGGATCTTAATGTTCCGACAGCTCTTTATAATTACACTAAATATTCGCAAGGACTTGTACTGGTAACCGGACCAGTTGGACACGGAAAGTCGACCACCCTTGCAGCGATTATTGATTTTATTAATCATAATTATGATAAGCATATTTTGACCATCGAAGATCCAATTGAATTCGTGTATAGTCAGGATCGGTGCATTATCAATCAACGCGAAATTGGTCGAGATGCAAAAAGTTTTCCAGAAGCATTACGAGCTGTTTTTCGTGAGGACGCAAACGTCGTGCTTCTGGGTGAGTTGCGTGACTTGGAGACCATTAGTACTGCTATGACCGCAGCTGAAACAGGGCATTTGATTTTTGCAACGCTTCATACAAATGATAGTTCACAAACAATCGATCGTATCATAGATGTGTTTCCTGCCTATCAGCAGAATCAAATTCGATCCCAGCTAGCAAGCGTTTTGCTTGGGGTTATTTCCCAACGCCTTCTTCCTCAGGTAGGTGGAGGACGCGTACCGGCAGTCGAGATTATGTTTAAGAATCATGCGGTGGAAAATCTTATTCGCGAGAATAAGGTGCATCAAATTGATGGTGTTATTGAGACGAGTCTCAAGGAAGGTATGGTGTCGCTTGATCGTTCTCTTGCGGAACTGGTTCGTCAGGGATTAATTTCGGTTGAAGATGCTTTCTCTTATGCGAAAAATCAGGACTATCTCCAGATGATTATCGCGAAAATGGCTGAAAAAGGCTAAATTATTAGTGATAAAATAATATTTTTTGCGGTATGAAATTTGTATTCAAAGCAAAAACTGAAGCAGGGCAAGAGAGATCGGGTATTGTGGAGGCTCTGAATCGAGAAGCTGCCATTCAAGTTCTTCAAAACAATGGACTTATCCCGTTTTCCGTTCAAGAAGAGCGGCGTGATATTGCTTTTGTTCGGGATCTCTCAAAACTTTGGGAGGGAGTGTCGCAAAAAGAGCTCATGGTGATGTTTCGCCAATTGGCGACATTGATTAGCGCGCGCGTTCCTATGGTTTCGGCTTTGAATACCCTTGCTGATCAATCACCAAATAGATATTTGAGAATTGTTCTTAAAGAAATAGAGGACGATGTAGAAGATGGATCATCATTTTCTGAAAGTTTGGAAAAACATCCCACAGTATTTGAACCATTAGTGATTAATATGCTTCGAGCAGGAGAAGTTTCCGGGACTCTTCAGCGAGCAATCGAAGTTGTTGCTGAAAATATCGAAAAGAATTATCAGCTTTCGGCGAAGATTAAGGGGGCGTTGTTTTACCCAGGATTTGTTCTTGCAGCCGCTTTGATTATTGGTTTTCTCGTTGTAACTTTTATTCTACCAAAATTGTCGGGTTTGATTCGTGACCTTGGAGTCGCTATTCCGTGGTATACAGAAGTCCTCATGTGGATTGGTGACTTCATGCAGATGTATTGGTGGGCAGTATTGCTAGTCTTTTTCGCAGCAAGTTTTTCATTTTATTATTATATTAATACTCCGGCAGGACAAGCTGATTGGAATCGTGTGGTTCTGAAACTTCCAGTATTTGGGAATTTAATGAAGTATGTGTATATCACGCGTTTTGCAGAGAATATGAGTTCGCTTTTGAATGGAGGAATTCCTATCGTGAAAGCACTTATTATTGTCAGCGATGTAACAGGAAATCTTGTTTTTCGTGAGGTTATTTTGCGTTCTGCAGAAGAGGTGAAAACAGGTGGAGCAATGAGTAAGGTGTTTCTTCGTTCGCCAGTGATCCCGCCTATTGTATCTCAGATGATTAAGATTGGTGAGGAATCAGGTTCAGTTGCGAAGGTACTTGATGGTGTAGCCGATTTTTATCGCTCGGAAGTGGAGAATATTACGCGCAACATGACCTCCCTTATTGAACCAATTCTTATCGTGTTTCTTGGTATTGGCGTCGGAATTATGGTAGTGGGTATTCTTATGCCGATTTATGATATCGCAGGGAAACTGTAAGGAAGAAATTGAGCGGAACAGAGGAACAGGGAACTAGTTTTTTTAGAGAGAGAAGTGTACAATAAATTATGATTGAAAATGAAGCTAGAAGGGTTTCGTATAAAAATAAAAATTCTAAACAGAAAGGAGGTGAGGGTATGAAAAAAAATCTAAAAGGCTTCACTCTTATTGAACTCTTAATCGTCATCGCAATTATCGGTATTCTCGCTTCTATTGTATTGGTCTCACTTTCGAACGCTCGTGAAAAGGCGAACATCGCTGCATATAAGGCACAAGTACATTCATTGCAAACAGCGTTGTTGAGCGAGTGTGACACGGCAGATTTTGACGAAGTTCTTGTGAACTCAATCATGCCTACATCAAATAATAGGATTAATGCGGTTGTTGCTGCTGATATCACTGCAATGGATTGTGGAGCTGTTGGTTCAGGGAGCTTCCAGATTCTTGTTGAATCGGTGAATATTGGTACTTCTGCCCCCGCTGTTTTGTGCGCAGGAGATGGGACGACATTTATAGAAGAAACCGGTGTTATCTTTGCTGCAGGTTGCTAGTGAGTTTTAAAAGAAAGAACAAAGTAAAAATTCTAAACAGAAAGGAGGTGAGGGTATGAAAAATCAGTCTCAGAAGGGTTTCACTCTTATTGAACTCTTAATCGTCATCGCAATTATCGGTATTCTCGCTTCTATTGTATTGGTCTCACTTTCAAACGCTCGTGAGAAGGCGAATGTCGCTGCATTCAAAGCGCAAGTACATTCACTGCAGGCCGCTATTATGATCGCTTGTGACGGCGCCGTTCTGAGTGAGGCCATTGTCGAAGCGATGATGCCGACAGACAACAACAGAATAGATGGTGACACGGCGAGTGCTGTTCGTGACGCCGTTGTGGCTGGTGATATTGTGACTGGTACGGACGTAGCGAACTGCGGTCTCACAGGGAATGGAGACTTCCAGATAGATGTCCAATCGGCAGATCTTGGAACTTCGCCAGCTGCTGTCGCTTGTGAAACTGTTGATAGCACATCGATACAAAACACCGGCGTTATTTTTGCTGCAGGTTGCTAGTAAATTTCAAAAAAGAACAAAATAATAACTCTTATAAATAATTATGAAAAATCAGTCTCAGAAGGGTTTCACTCTTATTGAACTCTTAATCGTCATCGCAATTATCGGTATTCTCGCTTCTATTGTATTGGTCTCACTTTCAAACGCTCGTGAGAAGGCGAATGTCGCTGCATTCAAAGCGCAAGTACATTCACTGCAGGCCGCTATTATGATCGCTTGTGACGGCGCCGTTCTGACTGGGGCCATTGTCGAAGCGATGATGCCGACAGCCAACAACAGAATTGATGGTGGAGCTGCATCTGCGGCTCATACTGCTGTCGAAAATGCCGATGTTATTACCGGTACAGCTGCAGCGAACTGTGGTGTTACGGGAAATGGGGACTTCGTGGTAAATGTCCAGTCAGTCGATCTTGGAACTTCGCCAGCTGCTGTCGCTTGTGAAACTGTTGATAGCGCATCGATACGAAACACTGGTGTTATCTTCGGTGCAGGTTGCTAGTAAATTTCAAAAAAGAACAGGTTCTTTTCCGCCCGATCAGTATGAATTGATCGGGCGGTTTCTATTTAGATTGGAGAGAGCAATCTGAGCCAGCTCTAATTTGTAAAGAGAGGAAGTAGTCTGCTAGGGTGGGGGCAAGAAAAGACGATAAGAACAAAGTTCATTCTGAAGATTTTTTACCTTCCTTGGTAGCTAGATAAATGATGGTTGAATTAAAAAAAGAGCTGTTTCCTGATAATAGAGCGACTGAAATATTGACATAATTACCACGTTGACTTGCCAAAACGGAGAAAGAATGTTAGCTTAAAAATAATCAGAAAAATGTATAAACGACTAAGTGAGATACCCTTATGGCTCTTCCAAAGCAACGACATACCCATTATCGACGCGATCGCGCCCGAAAGGAGCTCGAATTAACTCCAATTCAGACAAAAAAGTGTGAACAGTGTGGAGCAGCAGCCCTTTCTCATCGAGTATGTCCGACTTGCGGGACTTACAAAGGACGCGTTGTCATTGACACGGCTCCAAAGCAAAAATCCGCTGCAGTAAAAGCATAATTTTCCCATATACACCAAGCTCAAGTCCTTCAAAATCAAAACCATGGCCAATAGACATCTTCAGCGCTCAGTCGCAATGCAGTCCCTTTTCGAATGGGATTTCCAAGGTCAGCACGATGACCAGTCAATGACCATTCTCGATCGAAACATTATTGAGTTCGCTCCGGGAATCGATGAAACCATTTTTGCAAAACACCTGATAGAAGGGATTTTACGAGAACGGAAGACTATTGACTCGCTTATTGAGAAGTGCGCTCCGGAGTGGCCACTTGAACAGGTAACGGTTATTGATAGAAATATTCTTCGGCTGGGCATTTACGAGCTCATGTTTGGTAATTACGATGAAGTGCCACCCAAAGTAGCGATTAATGAGTCTATTGAGCTTGCAAAGTCATTTGGGAGCGATGCTAGTCCGCGTTTTGTCAATGGCGTTTTAGGAACTATTTATCGCGAGATGGGCGAGCCGCTTAAAAACGATGTTTCCGAAAATCATGCTCATTTTCAGCAACGGAAAGAAGAGAGGGTGATGGAGGGGGGTGTATTACAAGCGTCCGAAGAAGAAGGTTTTATCGAGAGAAAAGGAGAGACAACCTAAGGTATTTTGTAGAAGAGAGAAATAATTTTTGTTCGGGATACGAACACGAAGTGAGAGTCGCAGTATGTTTGATGTCGTCACCTTTGAGAAAAGACTGAATATTTGTGTGAAAAACAAGGCTTTTTTTCAAGAGGCCCTGATTCATCGTTCCTATCTGAATGAGCATCGTGGATGTACTTCACCTCACAATGAACGGCTTGAATTTCTCGGAGATGCCGTGCTCGAATTGGTGGTGACAGAAAATCTTTTTCATGCGTATGATCGTCCGGAAGGTGAGATGACTGCATGGCGAGCAGCCCTCGTTAATGGTGATATGCTAGCGACTATCGGCAAGGGATTGGGCATTGAGGATTTCCTGCTCATGAGTCGTGGCGAATCCAAGGATACTGGACGAGCTCGGCAGTATATTGTGGCGAATGCTATGGAAGCGATTATCGGGGCGCTGTATCTTGATCAGGGCTATGCGGCTGCGCAGGCATTTATTAGGGAGCACATTCTTTCGCATCTTCCCGAAGTGCTTGATCAAAAACTCTATGCTGATGCAAAAAGTTTTTTTCAAGAGAAGGCCCAAGAGCATTTTGGAGTGACCCCAACTTACCGAGTGATTAAAGAATGGGGACCAGATCATGACCGTCATTTTATTGCGGGAGTGTTTGTTGGAGAGGAACTTATTGCTGAAGGCGAAGGGGTTTCGAAGCAGGAAGCCCAGCGTGCTGCCGCTAAACAGGCCTTGCAAAATAAGGGTTGGTAGTGTATAATATAAGTAAGTACTTTTGCCTAAATTCACCCCTCAATTAGGACACCCGATCAAAACAAAGATGAGACTCTTTCAATAATACTCCACCTGCCCGTGCTACTTCAAATGCCGTACGATAACCGAGGATCTTCCTCGGTTTTTCGTTGATGATCTTCACCGCCCGATCGATCTCCTTCTGATCCACCAAGGAAAAGTCCGTCCCCTGAGGAAAGTACCGTCTCAGCATCTTGTTCCCGTTCTCCACCCCTCCCTTCTGCCAGGAGGAATACGGATCGCAGAAGAAGGTCGGTACCCCGATTGAGGCATGCCGTTTGTTTTCTATCCCGTTGTCAAAAGTGATGCTTTTCATGTTCAGTCTTCTTATCATGTCCCGTATCTTCCGCAGATTCTCCGTGGGTGACATCGAGTGAAGTTTCCGTACCACAAGTAATCGACTCTTCCGCTCCAAGAGGACGCTCATTCCTCCCGTGCCGCCTCGTTTCGATACGACGGTATCGCCCTCGAAGTGACCATAGCGGGTGCGGTTCCCAGCACCGAGAAACCGCTTGTCGAGGCTCACACGGTCGGGAATCATTATCCGTTTGGTCTTCTTGATCTTCCGTGGTTTCCGATCATACCGTTCCGAATAGAGGTGTTGACAATACCGTTGCCCTCTTGCACTGTACAGCCACTTGTAGATGGTGTTTTTCGACACGAAAAAGGGTTCCTTATCCTCCTTCATCCTTCCTGATATCTCGTCGGGGTTCCAGTGGGCTTTCAGCTTGTCGATGACATATGACTGGAGTATTCCGTTTTCATTGATCTTCCTCCACTGGTACTTCGATGCTCGCTTCCTGACCCTCGCTTTCCTGTCTGCTTTCAATGGGTCGTATGCCCCGTTGACACTGTTCACCTTCACCTCGTACGAGACGGTATTCGGACTCCGTCCCATCGCTTCTCCGATCTTGCGGTATGAATACCGCTTCTCAAGGAGGATGCTGATTTCAAAGCGCTCCGCCCGAGTCAATTTTCCTTTCTTTTTCATACGGACATTCTAGACCAGAGTGTCCTAATTCAGAATGGAATGAATGTTGAGAATTTCTTTGACAAGGCCTCGAACAGAGGCTATTTTTGGCCGTGAACGGCTTTCTTCGGAGGGTGTGATGGAAACATTTTTGGGAGCATGCTTTACGCTGATGCTCATGGTAGTTGGCTTGGCTTCGCCGTTTGCTGGCGTAGCCATTGATTTCTTGGCAAAACGGCGAGTCGACGGAGGTCTCCATGCTGCGTGATCTGACGTTTTTCCAGCTGGCAGAGAATTTCTGCACAGCTATAGCGCTGGTCGCAGCCTTGGTCTTGGCTCTGTACTTTGTACTTGACGTGGCCAGGGATATACGGCGGGCATGGAAGGGGCGGCGCAAGAACTGCCCTGAATAATCTCGGGCGTAGTATGGGGCGGGTACCAATGGTGCTCGCCCTGATTTCTTTTCTTACTCAAAATCAGATATACTGAAGCAAAAGGAGTCAAATTTGAATGAAAAAGAAGTGTCACGCAGGACAAAGCCTGGTTTTTTCTTTTGACGAATTGTATTTTTAGGCGAAGCAATGTATGTATCTCAAGCGTCTCGAAATTTCTGGTTTCAAATCCTTTGCCAACAAAACGGTACTAGATTTTTCGTCTTCGCCTGAGGCTGCTTCGGGACGTGGTATCACCGCTATTGTCGGGCCAAATGGCTCGGGCAAATCGAATATCGCGGATGCGATTCGTTTTGCCATTGGCGAGCAGTCTTCTAAAAATTTGCGTGGGAAAAAATCTGAAGATGTTATTTTTGCTGGTACTGAAGGAAAATCGCGAATGGGGAGCGCGGTCGTGACTCTCCATTTTGACAATGCTGATCAGCGTCTTCCGATTGAATTTTCTGATGTTTCGATTACGCGGAAAATTCACCGGAGTGGTGAAGGAGAATATTTTATTAATGGCAACAAAGTAAGATTGCTCGATGTCGTTGATATATTAGCAAAGGCTGGCATTGGGAAAGAGAGTTATTGTGTCATCACACAAGGGATGTCGGACGCTGTATTGCTTGCTTCTCCGCTTGAGCGTCGAGCGATTTTTGAAGATGCGGCAGGCGTGAAACCATATCAGATTGAAAAAGAGCGAGCAATACGAAAATTAGAGAGCACCCGAGAAAATCTGGTGCGAGTTGATGCGCTTTTGGTTGAGATTGAACCGCATCTGCGGAATCTCAAGCGTCAGGCAGAGAAGGCTTCGCAGGGAAAGGATGTGGCTATCCGATTAAAGGAAAAGCAATTCCTTCTCTATGGTTTTCTTTGGCATCAGTTTCAAACGGAGCGCGGAACACTGGTACGTGATCGAGAGACGGCGGAGCAAGTCATTCAAGAGCTTGAGGAGCGTTCTGTTCATTTGCGCGAAGAGGTGGCCGCAGTGAGCTCGGCACTTGAGGATCAAAAGGAAGAGGAGCTTTGGCAAAACGAAGTTCGCGCTTTGCATGTGGAATTTAATGCTTTTTCACGAACGAGGAGTATTGTTGAGGGGAAAATTGAGATTGAGATGGAAAGACGAAAGGAAAAAGAGGTCGTGAAAACTATTCCTGTGGACCTCGCTTTCGTGAAACGTTCCATAGAAAAAATCGGCACAGATCAAGGACAGCTTATTGAGCGGATTCAGTCGGTAGAGCAATTGGCAGATTTACAAGATATTCGAGAGTTTGCGCAAGTGATTAAACAGGAATTGTTTGAATTATCAGAAAAAGCAGGCGTTGGCAGTATCAGGGAAACACAGATTATTGGTTTGAACCAAGAGGAGAAAGTAGCAAGTGATATCAGACTCCAGTCTTTTGAGAACGAGTTGTTGACTGCAAAGGAAGGAGCCGTTCGGTGTGAAGCTCAAATAGCGGAAAAAGAACGTCTGATTGCTTCTCATCGTGAAGCAAATCGTGTACAGAGAGAAACATTTTTCGCAAAAGAAAAAGAGTCTCGTGAGTGCGAACGAACTTTGCAACAACTAAAAGATAACTTCAATGAATTGAAGGTGCGCTTGGCACGAGTTGAAGTGCGAGAAGAAGACTTGGTAACATTGGTGTCCGAAGAACTTGCGATGCGACCCGAGGACGTTGTGTATGACGGAGAAACCGAGGTACAACGTGAACGATTGGAGCGTGAAATTAGTCGTCTTAAGGGAGAGGTGGAGCATATTGGAACTATTGATCCGCTTATTGTCGATGAATACGAAGAGACGGCGAAGCGTTTCGAATTTTTAACGCACGAATCAGCCGATCTCAAGCAGGCACTCGAATCGCTCCGGGCGGTAGTCAAGGAAATGGATGTAAAAATCGATCAGGCTTTTAAGGGAACCTTTGAGGAAATTAAGAAACGATTTGTGCATTATTTTGGCTTGATTTTTGGTGGAGGGAAAGCAGATATCACTCAGGTTCGTATAGCACTGAGACGTCGTGGGGAGGACGAAGAAATGAATGATGTTAGTAATAATGAGCAGAATGAGGAAGAGCATGAAGGAGTAGGTATCGATATTTTCGCGTGTCCTCCAGGAAAGAAAATTACGCATCTCTCAATGCTTTCGGGAGGGGAGCGTTCATTGACATCTCTGGCTCTTCTCTTTGCTATTATTTCGCATAATCCACCACCATTTGCTGTGCTTGATGAAGTAGAGGCCGCATTAGATGAAGCAAATTCTCGTCGGTTTAGCACGATGCTCCAAGAGCTTTCTGGTCAAACGCAATTCATTGCTATTACGCATAATCGTGAGACAATGGCGCGTGCCGGGCTTCTGTACGGCGTTACTATGCAGCGTGACGGTATCTCGCAGCTCCTCTCAGTTCGATTGGATCAGGTTAAAAAAGACGGGGTGCTCGTTTCAGGTTGACAGCTTCTTTTTATTACGCTACAGTAAAGGCTGTATTTTGGGATAAGTCATGTTTGTATTGATGATATTATGTTGACCATTCGTTTTAATCGAGTTGGGAAGAAAAATCAGGTGAGTTTTCGTATCGCCTTGCAGGAGAAAACGCAGGCTCCTGGGAAGCGGCATATTGAGATGCTCGGGAGTTACGATCCACACAAGAAAGGATCAGTCTTGAAAAAGGAACGCATTTTGCATTGGATGAGCCTTGGCGCCCAGCTTTCAGATTCAGTCTATAATCTTCTCGTGCGTGAGGGAGTTGTTTCTGCAGAGAAGAAGCGCGTTGTGAAAATGAAGCGTCCAGAAGTGAAGCCAGGAGAAGCGGTTGCTTCAGAGGAAGCTGTAGAGGCCTCGGCAGCAGCTACACCAGAAGAATCGGCTTTAGCGAAAGTCTAAGTCTTTAAGAGCTGTTGGCTCTCAAGAAAGGCGCACGAGGCTTGACGAAGGAAGTTTTTGTGAGTAAGATAGTGGAGTACAATTTGAGAAGCCATCCGTAGACCTGAGGCTGTGTTCCAATCTTTTCAAAAAAGTGAGGAGTTGCATAAGTCCTCAAGAGGAAGTGCAAAGTCGAGAAGAAGTAGGAATACTTTTTTTCGACAGAAGCGTCTGCGGTATTCCCGCAGATTATTTTTTTATCGGTAGCTGATATTATAAAGCTTATGCAGACACGACAAAAGAAAGAAGCGGTAGTTGCGATTTTGGTAGAAAAAATACGCACTTCCAAAGCAGTGGTATACGCGCAGTATCAGGGGGTGACCGTGAAAAGTCTGACCAGTATGCGCAAAGAGCTCGCAAAGAGCGGATCTTCTTGGCAGGTTATGAAAAAGACACTGTTGAGTATTGCTTTGAAGGAGGCAGGAATCGAAGGGAATGTTCGTGAATTACCTGGTCAGGTTGGGGTGGCTTTTTCATCTGATGAGGTAGCTGCGGCCAAGACTCTAGCTGAGTTTATTAAGGCAAACAAAGGTACGAAGCTTTCCATCGAGGGGGGTGCATTGGGAGAGAAGTATCTTTCGGCTGATGAAACAAAGGCACTTGCTAAATTGCCTTCTCGTGATGAGTTGCGCGGGATGTTGGTCGGGACCCTTCAGGCACCAATCAGCGGTTTTGTGCGCACTTTGTCGGGTAATTTGAGTGGCTTGGTTCGAGTGCTCAAGGCAGTAGAAGAGAAGAAGACAGCATAAGAGGAGAGAGGCGTTCCTCAACGGAGCGAAGAGCGGCGTTACAAAAAAGCATTTCTTCGTTCTGTTGAGGAAAAAGAGTTTAGAGAGAAATGTTATTCTAATTCATCCATAAGGATAAATGTATGTCAGAAGAAAAGAAAGAAGCAGTAGTCGTTCCAGTAAAGTTTGAGAAGCTGGTTGCAGAAATCGAAAAAATGAGTGTTCTTGATCTTTCAGAATTAGTGAAAGTTCTTGAGGAAAAATTTGGTGTTTCTGCTGCTGCCCCAATGATGATGGGTGCTATGCCAGCAGCCGGTGCAGCTGAGGCTGTCGAAGAAAAGACCGAATTTGACGTTGAGTTGACCGCCGCTGGTGGACAGAAGATCAATGTTATCAAGGTGGTGCGCGAAGTGACAAGCCTTGGACTGAAGGAGGCCAAGGATCTTGTTGATGCTGCTCCAAAGGTGATCAAAGAAAAGGTTTCAAAGGCTGATGCTGAAGCAATCTTGAAGAAGCTTGAGGAAGCTGGCGCTACCGCAGTTATCAAATAGAGCCTCTAGACAAAAGACATGCTTGAAAGCGTCCCGGCATTTAGCTAGGACGCTTTTGACAAATAAGGAGGAGAGAGTAGAATAATCCGGTGTTGGATATGCGCAAATCTTGTTTGTCGCAGGTATATTTTTTTATAATGGATTTTTTTATGACACTCTACTCAGTTGCATCTCTATTTACTCTCCTTCTGATTTCTATTGGAACTTCAGTAGTCGCACGGCGTATCAAGGTTCCTTTTACGGTCTTACTTGTTTTGGTTGGGACGGTCTTGGCCTTTTTGGCTCAGTTAGAAGGTCTTTCGTTTATTCGAGAATTTCAGTTGACTCCCGAGCTTCTTTTTTATATTTTCTTGCCTATCCTTATCTTTGAATCGGCGTATAATATGCAGATTCGGAATTTGCAAGCAAATATTCGCTCGATCTCATGGCTTTCAATCGCAAGCCTGTTAATTTCTATGTTTGCAATCGCTGGTGCCCTGTATGGAATAGCGTTGTTATTTCATTTTCAGGTCCCTTTTTTGGTATTTCTCTTATTCGGTGCACTGATTTCTGCTACAGATCCCGTGGCTGTATTAGGACTTTTTAAGGAGTTTGGTGTACCGAGACGACTCTCATTGATTTTTGAGGGAGAAAGTCTGTTTAATGATGGTACTTCATTTGCGGTGTTTCTTATTGTGTTGGAGCTGTTACTCAAGGGATACGAAGGGGTGGGAAGTCTTTTGGATGGAGTACTGATGTTTGGAAGCATGGTTATTGGCGGTATCATATTTGGATTATTGATGGGATTTATTTTTTCCAAACTGATTGATAAGACAGGACATAATGAACACGTTGAAATCACGTTGACCATGTTGGTTGCGCATCTTACTTTTATTTTGGCAGAAGTAGTGTCTCATCATCTGGTATTATTCGGATTCGAATTCAAGCTCTCAGCGATTATTGCGACGGTAATGGCGTCTATGGTTATCGGAAATTATGGACGTTCGAAACTCTCTTATCAGACCGAACATTTCATGGAGCGGTTCTGGGGCTATTTTGCTTTTCTTGCAAACTCATTGGTCTTTATAACCATGGGCCTTTTGTTTGCTAATTTGCCTATTGATTTTGGGCGGTTTCTTGTCCCGATATTGGTTACGGTGATTATTGTTGTCGTGGCACGAGCTTTTTCGATATACCCGGTTATTGCTTGGTTGAATAAGCAGAAACATGAAGATCAAATACCTCTTGCTTGGCAGCATTTGCTTGCCTGGGGAAGCTTGCGTGGTGCCTTGGCAGTGACTATGGTGATGTTAATTCCAAATGATCTGACCGTTTCGGGGTGGAATTTTGGTTTTAGTATCAAAGAATTTGTGACTGCCTTAACAATTGGCTGTATCTATTTCACTCTTTTTGTGAAAGCAACAACTATTGGTTTGATTATTAAACACTTTAAGCTCGATGCATTGTCACCACTGGAACGATCGGAATATCATCAGAGTCGAGCTTTTATTTATGACTTTGCTGTGGATCGAATTGCGAGTTTTCATGATAAAGGATATATCAGCGATTCAGCATACACGAAAGTTCATGCAACTTGTTTGAAGGAACGTGATCGAGAGCGTGTTCGATGCACTTCCATTCTGCAGAGTCGTCCACGGGAATTTGAATATGCATTGCGAGTATATGCGCTTGGCGTAGAGAGATATTTTCTCGGGCTTCTTTACCGATACCATGAAGTTTCAGAATCGGTCTACAAGCGTATCTTCACGAAATTATCAGTACAAAGCGAAAGAGTTGAAGCTGGTGAAACACAACTCCAGTCTTTAGATGAAAGTTTTAAGTCGGACTGGTTTGAGCAATTGGCGCTCTTTGGGAGATCTTGGTGGAACCCAGTACCTTCGAAAGAAAAGATTGTCCGAGAGCAATATATGTACTATCGTGCTCAAGAGATTATTGCTCGTAAGGTTGTGAAAGAATTACTTCGATTTAAGGAGCGGTTGCTGATTCAGTCTAATGGATACGTTGTGGTATTAGATCAAATTATAGAACAATATCGACTATTTCAGACCGATGCTCAGGAGCGAGCAGAGTGTCTGGCTGGTAAACATTCTGCTCAAATTGAGCAGATTAATGATCAGTTTGGCACCCGAAGCCTTGTGAAGGCGCTTGAAGAGGGTTTGGGTGAGCTGACCAGAAAAGGTATGTTGCCGCATAAGCTTGCCATCGCGCTAGAAGATGAATTTGAGAAAAAACAATGGACTTTTAAATAAAGGAAGCGAACGTGTCAATTTCTCGGGGCGAAATCTTATTTTTTCCTCGGCGGTACATCGCGAAGAAGTAAGAAATGATATATCATAAGGTATATTGTTGCTAATTCTTATTGTGGAGTTGCGGTGTATGCTCATCGAGGTACGGAAACTATCGAAAATATATCGAAACGAAGGTATTGAAACACCAGCTCTTTTAGATGCGACTTTTGATATTGACCAGGGTGAATTTGTCTCTATTATGGGTCCGAGTGGTTCTGGAAAGTCGACACTGATGCATATTCTAGGACTACTTGATCGCTCCACGGGCGGAGAATATCGACTTGAAGGAAAAGATGTTATGTCGCTCTCTGATGATGAATTAGCACGGCTTCGAAATGAAGAGATCGGATTTGTCTTTCAGTCATTCAATCTTTTGCCACGGACAAGTGTTTTTGAAAATGTCGAGCTTCCATTGCTCTATGACCGGAATAGCAAAGAAAATACGCAGAAGCGGGTAACAGCAGCATTACAAGCAGTTAACATGGAGCATCGATCTTCCTTTTTTTCGAATCAATTATCAGGAGGAGAAAAGCAGCGGGTGGCTATTGCTCGGGCACTGGTAAATAATCCAAAAATTATTTTTGCTGATGAGCCAACCGGAAATCTTGATTCAAAGTCTGGGTTGCAAGTGATGCGTATTTTTCAGAAGTTGAGCGAAGAGGGGAAAACGATTATTCTCGTGACACATGAAACTTTTACAGCTGAACACGCGAAGCGTATTTTACGTATGATGGACGGGCGCGTTGTTTCTGATGAATTAGTGGCCAATCGTCGTTTCGCCGATCAAGAAAACACTTTGTTGAAATGAAACTCTCCGACCCTTATAAAATAGCCTATCAGGCCCTGTCGGCATCGCGGTTGCGATTTTTTTTGACAGTGTTAGGAATTGTCATCGGTGTTGCATCTGTTATTTTGGTTATGAGTGCCGGTGCAAGCGCACAGCAACTTATTTTGGGTCAGGTAGAGTCTGTTGGATCGAATCTATTGGCTGTGCTGCCGGGTGCTTCAGAAGAAAATGGTCCACCAGCAATGGCTTTTGGTATCGTGTCTAAAACACTCGTTAATGGTGACCTTGAGGCACTGCAGGATGGGAAAAATATACCTGAGATTATCGCTGCTGTCGGATATGTGACCGGAACAGCCATTGCTGAATCTGATTCTGAAAATATCATAGCGAGTTATCAGGGAGTGAGCGCTAGCTTACCCGATGTGGAATCAGTGAAGGTAGAGAGCGGGCGATTTTTCTTTTCAGAGGAGGATACACGATTGGCACATATTGCAGTGCTTGGAGGTGGAGTAGCGGAAAAATTGTTTCCAAATGGAGACTCAATCGGGAAAGTAGTGACCATGAAGCGTATCCCGTTTACGGTAGTTGGAGTATTAAAAAAACGTGGCTCTGGCGCTTTTTCAAATACCGATGATGTGATTCATATCCCGCTTGATACCGCACAAAAAGAATTGCTTGGTATCAAATATCTCAATTACATGAGAGCGAAGGTAAGCCAAAAAGGAGATATCAATCAGGTGAAGGCAGATGTCTATCGCTTACTCGACCAGCGACATCGTATTGATCCGGGTCAAGAGTCTGATTTTTCAGTTCGAAGTCTTGAATCAGCATTGGATATTATTCGTTCTCTGACAAATGTCCTGAAATTTTTTCTGGTTTCAATTGCAGCTATTTCCCTTCTGGTTGGTGGGATTGGCATTATGAATTCCATGCTGATTGCGGTGAATGCTCGTATTCGGGAAATCGGTCTTCGGAAAGCAGTCGGTGCTCGTCCGAGCGAAATTTTGTTTCAGTTTCTTTTGGAATCAATTATTATTACACTCCTTGGCGGATTGATTGGTATCGCTATCGGTGTTTCGTTTGCATATGTTGCTTCGCTTGTTATTCCAAAATTAGGCTATGACTGGCAATTTCTTGTGCCACTTTCCTCGGTGTGGGTCTCATTCGGGGTGTGTTTCGTAATAGGAATGGTATTTGGATTATACCCAGCACAAAAGGCATCAAAAGTAAGTCCAATGGAGGCTTTGCGTTATGAATAATAATATGAGAGAGAAGTCGAGTTTTTTTGAGAATCTCATCATCGGAAGGTATAATGCGGGTTCATGACGAAAGAAATATGGAGAAAGGAAAAATAAGATTTGCTGTGTTGATTGTCGTGTTTGTTGTTTTTTTTGGATTTTTATTTGGAGTGCTTTATCATGAACAAGAGAAACGCATAGCAAAAGCGGAATTCGATCGGCAAGTATTCCTCGAAGAACAAAAGTTAATTGAACAGGAGCGGAAGCGGTATTTTGAAAGTGTTACGGCGAAACGAATAGAACTACGTTCTGGTATGGCGGATAGTAAGCGTCAGTACGAAGAGCTATTGAAGAATCAATCAGACTCTATTGCGCAGAATCAAACCACAACTACGCAGATGGTCACTGTCCCGGTTCAAACTAAGGTGACGACACCGGTGGCTGTTTCTCGGCCAAAAGCAACTCGAAAAACAAAAACATCCTAAAAATAAAGGATACTTGCATGTTTCGCCAATCAATAATTCTTTTTGTCCTTCTTTCTCTCGGGGTATTTGTTGCGGATTCCCGTGTTTTTTTGTATCAAAAAGAGCAGGAGACGCTAGCACCTCTATTTTTTCGGGTTGTGTTGGCGGAAGATGACGACGAAGAAGAGGAAGATGAGGAAGACGAAGATGAAGACAAAAGAAAAGTTAAAGATACAGATGATGAAAGGAGTTCAAGTAAAATTAAAATAAAGGAGTCTGTTGTTACAACGTATCGACTGGTAGAGAAAACGGTGACGATATTGGATGAAAAATTTCGTGTTGATACAGATGGGGATCTTTTGGTAGACGGTCTTGATCCTCACCCAACTGTTCCTGAAGCAGAATATTTTACGGATGATGATGAAGATGCGATTCCTAACGCGTTAGATGTATATCCAGGTGAAGATGATTTTTTTGTCTTTGATGATGAAGACGACGGGAATAAAGATGGTCTTCTGGATTCTTTTGTGGACACGTTTAGGAAGGAAGAGAAATGAGATTTTTTGTTGTATTTTTTTTCTGAAATGAAGCGGTGTAAATTTTACCTAATATGGCATGGGGGCAACGAGAACGAGAGGTGGCGGGAGAAATCATGCGAACAGATGTCTTTGTTCAAGTTTTTTCAGAAAGTCGCGATGAAAGATTAATGGAAGCAGATTTGGATCGAGCATTTGAAATGTTCCGTAGTTTCGAATCTCGTTTTAGTCGTTTTCGAGAAGAGAATGAGCTTGCTGATCTGAACCAATCAACTGTTTGTCGAGTATCTGATGATTTACTTGAAATAATGCTTTTGTGCCAGAGATATTACAAGGAGACTGGAGGTATATTTGATCCGACCATACTTCCAATTTTGGAACAAGAAGGATATCAATCAAGCTTTGGAACGGAAAATTTTGGCGTACGGATTGGAGGGAAAAGCAATCGGCGGTATACATTTGCTGATATTCAGATTGATACTCTTACGCAGACTATTTCAAAGCCGCTTGATTGTCGGATTGATCTCGGGGGTATTGGGAAAGGATATGCCGTTGATTGTGTGGCACGCATGCTATCGGAGTACTATCAGGATTTTCTTGTTGATGCTGGTGGCGACATGTATGCATCGGGAAAGAATCATGGCGACCATTTACCATATTTTGCCATTGAGATTGAAAATGCTTTTGAAGAAAAAGCGAGAGCAGCGCTTCTCTTGGTCTCTGATCAAGCAGTAGCAACTTCTGGGGTGAATCGGCGGCGTTGGCAAAGTGAAGGAAAAGAAAAATCACATCTTATTGATGTTGAAAAAAGTGAAAGTGTAATGGGAGATATTTTGACAGCGACCACAATTGCATTTTCGACGGTAGATGCAGATGTAATGGCAAAGACACTCTGTATTCTCGGGAGAGAAAGAGGTTGGTCTTTCGCCCAAAGGAATCGTCTCCCTGCTTTTTTTCTTATGAAAAATGGTACAATACAAATCAACGAGTTTATGAAGCCTTTTTTATGGGAAAATCACACATAAGAATTATAATACTGATAGGCCTATTGACCGGTGGGAGTATATTTATGTGGTCTCAGTCAGTCATGGCGGCTATTAAAGATGCAGACCTTGATAACTTGACTGATGAAAGCGAAATAACAGTCTATCAAACCGATCCAGCTCTTTTTGATACGGATGGCGATGGTGCAGGAGATGGTGAAGAAGTGGTCAGCGGAACAAACCCGCTTAATCCAGAAAGCTCTCGATTGCTTGATTTATCTCGTACGGATGTCGGTATTTTTGGAAATAAAGCACAATGGGCCTGGTATGTTGGTCGCTCAACAGGGCTGCTTGCCTTTATTTTATTGACATTTGGTGCTGTGTATGGACTAGTGATGAGTTCTCGTATATTTCAGAAAATGATTTCTGGAGCAGTGGCTTATGAATTACATCGTACGCTCTCTTGGGTGGCTTTAGGAGCGGTTTTTCTTCATGTTGGGAGCTTTTTCTTTGATGATTTTTTGCGTATTCGTTTGGTTGAAGCGGTAATACCCGGAGTTCTGAAGCGAAGTTTTACGTCAGCGCTTGGGTATGATATGGGATTAGCGGTTGCTTTTGGCATAGCTGGACTGTATTTCATGCTGATTCTCCTTTTGACATCTGAATTTCGTGCTCGGATTTCACAACGAGTTTGGAGAAGAACTCATTATGTGAGTTTCTTTGCTTATATTACTTTTGTATTGCATGGCTTTATGGCTGGTTCTGATTCCGGAGAAACCTGGGTGCGAGTTTTGTATATCGTGTCTTTGACGCTGGTCTCTCTTTTGATTGTTATCCGTATTTTTTCTCGGATGATTGTGCCGAAGTGGCGAACAATGAAGACGGTATCGAATAGCCAGTCATCGACAGAGAGTTCTATTTCCAATTCTTGACTTTTTTGTATGCTATTTCAATTCCTTTCTCATCATGCCCAATCATTTTTGTTTGCACTTCGGACGATTCTTTCTCACAAAGCGCGAACATTTTTGGCTTTACTAGGTGTCGTTATTGGTGTTCTCTCGATTATCGTCATCACATCCTTTGGTGATGGGGTAAAAGGGTTCGTTTTGGGTCAGGTAGCGAGTTTTGGTTCTGATTTCATTCAAGTCGAAACACAGATGCCTGGTGCCGGAAACTCTCCTTCGGGACAAGCTTTGGGACGGCTGACTATTACAACATTAAAAATTAATGATGCCGAAGCGATACGGCGTTTGCCAAATGTTTCCGAAGTATACGCTGGAAGCATTGGTCAGGAACGCGCAAGTTATCGAGGGACACATAAGCGCATTCTTCTTTTTGGGGCTTCTGCGACAGCGCCAATCGTGGATCCAAATCTAAAACTAGAATCAGGACGTTTCTATTCAGGAGATGAAGATGATGGGTTGGCGCAAGTGGTCGTGTTGGGAGCTGATATTAAAGATGCCCTGTTTGGGAAAAAGAGTGACGTGATTGGAGAAACTATTCGCATCAAAGGTCAAGGGTATAAAGTTATTGGTGTCTTGGCTCGACGCGGGTCCGTGGTTTTTTTGAATTTTGATGAAATGACCTATGTGCCAGTGCAGACTCTTCAAAAAAAGATTCTTGGGGTGAATCATATCGCTTTTTTTACTTCGAAAATGAGCGATGTTTCACGCGAGGCTGAAACAGTGGCCTTGATCCGTGAGACGTTGCGGAGACGACATGATATCACAAATCCAGATCGGGATGATTTTGTTGTGACTTCTGCTCGTGAAGCACAGGAGACCGTTTCTTCTATTCTTGGTGCAATGAGTCTTCTCCTCATGTTTTTGACTTCAATTTCGTTGGTAGTTGGCGGAGTGGGTATTATGAACGTGATGTATGTATCGGTTGCCGAAAGGACAAGTGAAATCGGACTACGCAAGGCAGTGGGAGCATCATCAAAGAGTGTCTTGTGGCAATTTCTTTTTGAGGCGCTCATTATCACTATCCTTGGTGGCCTTATTGGAGTTCTTCTTGGTGTGATTATCACTTGGGGACTCACATTCCTCTCTGGACAGCTTGGGTACGGCCTAGAACTCACTTTTACTCTCCGATCCTTTCTTTTGGGGGTTGGATTTGCTGGTTTAGTTGGTATTGTTTTTGGTTTAGCGCCCGCATACCGAGCTTCTCGTCTTTCGCCAATGGAAGCTCTTCGAAAGGAATAAAGAATTCAAAGAAAGGAATTAAATTTGAAATAGTCTATTCAACAACAAACGGATCAGATTCAATTTTCTGGTAACGATTCTTTTTCATTTTTTGTGCTTGTTGCAAGGAAATCTCTCGGCCTGTTTTTTTATCGATGTAGAGGATTTTTTTCTCAATTGGAGTTAGTTGAAGACCCGGGGGGCGAACGGGAATCTGATTAAGGGTTTGTGATGGTGTATAAGTAGTAAAAGGAGTCTCAGGAGCATCAAAGCCAGCGGCATTGATAAATGATCGCCAAATAGGAGCGGCAACGAAAATGCCATCTGAACCAACGGTCATTGGAGTGTGATTATTATTTCCAACCCAGACAGCCGCAGCAATAAATGGTGTATATCCAACGGTCCAGGCATCATTAAAGTTTTGTGAAGTTCCTGTTTTAGCCGCAACCGCAACTCCTGGTGGAAATGCGAGGGGGCTTTTTGGGCCAAAAATAGGGGTACGGGCGGCGTTGTCTGAAAGTATAGAATTGATTTTTCGAGCGACTTCTCTATCAAGAACGCGTTCTCCTTCTGATGGGACAGCCTCAAAAATAGTTTGACCTTGAGTGTTTGTGATAGATAGAATGGGGAGTATTTCGTGAGCAATACCTTCTTGTCCAAATACTCCAAATGCTCGCGCCATATCAAGCGGTCGGACTTCAGCGCCTCCAAGCGTTAAGGAAAGCCCATAACGTCTTGGTTCTGTCAGAGTGGTTATGCCGAGGCGGGTAGCGGTGTTAATGGTGTCATCTATGCCAGCAAGAACGAGAGTTTCGACTGCCGGGACATTGAGTGACATAGCGAGAGCCTGACGCATAGTGAGGAGTCCGTGAAATTTTCCATCATAATTACGGGGGATATAACTTGCTCCTGAACCGTCGGGTCCAAAATTAATAGGGACATCGTAAATTTTTGTTTCTGGTTCATAGCCCTTACTGAAAGCAGTTGCGTAAGTGAATGGTTTGAATGTTGATCCCGGCTGTCGTTCACGGAGAGTTGTATTGACATTGCCGTCAATGGTTGTATCAAAATAGTTTTTTGATCCGACCATGGCCAGAATTTCTCCAGTACGAGGATCGGTAGCAACAAGAGAAGCATTGCTTGCTTTTCGGGAGGCATTACTTTTAGCACCATCGACAACTGTTTGCTCTGCAGTAGTCTGAAGTCGAAGGTCGACGGAAGTAGTTATGCGTAAGCCAGCAGTGCGGAGGGTATTTTCATCAAAGGTTTTCTTGAGTTCATCAAGAATAAAGAAAACAAAATGAGGTGCCCGTATGGATTCTTGTCTTGGTTGAATGCGCGCAAGGAGATCAACGGCATCGGCTTTCTTAAAATCTTCGGTTGTGATGAATCCAAGTTCGTGTAGGGTAATAAGAATATGTCGTTTTTTTTGTGTGAGTTCATTTTTTCTATCACCATAAGGAGAAAGTGCCGAAGGAGCAGAGGGGAGAACAGCAAGGAGCGCCGCTTCCTCGAGGGTAAGATTGATTGCTGATTTGCTGAAGTATGTATTGGCAGCAGTTTCAATACCGTAGGTATTGGCGCCGTAGGGGACTGTATTGAGGTAGAGATCAAGAATTTCATCTTTGCTGAGCGTACGTTCAATTTTCAGCGCAAGGATAACCTCCTTGAGTTTTCGGGAGAAAGTTTTTTCGCGTGTTAGATAAAGAGTTCGGGCGACCTGCTGAGTAACAGTAGACCCTCCTTGGCGGATACTTCCGGATTGGAGATTTTTCATCAGAGCACGAAACAGAGAAGAAATATCAACTCCTGGATGATTAAAAAATCCACGGTCTTCGGCAGCGAGAGTTGCTTGTCGGACAATGTCGGGTATTTCCTCGTGCGTGAGAACGATACGGTTTTCTTCACCGTAGAGGCGATAGAGCTCTTGTGTACCAGTTCGATCAAAAAGAATTGATGTGCGGTCACGAGGGAGATCGCGAATGTGCTCCAAAGAAGGCAGTCCTATCCAGAAAATAGCACTTCCTCCGAGGAGAATCCCCAAAATTAAAAGGGAGGCCAGCCAGCTGGATTCTTTGATAACTCGAAGAAAAATTGCAGAAAACGAAGGAAGTCGGACGGACATACAGAGAGAATAATCAGAGAATAAACTTTGTCAAGCGCGGTTTTTCAGTGTACCCTAAGAGAGGGCAGACGTGAAGTCCTCGGTTTTTTTTGGTAACTAATGAGCTGCTTTTCTGAGGCAAGGGTATTTATTTTAAGAAATGTTTGTATTTATGAAACTTCCAGTTATCAAACCACTTTATATGCTTCTTCGTTGGCTTGGCGCGCCCGTGATTTGGGAAAAGTCAGTTGGAGCAGTGCTTTTTCGGGAAACAGGGATAAAGAGAGAATATTTGTTACTTCGATATCCGAGCGGGCATTATGAGTTTCCTCGTGGGCATGCGGAAGAAGGCGAGACAGAAGAAGAGACTTTGCGGCGAGAGGTGGAGGAAGAAACAGGGGTGAAGGAAATGGAAATCTATCCTTTCCGAACAGAGAATCGTTTTTTCTATGTGGCACATGGAAGTGAAAAAGCTCGACGAGAGCGAGAAAAACGAGGGATATGGATTTTTAAACGAGCCTTTTTTTATCCAGCACAAACCACCGAAGAAGAAATTCAACTTTCTCATGAACATCGAGAATGGCTTTGGCTTCCGTTTGCAGAGGCCTTGGAGAAAGTGACTTTTACAAATGCTCGAAAAGTGCTAGAAAGAAGTGAAGATTATCTGCAAAAAAAGAGGAAAGCAGAAGAGAGGTAAAGAACGGTATTATATTTATAACTCATAATCCATAAGGATATATTGTGTATGTCATATGATATTGATCCAAATCGTTCATTTGAACAGAATATTTTTTTCGAAGTGAAACGGCGTGCGAATGAACAGAGCGTCACTGATTTGAATGAGTATCTTGATCTGGTGACAGAGGTCATTGCTGAGAAGTTGGATGATGGTGTTTTGACTAAGCATGATGATTTGGCCCAGTTGCGTGCTGATCTGAAGCATCGTTTTGGGGAAATTGGAAACGACCCTGAGGAGTATTGATTCTTTTCAGGATTTGTATTATAATAGAGAAGTAAGAGAAAAGGCCGAAGGTATCGGTCTTTTTTGATAGCAAAAGAAGGAGAACACATAATAAACTAAGAATCAGAGATTTTTCCTCTATGTTAACACTCCGAGACATTCGTAAACGATATGAAACACGCCGTATTCTTGAGGGGGTGTCTTTCAGTATGGGTGAAGGTCAGAAGATGGCACTTGTGGGAGAGAATGGTGTCGGAAAGTCAACGCTTCTGAAAATTATTGCTGGTGAAGAAAGTTATGACCGAGGCGAGATGGTGAAGGTGAATCGTATTTTGGTTGGGTATCTTCCACAAGAAGCCCTGTCAGAGTCGAGTGAAGAAACCTTCATCACTTATCTCGAGCGCATGTCTGGTGTTGGTGAAGCGGGACGACATATGGCAAGACTTGAACATTCACTTGAACAGCCAGAAAAATTAGCAGAGTATGAAGAGTGGCAAAAAACTTTTGAGCGTTTGGGAGGGTATCAATTTCGACAGCGCGCTCGGGGTATCCTTGAAGGATTGGCCCTGTCTCATATCTCTGAAGATTGTCCGTTGGATCAGCTTTCTGGTGGGGAACGGCGTAAAACAGCCTTAGCCGGGGTGCTCTTGCGAGGCGTTGATCTTTTGCTACTTGATGAGCCAACTAATAATTTAGATTTGCCGGCTCTTTTGTGGTTGGAGCGGTATGTAACGAAAACAAAGGCTGCGTGCTTGGTTGCTTCACATGATCGGCAGTTTCTTGATACGGTGGTGAGTCGCGTGATTGAGCTTGATTCACTGACGAAGAAGGCGACTCTCTATGCAGGAGGCTGGACAGAGTATGCAGCTATGAAAGCGCATCAGGTGCGAACGTATCTTGAAGCATATCGAGCTCAAGAAACAGAAAAGGCTCGTGTTCTTGCATCTTCTGAAGAGAAGCGCGAATGGGCGGACATTGGATCGAAACAGGTGATGCCGGACAATGATCATATGTCGCAGGGGTATCATCGTGATCGTTCAGAACGGAAGCTTGGGACACAAGCGAAGACACTGACCAGTCGAGCAAAACGCCTGAACAAGCTTGACCGACCAGCAGTACACGATCCAATTCTCTTTTCTTTTCCAGAGACAGAAGCGCCAGCACCAGTGCTCTCAGCCACAGATGTTGTCTTTGGATATCCAGTAGGCTTTCAATCTGATCCAGTAACATTTTCTCTTTCTGCTGGTCAGAGAGTTGGCTTTTTTGGTTTGAATGGTGCTGGTAAATCAACCCTGCTTCGTACTTTATCTGGCGAATTGGCACCACTTTCTGGATCAGTGGATCGAAGTGAAGATATTGTCATTGGAAATCTTATGCAAGAGCATGAGGATATTAATCGCGCTAAGACACCGGCACAGATTTTTGAGCGTCGTTTTGGTGAGGAAGCAGAAGCAAAATTGCGTATTCTTTTGCGACAATTTCGTTTCTCAATTGATTTGGCGGAGACACGTGTGAAATATTTGAGTCCGGGGGAACGGGTACGTGTAGCATTGGCACTCCTTGTTGCATCTGGAGCCAACACACTTTTCTTTGATGAGCCGACAAATCATCTTGACCTTGAGACGATTGAAGCTATGGAAGAAGCGTTGGAAGATTTTTCGGGGACCATTGTCTTGGTGACGCATGATCGGCGGTTTATTGAGCATATGCGCTTGGACGTCCTCTTTCTTCTTGAAGCGGGCAGTATTGAACCGCTTGTGAATCTCGAGGCGTATCGTGAACGACTGATGCCGAATATTCTCCGGAATCTTAAACGTCTGGATGAGCGTATTGAGAAGAAATTTTAAGAAAAGAAAAACCCCGGTTTCCGGGGTTTTTATCAGCAGAGACACATTGTGTTCCTGTTGATTTATTGCGCTTTTGCTTTGAGGATGGCAGTTTTGAGCCGATCGAAGAGATGGCTGTCAGCATCTTCGGCTAGAGGGAGCATGCTTTCGAGAAACTCGACCAATTTCCGCTTAACAACAATTGGTAGCTGCCAGGAAATAGCCTCGGCGGCACACCAGGCGTACGTGAGTAAGTCTTTTCCTTTGGCGAGCGTCGTGTGAGCACTCAGGAGGATGAGCTTGCAGACAAACACCTGTTCCTTGTCAGGGAGGTGCTTGGCGTACGCAAACCAGAGGCGTGCGATGTGCAGGAGATTCCGATATTCCTGGCAAGCAGGGCGTGCAAAGAGATGAAAGTCTGACACAGCAGGGACAAGAAGAATCACTGCTGCCCGCAGCCGGAATTCAGTGCTCTCTTCTGAATGTTCGGCGATGAGTAAGCGATTAAGATCCGTATGATGCGCATTTTCAGCGACCCACTTATTCCACGCTTGTTCTCCTCCATTGTCCGACGGAAGCATTGTTTTCAATTTCCAAGCAAGTGCTTTCCAATACTGCCGAGGATTAATACTCTGATGCGGAAGGGGGAGGCGGTGTTCGGTCCGGACTTGAAATGCCCGATGCTGCTGTCGATGATTATTGGTGACTCGGAGTGATGTTGCTTGCATGGGTTTTTCTCCTTTCGAGAATATAATTGCCGTTGTAAAAGTGCCGAGAAATATGCGCAAGAGCACATAAACAAAAATTGTACTGTTTTTTTTGAAAATAGTCAAGGAACTCGTTATGGTTCAATAGCTTGGAAACACCTGCTACACTAATCCGTTAGCTTTAATCAGGCATTTCCACCTATGGCCTACACAATAAATCCCAATCTTCCCAGGCTTCGAGCCAGAGCCTGTGAGATGG
>JAGOSP010000021.1 GCA_018062205.1 Candidatus Moraniibacteriota bacterium | reverse complement strand
CAGCATTGAAAAAGAGGCTCTTCATAGCCTCTTTTTTCGTATAGGGTTGGTAGGGATCGAACAAGTATTTGACTTCGAATCAATCTCGTGCTATAATTCTCCGTTACGATTCTCATCGTAACTAAGTTCAGACAAATGTCCATTCACAAAAGGAGTGCGAGATGAAGCAACTACTGCAAGCGATCATCATGATGTTCGTACTAACGTTTCCGGCATACGCTGCCGACAGCGTTCAGTCGAATATTGATCTATCCGGTCTCAACGACCAACAACGGGCGGACATCATCAAACAAGTTGCCGACACGAAGGCCAAGGCAACATCGCCGATGGAATCCGTCACGCCAGCCAGTGTCGCGGAATGGATCGGTGTCGGCAAAGAAGTCGCTGAGCTCATCCCGGTATTCGCCGAAAAGACCGGCATCGCGGCCGACAAGGTGCTCGACAGCTTCAGCGGCAAGGTGCTCCTCTCCATCGTCCTCGTCCATTTCTTTTGGTCGAAAATGATGGGTGTCATCGTTCTTTCGCTGGGAATTCCTCTCTGGTACAAGTGGTTCCGTTCCATGTTCCTTATCAAGGAACGAGCCATCGAATACAATCAGAATCCATTCATGCGCTGGGTCGGGTTCAACAAGAGGACGGTTCAGTTTTACTCATTCAGCGAAGGCATGAAGAACATTGAAGGTGATGCCGCCTCAATCTGGCTCTGGGTGTCGATTTTCGGGCTCGCACTCATTCTGGCGGTAGGCCTCTTCGCCATCTTCTGATTTGCTGCAAGGCATCAACAATACGACCTCGTTTTCGAACGAGGTCTTTTCATTCTCTCAAGAATATCATCCAATCCCTTTCCATTTTCAAGCGTTTTTGAGAGAATAAGATAGTAAAAAGGTTCCAACTTCGTCCCAGAGGCGCATTGTTTTAGGTTTTATGAAAAGAATTCTTAGAATAAAAATAAATGGGATTGCCTTTATCAATCTTTCCTACCTCCCAAATAACAAATCATACATTCTGACTATTCCAAAGATGAGCCCGCCCGATGGTTCATTTTTGGAGAATCACCTGAGTTTTCATACGGCAAATAATCGAATCACTCATAAGATTACTAATGCTGGTGATGCGGAAACTAAATTTGATTCATTTAAGAATGATGCAGAAAATAAGGGCTACCGTGTTACAGACAAGGATATAGATTTATTAGGAGGGATGATTCTTGATGAAAGTAAGTTGAATAATTCGCTAGTTCATTGGAGTTACTTTTCTTACAATTTTCTACACGATGATTATCTTCAAAAAACTACAGGCAAAACCAAGACAAAGGATAACGAGTTCATTAAAGGAGTTATCAATTTAAAAACATCAATCGATCTTCCGGCAATATATGTGGCTTTCTATATTTCAAAAAATCTAAGCGTTAACCCAGAATGGTTAGTGCATGAGGTTGCAAGGATGCCCATACATAAAAAATTTTTTATCACCGATGAACAAGACGGTCATATCTATACATTCTCTATACTGGTTAAATTGGCGGAAAAGTACATGGTAAAAAGATAAGTTTTACCCCATTAAATACACCAGAGGCACAACTGATAAAATTATGAATAAGTCACATATCAAATTTCTTTTTGTCGCCCTAATTATTTTATTGCTTTTAAATGTTTATCAGTTTGCGGAAGTTCAGAGATTAGAGAATCAAGTATCTGCTCAAAGTAGTGAGATTCATTCTTTGAACGGAGATCTTGAAGACACAAGAAATAAATTAAAAATAGTAATAGCCGCTGGATATTATCTTAATAGTGCTATTCAAGAGGCTAAAAACTATACTTGGGGAACATACGAAGATATGGGTTATGCTCTAGAATCGCTACCACAGTGAATAATTCTACTTTCCCTAAGCCAAAAAAGTTCCAACTTCGTCCCATAGGGACAGCACATAAATTCCGCCTTTCGAGGCGGTTTTTGATTACTTGTTTTCATGATATACTTGTCGTGTAAGATGCAAGACGAAATAAAATTCTATGAAATCCAACGAACGAGTCGGAACGACGATTGGAACAATCATTCTCGTTATCATCGCCGTGACGGCTTTTTCGTTTGTGTTGGTGTACGAGAAAGGAAAATATGAGAATTCAAACGATTCTACGGAACAAACAGGAATGGTAGCGGTGCCACCAACCAATGTTCCAACAAATGAAAACCTCGTAGTCGATGAACCAATAGAGGAATGGAAAATCTACAGAGACGAAGAATACGATTTTGAGTTTAAACACCCAAGCAACTACGTCGTAAAAAAGACAAATGAAAATTATCTGATCGGTGAAGTTTCAATGGGAAAATTCATCCATCTCTCCGTCAAAAAGTGGAAAGATTATACTGTTCCTGAGGGTACGCCTGGAACTTTTTGGGAAAAAATTTCCCAAAATAGATGGAAATACTTTTCTAATAACTTCGAAAAAATTACCTCGGGAAACTGCAACAACGATGAGTTAGGTTATGTTCCAGGGCCAACTGCCGCTGATCCACCTAAAATCTGCATGATTGATAAACAAAAAAAATACATAAAAATCGAAACTGAAAACAAAATTATATATTTTACAAATGATCTTGAAATACAGTGGGGCATTACGTCAGAGAATAAAAATCTTCTAGACAAGATAACAGCAACGGTAGTGGTTAAATAGTGATGTCTGCGCTATCACGCTAAAGAAAAGACCTCCGCTTAATTTCTCAAGCGGAGGTTATTTTAAATGCCCTCGGTTATTAGTTGGCTATTGAACCCAGAGGACATTGTTCGTGCCATCACCATACGGATCGACTCTCATCCAGTCTGTTCCGTTCCACTTGTACACTTCCAGATGCATATGATATGCACCCGAAGCTCCAACATCGCCCCAGAGCCTCAGCAAAAAAAAAGTTTATGGAGAAAACAAAACAGAAAAACTATGCTTTCATCGATAGTCAAAACCTTAACCTCGCTATCCGAGATTTAGGATGGCATCTTGATTCTCACCGCTTCCGTGTCTATCTTCGAGAAAAGTATTCCGTTGAAAAAGCGTTCTTGTTTATCGGCTACATAGAGGGTAACAATAATCTCTACACTGCTCTCCAGGAGGCTGGCTTTATCCTCATTTTCAAGCCAACTCTCAAATATAAAGATGGAAAAACCAAAGGAAACTGCGACGCCGAACTCGTTTTGCAAGCCATGGTAGAATATCCTTCTTACGACAAAGCTGTCATCGTCACAGGCGATGGCGACTTCCATTGTCTGGTCAAATACCTCTTCGAGCAGAAAAAACTCCAGGCTATAATTATTCCCAATCGGCTCAAATTTTCAGCACTCCTGAAGTTCAAAATATTTCGCCCCTACCTGCGCTTTATGAATGATTTACAAAGATTATTGGCATATAAAAAAGAAAAGTCCCTCTAAGGACGGAACCTTAAAGGGGTATCTTTTCCATTGGTGATGCACTTATAGTATAGTAAATCTATCAAGAAAGTCAATAGTGGGAAGCAGCTGGTGAGTTTTAACCCCATTGCCCATTTTTTGGAGTAGGATGTAGCCTGTAAGCCATGTGAGCCAAAAGGGATATGTACATACACCAAATCATCCTCTCTGAACGAGAAAAGATTAAAGCTTCTCTCAGAATGAAAAAGAAAAAAGACGTGGATAGCCCGAAAACTCGGACGGGATTACTCCGTCATCAAACGAGAGATTTCCAGGAACTCAGGAGAGTATCCTCCGTATACCGCTCTCTCTGCTCAAAAGATTGCTGATCGAAACGGGAAGAAGACAAGCATACGGAAGCGAGAGAAACCGAGGAACGCTCTCTTGAAAGAATTCGTAGAATCAGAACTCTTGGAAGGGCACTCTCCCGAACAGATTGCTGGGGCTGGTTATATTAAATTATCAAATCCTATCCCATGAGCAACAAAACAGAAATCGTTGATTACAAAGGGAATCCGACCCAAATTTCTTGTCTGGGTTGCGCCAGAGAAAATGGAGAAATAGAGAGAGTGGGCACCGTATTCACCACTGAACATTTTGATGCTCATCAGGATTTTGAAATCCCCCTACCTGGATTTATCATCATCTCATCAAGACGACACCTACAAAGTGTTGACGAATTCACAGAGGAAGAAAAGCGAAACTTCATTGATACTCTCGTTGCAATAAGAACTGGAATGAGAAAATCACTCGCTATTGATACTGTCTACCTCATTCAAGAAGAGGATACCAAACACCATTTTCATATCTGGATATTTCCTCGCTCTGATTGGATGGCAGAAAAATTCGGAGAAAAAACACCATCCTTAAAACCTATTATGGAATATGCTCGGGAAAATCTGAAAACTACAGAAAATCTCAAGAAGGTTGAGGAAGCCGTCACAATGCTCAAGGCTTATTTTGAATCCCGGTAATATACAATTCTCTTTACAAAACCCTCTTTCGCGTTGCTTTTGAAATTTGGCATTCTCAAATATCGACAAAATTTAGCCAAATTCAGACTATTTCGTGGTTTCACCTCTTATTCATAAAAAACATATGGCTCTGAAAACGCTCAAATTTGCCCCTGATCTTGTCACAAAAATACTTGCCGGGGAAAAAACTTCCACCTGGAGATTGTTTGATGACAAAGACCTCTGCATGGGCGATACGCTCTTGTTTTTAAACAAAGAAACAGGCAAGAAATTTCGCACGGCCATCATAACCGCTCTTTCAAACAAAACGCTTGGTTCCCTTGAAGAAGTTGACTGGGTTGGACACGAAAAATTTCCTTCAGTGGAAAAAATGTATGCCACCTATCGGCAATACTACGGCAATAAAGTCACTCCGGATACGGAAGTCAAAATTATCACTTTCAAACTAATCGACTGAGAATGGTTCTTTTGTTAGTGCGCGACCACAGGTACGGCGCTTTTTTCTTTCTCTATTTCCTCTGCAGCCGATGCGCCAGCAACAAATCCCGTCGTCCAACAAAGCTGAAGACTGTACCCGCCAGATGGACGGTCGATATTCAGTATATCCCCGACAAAGTACAAATTCGGGTAGAGGCGTGAGCGCATATATTTGCAATCTACTTCTGGAAGCGTCACGCCCCCACTCGTCACGATTGCTTTTTCGACCCCAAGCAACCCGGTCACAGTCACACGAATATCTTTCAGGAGTTTCACGAATGCCAAACGCTCTTCACGTGTCAAACTGTGCGTTGGCTTTCTCTCGTCGATAGCAAGCAAATGTAAGAGTGTCGGAATGAGTGCTGGGAGCACAAATGCTTCGAGACTATTCTTGATTTGCTTGTTTTTCATGGTATCGAGCGTTGCTTGCAACTGACAATCCAGCTCACCGATATTTACCTGAGGGAAGAGATCGACTGAAATAACCACTGGTCCATACGGGAGAAATTCACTCACACTCCGACTCATATTCAACACCAATGGGCCACTCATTCCGACATGGGTAAAGAGTATTTTTCCTTTTCTCGAAGGAAAAATTTTCTGGTTATTCTGCCATGCCGTCAGTTTGGCCTCAGAAAAACTCACCCCGGCTAATTCAGCAACCCATGTTTCCGCGACCCGGATGGGCACCAGTGCTGGTCGCGGATCAATGACTGTGTGCCCAATAGCCTCAAGCCAACGAAAGCCGTCTCCCGTCGAACCAGTCTCCGGATGCGATTTCCCTCCCGTTGCAAGAATATATCGCTTCGCCCGAAATACATCCCCGTTCTTCATTTGTATCCCATTCACCAGTCCATCTGTCACCTCAATGTCACCCACCTGACTTCCCGTGCGAACAATTACTTTCCCCTCCTGCATATACCTATTCAAGGCGTCCCATACCGATTGCGCGTTATCACTCACGGGGAACACTCGTTTCTCAGCCTCTACCTTGGTCGGCATCCCATGTGCGTGAAAAAAATCCAGTGTCTCTTGGACTCCAAATTGTGAAAATGGTGAAAACAAAAACTTTGCAGCGGTACCAAATTTTGCCAAAAAAATATGCCGATCAAATTCTGCATTAGTAATATTAGAACGACCGCCACCCGTGATAAGCAGTTTAGTCCCAAGTGAAGCATTCTTCTCAAGGAGCACAACGCGTGCACCGGCAATTGCCGCCCGACCCGCCGCCATCATACCAGCCGGACCACCCCCTATCACTACGACATCACACGAAATCTCTGCCATGCTTTTAAAATGAAGAAAAAAGGGTTAAAATACCTTTACACAGTAGCACAGCAGCCGAATTCGTCCATTCGACTGAGTAATTGTCAATCATAATCCGTTATAAATTATCGCTATGAATTTTGAAAATCCAACCCCTGTGCCATCCCACGAACAAGAACCAAACGTCCCATCCCTGGAAGAAATCACTGCCCAGCTACGAGAAATCATTGGTCATGATCACTATCGCGAACTCCCTACTCAAAGATCAGATGCAAACGGAATTTTGCTCTTCGAAGTAGTCGTAACAGAATCAAACGGTGACGAAACGCTCTATGCATATCGACGAGCCGATGGAAATATACGTTCCAGCACTACACAAGTCACAGCAACATATTTTACCGGCCCAATAGACGCTGGTGTAGTAACAGGCGCTGAAAACCTAAGTGATTACGATCCAAAAACTCGAACGTGGAAACAACTCCCAAAAAACCCGGTTGTAGAACAAGCACCTCAACAAGCGACATCTGTCCAACAGAAAATCAAAGAACAGCCCGTCGTCTCTCCTGAAACAAACGAGCTTGCCTACCAAGCTCTTCTTCAGAAATTTTTCGAGGCCGAGGCCACATTCGGTACGACCAGCCTTGAAGAAACCCTCCGACGAGAAGAAGAAAACATGGAGTTAGCACTCGAAAAAAGAAGCGAGGCTCGCCCGCTTCTCAATGCCATCTATACAGAACTCATACGCCTCAATGACGACAACTCATATCCTCCACAGCTCAGACTCACCATATGGCATGCAAGCGGGCATCTGACCGAAGAGCAGTTTGATGAGCTGAATCTCCGAAGAAAGAAGCTCGCCAATCTCCTCGGTGCTCTCAATGGAGGAAAAATCAGACACGATGTCGCTACACCGTAGAACACAATACCCCTCTCTAGCATGCTACCTGAAAATAGATCTCATTTGTCGAACCCTCAAACAAAGAAAGTGTACCCTCTGACACAAGATAACTCATCAACCCAGAAGATATCCTATGCTGCACCATGTCATTGAGTCACAGCAATTCAGCCGAAAGAGTATCGAAGAAATTTTTTCTCTGGCTGATACGCTTGAACATACCCGCGATCAATCACTCACGGGGAAAATCATGGCCTCCCTCTTCTATGAACCGAGCACCCGCACTCGGTTTTCTTTTGAATCAGCGATGCTTCGTCTTGGTGGCAGCGTGATTACCACCGAAAATGCCAAAGAGTTCTCCTCAGTCTCCAAAGGAGAAACTCTTGAAGATTCCATTCGCATCGTCAATACCTATGTCGATATCATTGTGCTTCGTCATGATGAAGAGGGCGCTTCCAAAAGAGCTTCTTTGGTATCCAAAGTACCTATTATCAATGCGGGAGATGGCACGGGTCAGCACCCAACACAGGCACTTCTTGATCTCTACACCATACAACGAGAACTTGGTAAGCTTGATGGAATGCACATCGCATTCGTTGGTGACCTCAAACACGGTCGTACCATCCGCTCCCTCTCTTATCTCCTAGGAAATTACACTAATATCACAATAGATTTTGTTTCTCCTCAGGGGCTCAGCGTTGGTAACGACATCAAAGACTATCTCACCAAACATCACGTTACATTTCGAGAAACTGAAGATCTTGACACACTCAAGGAGAATATTGATGTTCTTTATCAAACCCGTATTCAAAAAGAGCGCTTCAAAAGCGATGAAGAGTACCAGAAATTCAAAGGTTGCTACCAAATTGACCGGAAATTTGCTGACGCCATGAAGCCACAATCAATCATCATGCATCCCCTCCCGCGTGTCGACGAAATCCTTCCAGAAGTTGATGCCTCACCTCGCGCTGTCTATTTCAAACAGGCACACTATGGCCTCCTCATTCGCATGGCTCTCCTGAAACATCTTTTTAGCTAAATCCAGTTTCATTGTTCTTATGGACTCCGATCCCAAGACCCCTCACTTTTTCGGAAAGAAGAAAGTAATTCTCTTTGATTTTGACGGAACGATTGTCGATGTACTCCAGATTTTTGTCGAAATCTGCAATGCGCTTGCCACTACTTATGCTTATCCGCCCATCAGGCAGGAAGAAATTCCTCTTTTGAAAGACAAAAGCGCTCAAGAGATTCTGCGTACACGACTACGTATTCCCTTCTGGAGACTATGGGGTTTTCTCCGCCGTGCTCACGCTGAGTATCGTCTGCGTACAGACAAAATTTCCGTTTTCCCAGAAATGAAGTCTCTTATTGGGTCACTGCAAAGTCACGGATATACAACTGGTATTGTCTCTGCGAACTCACAAGAGGCGATAGAAATACTCCTCCACACTCATAACATCTCCTTTGATTTCATACAAAGCAGTGGACACTGGGGGAAAGCGAGAGTTTTTAACAAGATCATCTCTCAAAAGCATTTTGAGAAAAAGGATGTTGTTTATATCGGTGACGAAGTTCATGACGCTGAAGCCTGTCGAAAAAGTGGTATCAAAATACTCGCCGTTACCTGGGGACTCAATAGTAAAAAAGCTCTCCAAGAAGCTGGGGCGCAAACCGTTGATACCCCGCGTGAATTACTCGATCACTTTCTTGCCCCCGATTAGCACCTTCCAATTACAACGGCTCAAGATCACTTTCTATGACCAAAACACTTATCCTTACCCTTCTCTTTATAGGAAGCGCCATTGGAGGATATATTCCTCTGCTCTGGGGCGGAAGTGCCTTCTCATTATCATCGGTATTCTGGAGTACGCTTGGTGGTTTCGTCGGCATCTATTTCGGTTTCATTCTTGGAAGAAAAATAGACTCACACTTACTCCTCTTTCAAAATATGACTCCCTGCTATGAAT
>JAGOSP010000011.1 GCA_018062205.1 Candidatus Moraniibacteriota bacterium | reverse complement strand
AGGTGGAGGACATCACCTCAGAAATCAATCGTTCCACTTGAGGAATGAGATTATTTGGAGTCTTGTTTTAGGGGGGGTTCTTGTTTGAAGACGATGGGGGTTTCGAGGAAGCGTCGCCATTCTTTGAGTGTATGGTTTAGGGCTTGATTTTTGAATCCGATAGTGGCAAGAGCTTCCCAAATGAATACCCAGCCTCCGATAGACAAACCAGTACCTAGTACTTGCAAGAAGAGCATTGTGGCAAATGGTTCGGCGTAGAGAAAAGAGATGAATAAAAAGCTAATACCGATGAGGAAATTGCGCAATACTCAGATTCTGACCGCCTGTTGTTCTTTGTTGAGGATGTGAATTTTGAGTGCAAATTGATTGCGGACTCCGGCGACGCAGCGCGCTTCGGTGTCGGTATTGTGCTCAATGGTCGGCAGAGAAAAAACGATTGCGAGCGGGTGCACGAGGGAAATATCTCGCGAACATTCTTCGAGAAAACATTGAAGCTCCGGGTCGAGCCCGCGTCGTTCAAAAGGCGCCCGATCCCATTCATTGAAAATATCGTCGTAATTATCGACGGCAATTTCGATGGTATAGCGATCGGTGTCCTCGAATTTCGGGTAAGCGTGTGCGGTTTTGATTCCTCAATCATCCATAGATATATCTCTAGCGTAGTATGGGCGAGCCTTTTTCGATAGGACGTGCGTATCTTCTCGCTAGATTGCGAGAGGCGGGACTGAGTGCTAGAGTGTAGTAGCTAGGCAATGCAGCAGAGACTTTTTATTCGATACGAGACAGACTTATACCTCTACTATGACTTATCAGCAATACAATGTCGCTTTGATTCCGTCGGAAGCAGTTGGCATTCAGGCTATAGAGATGAGCCGGATGCTTGTAGATCAGGGAGGAGTATTTACCCTCAATAGCACGAATGCTTATCCGCATGTATCTCTCTATCATGTGCCGCTTGATCCGACCAAAGAGGAGGAAGTGATTGAGATGTTACGAGAGGCATTGTCTCATATCCAGTCAGCGCCGCTCAAGCAGATTGGGTATCGATCAAGTGAGCGAGGATTTGTGAGTGTCGGGTATGAGAAAGATGAATACATCCTTGAGCTGCATCGATCCATGCTTCAAGCCCTAGCACCATTGTGGGTGAAGGAAATCATTGAGACAGCAAAAGAAGAGGCGTTGTCTAAAGAACAACAGGAAAGCTTGGAACAGTATGGCTGGAAGGCAGCAGAAGACCTCTTTGATCCACATCTGACTTTTTCACGATTAGTACAACCGAATCCAGAAGTTGTGTCGGAATTGAAGCCGCAAAATTTCTCTTTTGTTTCAGACCTTGTCGGACTGTTCGAGCTGGGTGAACATGGGACTTGCACCCGTTGCCTCGCGATTTTTGAGTTACCTAAAAAGTAAGGATATTCTTATGGAACCACTCTCAGTGAATTATGCGGCGATAGGTGTGGGGGCGGTGCTGTCGATGGTGTTGGGGACGATTTGGTATGGTCCGTTGTTTGGAAAACGCTGGTCTAAAATTATCGGTGCGACGACTGATGATTTGGAAGCGAGGAAAAAAATGCAGCGAGAAGCAGGGCCATTGTATGTCGTTCAGTTTGTGCTCACGCTTTTTCAGGTATTAGTGTTAGCGCATCTCGTGGCAGATACATTGCGAGCGGGGGGACTCGAACGTTCGCTTTGGATTTGGGCAGCTTTTGTGATCCCGACTCTTGCTGGTTCGGTCATGTGGACCAATGAAAAAGGACAGCAAAAATGGGCGCGTTTTTGTATCCAGGGTGGGTATCAAATGGTGATGTTTATTTTGTACGGTCTTTTACTGCAGTTTTGGAAGTAGGCTGTCTTGAGAAAAAGAAGCGTGTTCTCTTGGGCTGTTCGATTTTAATGTACACGTTTTTATGCCGCATATTCATATAAAGCCAGGGGAGATTGATCGGACGGCGAGTGTTTTTATTGTGCACGTATCGAGCAAGCAGGTATTGCTTCGACTTCATGATAAATATCATATTTTGCTCCCACCGGGAGGACATATTGAAAACTATCAGACAGCTCCCGAGGCAGCGCAAGCAGAAGCCAAGGAAGAGGTTGGTTTGGATATTTGTCTCTGGCGTGGGAATCAGATATTTGATTATAAGCATGATGGGTATGCTGATATTCTTCCGCCGATAGGTATGAATATCCATTTTATTTCTCCGGAACATCGCCATGAGGATCATGTGTATTTTGCAACGACACAGACGATGGAAATTATTGAACCAGAAGGAAGAGAAAAGAGCGGAGGGTGCTTTTGGCTGACGAAAGAAACACTGTTGGCACATACGGGTATTGAAGAGCGAGTGCGACAGTATGCACTCAAGGCTTTGGAGATATTGGCCCCCTAAAAATTCTTCAAGTGAGACCAAAAATGAAGCGTCTTCTTCCGGCAGGTGCCGGATTTTTGTTTTTGTTCGGGCCTACTTGACGATTTTTCGAGAAACATTTAGAGTGTGTATATAATGATGTAAGTAAGGTAAACAAGAAGTACTCGCGAATTTTAAAAAAATTTGTTGAGAATAAAAAAGTAAGTGAAAACATATGGAAATTCTGACGCAGAAACAGAAGATTGTGTTGCAGGCGATCAAGCAGTTTTTTGCTGAGCATGGGCAGATGCCGACGGTACGAGAGATCAAAGAGGAAAGCTCTCATCTTGGTTTGCAACTCAAGAGTGTTCGGAGTTTCTTCTTGTACCTCAATGCTCTGGAAGAAAAAGGATATATCGAACGAACGAGTGAAGACCGAGGGATACTGCTCAAGGGAGTGACCAGTGACAATTTTGTGCAGGTGCCGGTTTTCGGTTCGGCAAGCGCTGGAGCGGCAGCGATGTTCGCGGATCAGTATGTGGAAGGGTATTTGCGTGTATCCAAGCGCCTTGTAAAAGATCGAAATATTTTTGCAGTGCAAGTGAACGGGACATCGATGAACAAAGCGGTGGTGAATAGCAAAACTATTGAGAGTGGGGATTTTGTGCTGGTAGACGGAGCTGTGAAGGAGTACAAGAATAATGATCGGGTATTGGTAGTGATTGATGGGTTGGCAACCGTGAAGACCTATCGAACGGTGGATGGCAAAACCATTGCTCTTATTCCAGAATCAACCGATAAAAAGCATCAGCCAATCTTTCTGACCGATGAAGATAATTTTGTTATCAATGGTTTGGTAGTGAATGTGTTGAAATTGCCAAAATAACAAACACGAATTTTAGTATCTTTTGGCTGAGGAAATATCTATGGCGACTACGTAATCAACTATTGAATATATCGAAGACCAACTTTCAGACGTGCCAGAAATCCGGTCACAGAAAATGTTTGGTGAATATGCTCTCTATTGCGGAGACAAAGTAGTGGCGCTCGTGTGTGATGATACTCTGTTTGTCAGAATCACTGAATCTGGTCGGCAGTGGCTAGGGGAATATTACCAAGAAGGACTTGCTTATCCAGGAGCGCGACCCTCGATGCAAATTGATGAAGATATGATTGAGAATCGAGAGTGGCTTTCAGAGTTGATCCGGCTTACCGATCAAGCCCTTCCGATTCCAAAGCCGAAGAAAAAGCGAAAAATGCCAGTGAGCACGAAATCATAATTGAAAGTGAATACGGTATATTTGATGAAGAGAGGCGCGATTTGCCCTAGACAAAGATCTTTCTTTTCCCTACAATACGAACGTTGGAAACCTAGTATTTCTGGTCGCATAGTTCAGTTGGTTAGAATGCTGCATTCACATTGCAGAGGTCCCTGGTTCGAGTCCAGGTGCGACCACTTAAAGGAGCCTCATCTTTTTGGCAGCGGGAATCTCTAGAGGGAGAGGGATTTTTTTGTTGACTTTTCTCTGTATTCATGGTATCAAAAAGATACTCTGAATCGAGAGTCTGAAGTTTTTTTCAAAGAAGGAGGGAAAAATGTTATCGAACCCGAAACGCAAAGGAGGGGATGAATCTAGTTCGCAAGAAGTGCATGCGCTCATGCAAGAGCTGTTTGCAAGCTCGGGGTTTTACGATTGTCTATGCGAATCAGTGAGGATGTATCGGAGGGTAGGGTATACTCTCTCTCAAAAACAATCCACGACGCGTCTTGTTGAGATGCACTGGGTTGACGCATTGACCTTTCTGTTCATGTTTGGTGATAACGCAGAAGGGGGGGACAAGGAAAATGCTGAGAAAATCCTGTCCTGCCGTGAGGCATTTCTGAAGCAGCTGCTTTCTTCAGCCATACCGGCCAGATCATCAGACGGGTTCCTCGTGAGCTTTCGTGCTTGCGAGATACGTGTCAGGCTGGTTGTTTCGTCTCTGGCGAAGGGAGGAAATTTCGGAATTTCCTTTGAAAAGCTTTCCTTCTGAAACTTGCTGGAATCTCAGTAAAAAGCCCCTGCCAACAAGGCAGGGGCTTTCACTTTGTCAACAAAGTATATGTAGAGCACTTAGGAAAGACTATTTTCCTTCCTCTGTGATGACATGAACAAAAGTACGCTTGACGAGGCGACCGGTAAAGCTGGTGACTTTTTTTACTTGGAAATGCACCTTGCCAGAAATCATGGCAAAGAGCGTGTCGTCACCAGCACGAGCAACTCCATTGCCTGGATGGAATTTTGTGCCACGTTGGCGAAGGATGATATTGCCAGTTTCTGCTCGTTGATCACCAAAAATCTTGACGCCGAGACGCTTGGAAATCGAATCACGGCCAAGGTCAGTTGAGCCACCGGCTTTTCTATGTGCCATAGTTTCAGATATTACGTATTTATCACCTGTACGGTATACTGAAAGAGTATAACATGCTTTGTGATACTGTCAATATCTACACCTGTTTTATGGAATACCGCTCTTATTTTATTCAGTGGCCCAGGAGACTTTGGAAATGGTTTCGAAAAAATCAGGATGCTTGGATACTTTTTTGCGGGATACTTGCTGTCGGCATGCTGGGATTTGAGGCTGGGTTTATTCAGGGGGCTTCAAAGAATCAAGAACCTCTCCGTATTGAGTTGGCACCCGAGGAAATCACAAAAACAACAAATGAATCCGTCAATACTTCTGAAGAATCAAGAAAAACTGTCGGAGGAACAGTGCCTGATGACATAAAGAATGTCTCCGAAGGAGCCTGTGCGTTTGTTGCGAGTCGAAATTCTCAATTATTTCATGCATCAACATGCGCAGTAGTAAAGCGTATTAAGCCAGCCAATAAGCTGTGTTTTAAAAATATCAGCGAAGCTGAGGCGCGTGGGCTGAAGCAGGGGTGTATGAAGTAATCCGTATTTGTCGAAATAGAGATTCTCGCGGTACAATAAGAAAAAACATGACTCCTCCTTCTCTCAAGCACGAAGAGCAATACAGCAAGAAAAAAACATCGAGCATCTCTGTGCTCTCTTTTTTGTTGGGATTCATTGATGCCTTTATCGTCTATACTCTTTCGAGTTATTTTGCAAATATTGTTGGAGAGCAACTGGTAGGGGTAGTTTATTTTGTAATTTTTGCTATTCACTTGGGATTGCTGCTTTCCCTTGATGTTTTTATTAGACAGATTGGGCGGGTGCGATACCTTATTTTTTGTCTCGGGCTTTCCTCACTGGCTATCGGTATATTGCCAAGTGTGTCAGCGGGTGTTGCCGGATTGTTCTTTGGTATCTCATATCTCGCATTTTCGGCTACTGTTTGGGTAGCACTAGATGTTCTTTTGGAAAGTTATTCAAAGGATAATCTCTCGGGGAGAATTCGTGGTTTTTATCTCACAGTGATAAATATTGGTTTTTTGCTTGGCCCGTATCTTTCGACACAGATTCTTTCGCGCTCTGGGTATCCGGCAATTTTTATTATTGTATTTATTGGGTATATAGTAGCTTTGCTCCTTTCCGTGCTCCTTTTTCGATCCGAACGTCAGATAATGCATCATCCAAAGATGTATTTTTTTCAAACATTGCGAGAAATACTCCACCGGTCATCCTTGAAGCATATTTTTGTTGTGTCATTTGCACTCGAGTTTTTCTATTCCATCATGATTATCTACATGGCTTTGCATCTGCAGAACATTGGATTTTCGTGGAATGAGATAGGTTTGATTTTTACAATTATGCTCATTCCGTTTGTATTCCTCCAGTATCCTGTCGGTGTATTAGCTGATAAGCGATTTGGAGAAAAAGAAATGCTCGCCATCTCATTTCTCCTGACTATTACAGCGACAATCGGTGTGATTCTGTACTCAGGGAAGAGTTTCTTGGTATGGGCAGGGATTCTTTTTGTATCGCGTATCGGTGTAGCGGTTATTGAAGTGCTGCGTGACTCGTATTTTTATAAACAAATTGACGCTGATGATACACAGATTATTGCTTTTTTTCGTATGGCACGTCCAGCTGCTAATATGATTGGCGCCGTCGTTTCTGTTGGATTACTCTCTTTCTTTGGCCTTCCCTCGGTGTTTTATGCGATAGTAGTCGTTCTCTTTTTCGCTTTGTTCCATATTTTTGAATTAACAGATACTGAGAGCGAATTTGAACGTAAGCACAAAGGAGAGCCTGCAGGGTAAAAGAGCTCATTGGTCGGCTGCCTTTCTTGGCTTCGAGAAAAATGCTATGTTAGGGGATGGCTGGTTCGTTGAATCAGTAAAGGAGAGTACTTTCCCTCCTTGTTTTTTCTCTCTTTCTGTGAGCATTTTGATTTTATGGGATATCATTTTCGATTAGATCACTTTGAAGGGCCGCTGGATTTGCTCCTTTCGCTTATTGAGCGCGAAAAGCTCGATATTACCACGGTAAGTCTTGCTCAGATTACTGATCAATATCTTGAATATCTTTCTGCGGAAAAGGATGTCACCCTAGAGAACCTCGCCTCATTTCTTTCGGTCGCCTCGCGATTACTTCTCATTAAATCGCGAGCGCTTCTGCCGGTACTAACTTTTACGGAAGAAGAGGAAGAATCTGTAGATGACCTCGAATGGCGATTACGTCAATATAAATTGTTCCGTGACGCGGCGGTTACTCTGGGCACTCTGCTTGCGACTCGGAATGAATCTTTTACCCGAGAAAGTTTTTTGGGGTCACAAGTGGTATTTTATCCGCCAAAAGATTTTTCAGCTGATGACTTGGCGCGGCACTTTCGTTCGTTGTTGGGGGATATTCTTCCATACGAAAAAATACCCGAGAAAATTGTTGAACAAGTTGTTTCTCTTGAAGAAAGGATCGTTCATTTGCAAAACCATCTGACAGAACGTATAGAAACATCATTCGCAGAGTTCTCTCACTCTGCCAAAAGTAAAACAGATATTATTATTTCTTTTTTGGCTCTTCTCGAGTTGGTTAAGCAATGCTTTTTGATTGCTGAACAAGATGAATTTTTTCAGGGTATTCGTCTCCGTCGGATTGAGAGCGCATCAAAAAAAGAATAATCAGAGAAGGCGCCTGGGGTTTCGTAGCAAATTATATGTTTTATATACTATGGAGAAAAAACAACTTATTGGGGCTCTTGAAGCAGCATTATTTGTGAGTGGAGAACCGGTGGCTTTAGTTCGTCTTGAAAAGATTCTTGATACAACACCTACCGAGCTTGCTGAACTTTTGACCGCGCTTCAAGAAAAATTAGAACACGACGAGTCATCGGGACTCCGGGTAATACAGCATGCCGGCGGAGTCTCTCTTGTCACGAAGGGAGTATTTGCGCCATTTATGGAACAAATGACCAAGGCAGCGCTTCAGGAAACGCTTTCTCGTGCGGCACTGGAGGTTTTGGCTATTATTGCATATCGTGCGCCGATTGCTAGGTCTGAAATTGAGGCAATTCGCGGAGTAAATTGCAGCTTCACACTCCGAAATCTTCTCTTGCGAGATTTAATTGAACGCATCGGTAATCCTCAGGATAGTCGTGGGTATTTATATCAACCAACTTTCAAATTTTTGCAGTCATTGGGAATATCTTCGATTGTAGACTTGCCTGATTTTGAAACGCTGAAAAATGATGAACGCCTTCTTCGCCTCATCGAACAAGAGAAAGAATTAACGCAATCTGAAAGTACCGACACGTCGATTGAAGCCCCTGTTGTTTGAGAGTATCTTCTATGAATTTGAGAGTTTTGGCTACGATTTTTTTGGGTGGAGTGCTCTGGTTAAATGCCGGTGAACTTCGGCTTTTCTGGGGAAGTTTCTGGAATCATGAATTAGTACGCGCCCCAGAAACAACGCCGATCTTACCAGTTTTGAGTCAGATGGAAACAAAGGAAAATACTGACCCAGTCGCGTTAGAAAATCGCGCTTTCTCGTCGACATACCAACCTGTTTTGAAACCATCGGCATCCAAGTTTGCTGTTCCCACCGCACATTCGGCTGTTATTATCGATATAGATTCACAAGAAACACTCTTTGAGAACGACGCTGATGATCATCGACAGGTTGCCTCATTAACAAAACTTATGACGGCACTTATCGTTGTTGAATCAATAAAAGACTTAAATGAGGTTGTGACAATTGACAAAGAGGCTGTCTTTGCCGAAGGGACGCGTGTGGGTTGTCCGAGAAGTGGGTATTGTATTGGTGAACGATTAAAAATTGGTGAACAGCTTAGAGTAGAGGATTTACTCAAGGCAGCTTTGATGAATAGTGCAAATGACGCAGCTATCGCTCTAGGGAAACATATTGGGACAACTCAATCGGGATTTGCTACAATCATGAATAAGAGAGCGAGTGAGCTTGGTATGACAGAGACTCACTTTTGTACACCCTCGGGTCTTGAACTTGATGGTCATGAGCACGAGTGCTATTCAAGCGCTCGTGATATCGCTAAAATGACCATTCAGGCTCTGAAATATGATGTTCTCTGGCAAATAATGCGTTTTGAAGAGGCCCAAATTTCTTCGATAGACGGGAAATATCAGCACGATATTTTTAATACCGATGAATTACTCGGACAGATGCCAAATCTTATCGGAACTAAAACTGGATTTACCCCGCTTGCTGGACGAACACTGTTGGCAGTTGCTCATCATCCCGAATCAAATCACCGCGTAGTGGCCGTTGTTTTGGATGACCAATATCGATGGCAAAGTATTCGCTCAATGTTTGATTGGAGCTTTCAGTCTTTTAGTTGGCAATAGAAGCGAAAAGAGAAATATCCTTTTATTATTCGGCTGGGTATTTTTGAAGAAAGTGAGAAAATATAGTTTTGGTAGTTGTGTTGTTAAGAAATATTTTTGTACTGTATGTTCAATATCCCACAAGTACAATATGCCCCGGAGATGGTGAATGTTTTTAAGATTCTTCTAACGGGGGTACTTTCTTTTCTTTTGGCTTTCGTGATCACCCCTCTTTGGACACACATTCTTTACCGATACAAAATTGGAATTAAGATTAAAAAAGTGGGCGTTCAGGGTGACGCACTTACTTTTGTGAGTCGATTGCACGCAGCGAAGGAAGGAACACCGACTATGGGAGGGGTAATCGTATGGATGTCTGTTCTGATTCTTATTTTTGCTTCTCAGTATGTTTTCCCGTTCATTGCTGATTGGACGGGAGTAAATTTTATTGCCAATCTTGATTTCCTTCGTCGTCGCGAAACATGGTTACCACTTTTCGCTTTGGTTACTGCCGGTGTTCTTGGTCTTATTGATGATTATTACAGCGTAAGAAAAATTGGTTCGAATAAAGGCGGAGGAATGAGATTCGCTTTTCGTTTTTGGTGGCTTTTCTTGATTGCCGGTCTCGGCTCCTGGTGGTTTTATGCCAAGCTTGGTTGGGATTCTCTTCATATTCCGGCAATAGGTGATTTCTCGATTGGTTTCTGGTATATCCCATTGTTCATCTTTGTTATCTTGTACACCGCTATTTCTTCCAATGAAACTGATGGACTTGATGGTCTAAATGGCGGAGTGCTCCTGATTGCTTTTACAGCATTTACCTTTATTGCTTTTATGCACAACAAAGCTGATCTTGCAGCATTTTGCGCGGCTATTTCCGGAGCGCTTTTAGCTTTCCTGTGGTTTAATATTTATCCAGCTCGATTTTTTATGGGGGATACTGGAGCCATTGCGCTTGGTACTACGCTTGGAGTAGTTGCTCTTCTGACGAATTCAGTAATTGCTCTTTTTGTCATTGTAGCTATTTATGGGTTTGAATCTTTGAGCGTAGTTATTCAGTTGGTAAGTAAACGATTTTTTGGAAAGAAAATATTTTTGGCAGCACCTTTACACCATCACTTTGAAGCAAAGGGCTGGCCTGAACCGAAAGTAGTCATGCGTGCCTGGATATTTACTGCTGTCACATCGTTGCTGGGAGTTATTATTGCTATTCTTGGTATGGGGCCACGTTAAAAAATGAATGCAGTTTGTTTTTTTAGAGCTTTGCTCGGGAGTGAATACCCGGTATACTTTAAGTAAAAGTGTATAATTCACAGTAAAAGAGTATTTCGTATGCTGAAGACATTACGCCAAGGAGACTTCGTGGGAAAGAAAATATTAGTCCGAGTAGACTACAACGTTGAACTTGATGACATCAAGAACGTACATGAGCATTTTCGTTTTCATGTTGTCAAAGAAACACTTCGTTTTCTAGGTGAGCAAGAAGGATCAAGGATAGCCCTTCTTACACACTTCGGAAGACCGAAAGAAGGCGTGTATGATGCCGCATCTTCGACAGAGCGTTTGGTAGCGAGTGTCGCGAATGCAACGGGAAAGAAGGTAATTTTTGTTCCTGATTGTACTGGAGAAGTTGTCATGAGAGCATTGGCGGATCAGCAGCCAGGCGAATTGCTCCTTCTCGAGAATGTTCGTTTTAAGAAAGGGGAAGAAGAGGGGGATATTGAATTAGCAAAAGATCTCGCGCGTCCATTTGATGTTTTTGTTAATGAGGCTTTTAGTGTTTGTCATCGAAACCATGCCTCAGTCACTGTTATTCCAAAATTCCTTCCTTCCTTTGCTGGATATCGCTTGCTTGAAGAGATGGAGAAGCTTGATCAGACGAGACTTTATCCTGAACATCCAGCCATTGCTATTATTGGTGGAGCAAAAATTGAGACGAAGCTTCCTTTAATCAAGGCGCTTGAACCAAATTATGACTGCATTCTTGTTGGAGGAATGATTGCAAATGAAGCAATTGATCAGAAAATCGAATTTTCTCAGAAGGTACTTCTCCCGATTGACTTTAATGCTCCCGAACGTTTTGATATCGGAGCACAGACCATCGCTTATTTTTCGAAAATTATCAAAACAGCAAAAACGATTGTTTGGAATGGGCCAATGGGAAAATTTGAAGAGAAGCCATACGATATCGGAACGGGCGCTATCTTGCATGCGATCCTCGATACAGAGGCAGAAGTAGTTATTGGTGGAGGCGAGTCTTTAGCGGTGCTTGAGGCAGCCGGAGCTATGAGTAAAGTGAGCTTTGTGTCTTCTGGTGGCGGAGCTATGCTTGAATATATGAGTGGCGTTGAGCTCCCTGGGATAACGGCACTCAAAAATGCTCGAGTGTAGAAATTTTCAGCATTGTTACGTGTAACGAAGCACAAAAATAAGAATTGAATGAATATATTTCTATGACAATTATCAAAGATGTTTCTGGACGTGAAATTCTTGATTCACGTGGTAATCCGACGGTTGAAGTAACGCTTACATTAGAAGACGGTACCATAGCGGTTGCCGGTGTTCCATCGGGTGCCTCAACGGGAACATTTGAGGCACATGAGCTTCGCGATGGTGACACAGGACGCTATGGAGGACTAGGCGTTCTTCAGGCAGCTGGTTTTGTAAATGGAGAATTGCGAGATGCTGTCATTGGAGCAGATGCCGCTCTTCAGCTTCCCTTGGATACAATCTTGAAAGAATGTGATGGAACAGCAAATAAATCTCGTGTTGGTGCGAATGCGCTTCTCGGTATTTCGCTCGCTGCAGCTCGTGCAACCGCTCTCAGTCGTCAGATGCCTCTGTATCAGTATATCGCCGAACTCATAGGAACCCCTCTTGATGCAAACCGTTTTCCAACGCCGATGTTTAATATTCTGAATGGCGGAAAGCATAGTGATTCCGGGCTTTCTACACAAGAGTTTAAGTTGGTACCCAGTGGCGTTATTTCTTACCCAGAGCAATTACGAGCAGGAAGTGAAATTTTTCATGTACTGAAAAAGCTTCTTGAGGCAGATCATTTTTCAACGGGCGTTGGTGATGAGGGTGGTTTTGCACCACGTTTGGAGAGCCATGCACAAGCGCTCGAAAAAATAAATCAGGCGATTGGGGAAGCGGGATATGAACCCGGAAAACAGGTCTTTCTTGGTTTGGATGTCGCAGCAAATTCTTTCTATGTTCCAGAACAAGATTTGTATCAGATGCAGCCCGAAGGAGCGAGTCTTTCTCGTGATCGGTTGACAAATCTCTATCGCGAATGGATTGAAAGGTACCATATTGTTTCTTTGGAAGATGGATTGCACGAAGAAGATTGGGATGGTTGGCGAGAAATGAGCGAAAAGCTCACTGTTTCACCAGCAAGTTGGGGTAAGCAGTTATTGATTATCGGGGATGATCTTCTTGTGACAAATATTGAACGAGTCGAAAAAGCGTTATCAGCAAAGTCTTGCAATAGTGTTTTGATTAAGCCGAATCAAATAGGAACACTCTCTGAAACACTTGCCTGTATGCGGCTTGCTCATACAAATGGATTGGATACAGTGGTTTCACATCGATCAGGCGAAACGAGTGACGATTTTATTGCTGATCTTGCGGTTGGAGCGGGTTCGCGTTTTATTAAAACGGGATCTCTCTCGAGAGGGGAGCGTCTCGTTAAATATAATCGACTCCTTCGTATTTACTCCGAATTACATTCAGTCTAAAGGTATTTCTTCATTCGATGATTGTTTTTCCTATGTTTTTTCAACCAAAAACACCCGAAGTGATCTGTATCGGATCGTGTTCCCAAGACATTTTTTTCCCGAGTGATGAGTATGTTATTTATGACACGCCTGAAGATATTACTTCAAAACAAAAAGCTGCTTTTGAAGTCGGTGGAAAATTTCGTGTACCGAATCGTTATGAGGCAATTGGCGGCGTAGCTTCTAATACCTCTATCGGTCTTGCTCGGCTTGGTATTGTATCAGCCTGTTATACGCATATTGGGCGAGATACACTTGGCGATTGGGCGCTTCGTGAACTAGAAAAAGAATCTGTTTTGACGCATTTAGTGCAACGAGAATCAGGAATTAGAACAGACCTTTCGGCTGTAGTTGTGTTGGCGAAATCTGGTGATCGGATTATTTTTCATAATCGAGACGCGAATGAGCGGTTAGTGATTGAAGAAAAAAAATTGGCAGGTGCGGAATGGATTTTTATGAGCGCATTGAATGGCGATTGGAAATCAAACATTTCAAAGGTAGTCTCTCATCTGGATCAGTCATCTACACGACTGGCTCTGAATCCAGGGCAGCATAACTTAAAGGATGATCCAAAGCTTCTTCTTGCATTGGTGGCTCGAGCTGATGTTCTGGTGTTAAATAAGGATGAAGCTATTGAGCTTCTGATGTACGGATTTGAAGGCGAACAAAGCCTCTTAAATGATGAACGCTTTCTTCTGGAAACACTGCTCGCGAAAGGAGTGCGTTGCGTTGGGCTTACTGATGGTATGCGAGGTGCATGGGCTGCAGATGGGACTGATTTTTTGTTTGCCCCAATTCACACCCTTGGGCCAGTGGTTGATAGTACTGGTGCTGGCGATGCCTTTTCCTCCGGTTTTTTGGCTGGTCGAGTGAGAGAGAGACCTCTTCGCGAACTCTTAGCAATGGGTATGCTGAATAGCGGCGGAGCTGTAACCAAATATGGCGCTGTTGATGGCCTGCAAACAAGAATAAGCTGTGAACGCTTGTTAGGCAACGTACAGACTTCAGAGTTTTAAAAAACGATACTTATCCGAGAGGGATATTGTATTGATACGAGAAAACAGGCCTTCTGTTTGGCGGTATTTGGGATGTCGTTTTTGAGGGTATCTGTGGTATACTTATTAAAAGGATTCAAAACAAAAAAGGAAAGCTATGAAATTTTTTTCGTGGGGGAATGGCCCACAGGTGGTTCTCGCTCTTGATATAGGCACTGAAGTTGTTAAGGCTTTGATATTACGTATTGAGGAAAATGAGGGTCGCGGTGTTATTATCGGTGTAGGAAGGGTGGCGCAAAAAACTGGAAATATGCGGAGTGGCGCAGTTGCTGATATCAACGGTGTCATCGAATCATCTCGGCAGGCTATTAATATCGCAACTGAGAATGCTCATGTTAAAAAAATAGGTAAAAGTATTATTGGTATTGCGGGAGAATTGGTTCGGGGGACAACCACAACGGTGCATTATAGTCGAGTAAATAAGAATCTTGAGATTGGATCATCGGAACTCAAAATGATTATTAAGAAGGTTCAGGAAAAAGCTTTTGATCGAATCAAGAAGCAGCTTGCATGGGAAACAGGACAAGAAAATATTGAAGTAAAGCTGATTAATGCCGCAATGGTGAGTGTGAGTATTGATGGGTATCACGTTCAAAACCCAACCAATTTTCAAGGGAAAGAGGTTTCCATGAGTATATTTAATGCCTATGCGCCACTGATTCATCTTGGAGCGCTTGAAACGATAGCAAAAGCTCTTAATCTGGATCTTCTTTCGATTGCTGCTGAGCCATACGCGGTGGCACGATCAGTGGAAGTGAATGATATGAACGATTTTAGCGCTATATTTATTGATATCGGAGGAGGAACGAGCGATATTGCAGTTGTTCGAAATGGCGGATTGGAAGGAACGAAGATGTTTGCTCTTGGTGGACGTGCTTTTACGAAGCGACTTGCTCAAGAATTTGGCCTGACTTTTGATGTAGCCGAACAGATGAAGATTGATTATGCGAATGGGAAGCTTCACTCGGAAGATATGACTCATATTGCAACTCTTTTTTCTGATGATTGTCGTATTTGGCTTGGTGGAGTTGAGCTGTCGCTGAGTGAATTCGCTGAAACAGATTTACTCCCATCCCGGATTTTTTTGTGCGGTGGTGGTTCTGCTCTTCCGGGTATTCGAGAAGCGCTCTTGTCCCAGGAATGGGCAAAAACATTGCCTTTTGCTCGGCCTCCGCAAGTGAGTTATCTGCAGCCGAAAGACGTAGCGCGTATCGTGGATACCACTGGAGAGCTGGTTAATCCTCAAGACATAACGCCGATCGGTCTTGCAAATTTAGCATTGATTGGAATTTTGGATGAAGAGAAAGAGCTGACGCAAATTCTCCAAAGAAGTATGCAGCGTATCGGTGATCAGCAATAATTTCTTCCTATGCCACAAACATTTTTTATTGATTCTGATGAAGAGATTATTTCGGTTATTGGATATCTGAGAAAATCTCCAGAAATTGAAAATTGCTTTGTCTTTCCAAAACGGTCGCTCGTGCTTCAGAGCGCAGTGAATCTTCGTTTATTTCAGCGTGAAGCCGAGAAGCAAGGGAAACGGATTGTTATTATTTCACAAGATGAAAATGGTCGACAATTGGCAGAGCGCGTTGGTATTCCCACGAAAGAGTATGCTGCTGAAATAAATTCCTTGCGTCCAGAGGTGAGTGGATTGAATACAGAAAAAGGAGGAAGGCAGATGCCATCTGGCGAATTGAATTCAGTCGTAAGGGATGAGCGATCTCCAGAAATGCCGCTCTCGAGTCATCTTGGATCAGACACATTTTCTTCATCAGGAGCGCCCCTAACAGTTTCACCTCAAATAATAACGCAGCGTCCTCCCCAAACTTTTCCTCAACAACAGGAGAGCATGCCGGCACAGGATACGCGTCGTCTGAGGATTCGTGATACTTCACCTCGGTATCAAACAGCTTTGAATTCCGTTCAGAGTGATATCGAATCACCAGCCGTCCTATCAGCGAAGCCTGTTCAGCAGCCAGTCTATTCCGAGAAACCACGTATAGTTCAGCAGCCAGCACCGCCGATTCGTCAGCAGTCAAATTCAATGCCAACTCTAGTACAAAATAAGGAAGATGACTCTTCGGGTCGAAATCAAAGACTTGAGAGATTTTTTCGACGTGAACCAGTCGGCACTTCGCCAGCCGCATCTTATCAGGGTGGAATGGAAGATCAAGCACAATTGGGTTCCCTTGCCTCTCAATCAGTTTCTTTGCCACCCATGTCTCCACCTGTGAAGACTTCACCAAAAAAGACATCTTCTTGGAAAATCCCACTCTTTTTTTTGGGGGGTATTATTGTATTACTCGGTGTTGGCGCTGCAATCTACTTTTTCCTCCCAAAAGCTTCTATATTGATTACGCCACATGATATAACTCATGACGTTGAAGCAAAATTTGAAGGTCGGACTATTGCTCCGATTGGCAATCAGGATGACGATGTGGTACCCGTTCGGAAGATTGAAAAAAATTATGAGAGCATGGTAACGACCGAGGCAAGCGGAAAGGCGTTGTCAGGAAATCAAAAAGCACGAGGAACATTGATTATTACAAATGAATATTCGAGTGATACCCAGCCATTGATTGCAACTACTCGTTTTGAAACAAGTGATGGAAAAATATTTCGTTTAGCGGAATCAGTAACAGTTCCCGGAATGACAATAGTCGATGGAAAACGACAGCCCGGTATCGCTGAAGCAGTCGTGATTGCCGATGCTCCTGGAGATGAATATAATATTAATCCCACTGACTTTACGATTCCTGGGTTTAAAAATGGTGTGAAGTATGAAAAAATTCGCGCTAAATCAAGCAAAGGTTTCTCTGGTGGTGGAGGGAGTGATGAGAGCATGCTGAGTATTACTAAAGAAAATATTGATTCTGCTGCCCAAAAACTGAAAGAACAGGCAAAGCAGGATTTTCTTGTCGCCATAGAACAAGATCTTTTGCCTGACGAACGTATTTTGATAGACTCTATCGAAGTGATTGATACTCAAATGGGAGAGCTTCCTTTGGCTGGATCACTCGGAGAACGCTTTGACATTAAGGGAGGATTCACGGGACGTGCTTATGTCGTTTCTGAAAAAATTCTCAAAGAAAAACTTGCTCATCGCAACCTTCCTGAGAGGAAGGGTATTTCATTTCGTGTAACTGATGCGACTCTTTCTTTTCAAAATGTTCTTCCTCGTTATGACGAAGACAAGGTAACTTTCAGTGTTCTTTCAACTCTGATGCTTTCTTCTGTGATTGAGACAGATAAGCTCCAGGAAGAATTACTTGGTTTGGACGAAGAAGGAATTAAATCAATATTAGAAAAACATGCGGAAATCAAAAGAATCGAAGTAAACTTCTCCCCGGAATTTCTTTTTCATAATATTCCAAAAAATGAAGAGAGAGTTTCAGTTCAGGTGATTTCCGAATAAGAGCAAGATATTCCTCATGCCACTGACTCTTGATTAGCTATTTTCTTTCTGATAGAATACTATGCGAATTAGTGCAATAAAAGATTCAAATTCGCTCGCTCTTAAGCGAAAAATCGAGACAGAAATCATGCTGCTCTCATCAGACATGAAAAAAATAACACGAACAGTACTTGGACTTCAAGCAGAGAATCGTTCTCTTGAGAATCAAAAAAAGCGCCTCGTATCAGAGCTTGATCGCAATGCGAGTTTACTCAGAACACAAGCGACTGCTCTTCAGAGGATTTCGGGAGATTTAGCGATTCAAAAACGACGTTTAAATGCAATAAAGTATTAATTTCTTGACTATTTTTTTATGCCAGGTACAGATGAAAAATTATTGTCTTTGCTCGAAGAAATGAATGCAGGACGGTCTGACAAGTTAGATCTCTCAGACTATAATCGTAGCCAAATCAAGAGTAAGGTGGGTTATTCAACCTCTTCAGAAGATGCTATCGCAGCATTGAAAGGAATTTTTGAGTGGCGTCTTAAGGATTGGGAGTACGATGAAATAGCAAAAAAACTTGGTTGGTAATTTCCGTTAGATTTTTGTATATGGCTGATTCTCTCCGTGAAAAATACTTTGATTTTTTCAAAAAACATGGACACGTTATTGTTCCATCGTCTCCTCTTCGACCGGAAAATGATCCGACAACTCTTTTTACAGGGTCTGGCATGCAGCCGATGCTCCCGTACTTTCTCGGAGAGCTTCACCCGCTTGGTAAACGAATTGCCGATTCCCAGAAATCTTTTCGAACGCAGGATATCGAGGAAGTGGGTGACAATCGTCATACGACGTTTTTTGAAATGCTTGGGAATTGGTCCTTTGGGGATTATTTCAAAAAAGAACAAATCGCTTGGATGTGGGAGTTTCTGACTCAAGAACTTCAAATTGATCCCAATCGCCTTTTCTTTACTTGTTTTCGTGGCAATGAAGATTTGAAGATTACCAAGGACACCGAATCTGCAGAACTCTGGAAGCAGCATTTTGCTTCAGTTGGTATTGATGCAAAAATCGTTGATTTTTCAGAACGAGATGGAATGCAGGGCGGAAAAATATTTTATTATGATGAGAAGAAGAACTGGTGGAGCCGGGTCGGTTCTCCTTCGCATATGCCGATTGGTGAACCGGGTGGTCCTGATACAGAGATGTTCTTTGACTTCCGACCAGATCTTGGTCAGAGCTGCATCCCAGGAACGCCATTTTCGGGGGAGTTTTGTCATGTGAATTGCGATTGCGGGCGTTTCATGGAAATTGGAAATAATGTGTTTATGCAGTATCGGAAGACGGCCGATGGTTTTGAAGAACTTGCGCAGAAAAATGTTGATTTTGGTGGTGGTCTTGAAAGACTAGCAGCAGCTTGTTCGGACAAACCAGATGTCTTTATTTTGGATTTTTTTGAAAATGCAAGAAAAACACTCGGTCTTCTCTCGGGGAAAAAGTATGGTGAAAATGATAATGAAACATACGCTTATCGGGTCGTCCTCGATCATATTCGAGCAGTCGTTTTTTTGATTGGAGATGGCATTGTCCCATCAAATAAAGATCAGGGATATTTTGTTCGTCGACTTGTTCGTCGGGCTGTCCGTTTTGGAAATACGCTTGGTATAGAACATGATTTCACTGCTCGAGTGGGGGGCGCTTTTATTGAAACCTATGCCGTGGCCTATCCAAACCTCTCTTCAAGCGCTGCGTCTATCACGGCAGAACTTTCACGCGAAGAGGCAAAATTTCGCAAAACGCTCGAGACTGGGCTCAAGGAATTCCAAAAACTTTCCGGAAAAACTATTAGCGGCGTCGATGCTTTTGTGCTTTTTTCCTCGTATGGTTTTCCGATTGAAATTACTGAAGAATTGGCGAAGGAATCAGGGAAATCAGTTGATGTGATTTCGTTCCGTCAAGAGCTTGAAAAACATCAGAATCTATCGCGTACCGCTAGTGCAGGAAAATTCAAAGGAGGTCTGGCTGATCATAGCGAGAAGGTAACTGCTTTCCATACCGCAACACATCTGATGCTTGCCGGACTCCGTCAAGAGTTGGGTGAAGGCGTTCATCAAGCTGGATCAAATATTACCGAAGAAAGAACGCGTTTTGATTTTACCTTTCCAGAAAAAGTATCAAGAGATGTCCTTGACCATGTAGAGGCGTATGTCAATTCCGCTATTGACTCTGGCGCAGTCGTCAAATCAACTATCATGGACAAAAGAGTGGCGCGAACCACTGGTGTTGAAGGAAGTTTCTGGGAAAAATATCCAGAGAAAGTTACGGTCTATCAGGTAGAAGGGTTGGATGGCACGCTTTATTCTCAGGAATTATGTGGGGGTCCTCATGTAAAGCATATGGCAGATATCGCAACATTTGGTCGCTTTAAGATACAAAAAGAAGAAGCTTGTTCGTCTGGAATTCGGCGAATTAAGGCTATTTTTAGCGATGCTTGACGTCTAAAATTTAGCACTCTATAATTGAGAGTGCTACTAACAGGATTAATGTAATGGTATATGAAAAAACCGAATATCAAGCCGCTCGGAGAGAATGTATTGATTTTACCTGAGAAACTTGAACAAAAAACATCAGCTGGAATTTTTTTGCCAGACACTGCTCGTGAGGAGCGTCCACAACAAGGACGCGTGATGGCTATTGGTGAAAGCGAGAAAATCAAAGTCGCTGTCAATCAGAAGGTTATCTTCAATCGGTACGGCGGGACAGAAGTGAAAATTGGCACAGAAGAATATCTTCTCGTCGCGAGCAAGGATATTCTGGCTGTGATTTCCCTTGATTAAGTAGCAAGTGTACGAGAACCTCTTTATTTTCTTGGCAGTAAATAAAAATTCTCTTGAGTAAAGGCTCAGGAGAATTTTTATTTTGGAGAAAAAAGATTTTTTATGATTATGATTAGCGACCAGATCCCTTCTCGATAGGAATGCCAGCCTTTTCAATTTCGGGTGGTGTCTCAGAAATGGCACGAACGAGCGAGAAGTTTAGGTCTGACAAGCGAACTGCCGCCTGGAAAGCTTCAAGCATGTTGTTGCCATAAACCAAAAACGTGGTTGATCGATCGAGGGAATCGGATTTTTCCTCAATCATTTCAAGTGGAATGCTGACAGCTCCACTTACATGCGCGAAGGAAAACTCTTGGGCGCTCCGTACATCAAGAAAAGTAAATCGGGTATTTTTCTGTTCATCTATGTATTTTTTTGCCTCTGTGGCAGTAAAGTAGGTTACTTTTGAGCGATCGATAAAAGAATCTGGATCACCAAAAGAGATGAGCGGATAGTACTCTTTTTCAAGTGCGACTATTCCTCCGGTAACAAAAAAATGTGTAATATTTTGTTTCTGGAGGGTTAGATGTACCTTGTGGAGTGATTCGGCTTGGTCAAGGGAAAAGACAATGACGTAATTACTTTTCTTTTTGGTAATATAGTTGGAAATTTCTTCTTCGGTGGTATGTTCAGAATGGGGAATATGAGATTTGTCAAAAGCTTCTTTGCTTCTGATATCAAGAAATTGAAGATCTTTTCCTTGTCCGAGTGCCAACCAGATATCTTGAACGGAAACAAAAGGGAGTTCCCTCTCGTCAGAGAGGGAACTCTGATCTTCGTGATTTGAGGCCGGGTCATTCGACAGAGAGACCGAGGCGTTTTTGAAGAATGGTTTCAAAAAAATAAAAATACCCACACACAAGATGGCCAGTGTTCCGACAAAAAGGACGGCACTTTCTCGTTGATGCGAACGTTGTTTGAAATGACGCTCCATATATTATTGAAGAATGCTCCCGATAAAATTTCGGTATCCACGAATAAACGTCCGTATGTCGGTTCGCTCTTTCCCTTCGAGTTGAACTTCTTCAAGAAGAAGAATTCCTGTTCGAGTCTGTACGCCTATGGATTCTCCGATTTCAAAAACTTCTCCCGTAGCATGTTTGATTTGGGGGGGTTGTTTGATGTGAGAAAGAGAAAGCAGTTTGAGTCGCTGTAGCGCATTGTTGTTTTTCCAAAACGTAAAAACGCCCGGCCAGGGAGCGAGGGCTCGGTAACGGTTGTACAAGGCCTGAGAATCATCATTCCAAAAAATATGTCCATCTTCACGATCGATGAGTTGACAGAGTGTTGCTCCCTCTCCGTCTTGTTTTTGCGGAACAATTTTCCTTTCAATAAATGCGGCAAGGGTATGAGAGAGTAGCTCTGCACCAAGAGCAGCTAATTTTATTTCAAGATCAAGTCTTGTTTCGTTGTCATCGATAGGAGTTTTTTTAATCGCAATGATATCTCCGGTATCAACACCTTTATCCATCAACATGAGTGTTATGCCAGTCTCGGTTTCCCCAGAGAGCAAGGCATTGTGTATAGGCGACGCTCCTCGCCACTTGGGAAGTATTGAGGCATGAACATTAACACAGCCAAACCCAGGGAGCGAGAGGACGTTTGGCGGGAGAATTTTCCCGTAAGCAGCTACAATAATCAGGTCTGGCTTCCAAGATTTCAAAGCTGAATACGCTTCCGAATCAAACTTATTTGGTTGAAGAAGGGGGATTTTGTGGCGAAGGGCCACTTCTTTTGTTTGGCTTGGTTGAAGTTCTTGTGTGCGCCCAGTTGGTTTGTCTGGCTGCGTTACAACGCCGACTATTTGATAGTGATGATCAATAAGGTTCTCGAGTATGGTTGCGGAAAATTGAGGCGTCCCCATGAACACGATGCGTATTTTTGGAACTTTTTCCTGTATGTGTATTGCAACAGACGTACCGTTATTATTCGACGATTCTTCCATAGATTTTTCCTTCTTTACTTTTTTGTCTTTGATAACGCTTACATATCAGTATACCATCAAGATGGTCTATTTCGTGCTGGAGAACTATCGCCAAAAGACCTCGAGTCCGAATCCGTTTTGGAAGACCTTTTTCGTTCCAGTATTTGACAGTGATTTCTTCGTGGCGTTCAATAGGAAAAAATTCCCCAGGGAGACTCAGGCAGCCTTCTTCAAAAAAAATCTTTTCTTGGGAGCGTGTAGTAATTTCCGGATTGAGGTATTTGGTGACAGTGCCATCGATTTCAATGACGCAAATTCTTTGAGAGATGCCAACTTGTGGCGCGGCCAATCCAATGCCCTTTTCCTTTCGCATGGTAATAACCATTTCGTCCAGCAAGGAGTATATTTCATCAGGAAAAGGCAGAGCCACAGGGAATGCCTTTCGGTTTAGGACATCGGTGTTGGCGCCGGTCACGAGAGTAAGTGTGTTCATACATGAATTGATAATGGGTCTCGATCAATAAAGGTATCCTTAGGAAGAGCTAAAAGCCAATCTGTGAGGAGCGGTGGGAGAGTGTCTTCTTGGATGCGCAAAAGAATGTGCGCCGCATATTTTCCTCGCAAATGACGTTCGGAGGCTTGTTGTATGAAAATACGCCATTTTTCGCTTTTTGGCAATGCTCGAAGGCTTTCCTCAAGCTTTTTTGCTGTTTTATCGGCCTGCGTTCGTGTATCACGCAGTATTTCTATATTAATCAGTCTTGAGAAAGGCGGATAGGAGAGGAGGTCTCGATCTTCTCGGCAGGTCTGTTCGATATGTTCATAGGATTCTGTAGCGAGTTTTTTGAGAAAAATATTCTCTGGTTGGAAGGTTTCGAGAAACACCTTTCCTCGAGATCCAGCGAGAAGTCTGGCTCGGAAAATTCGAAGGGCAAAACGTTCATCAGTACGAAAGTCACTCCAGGTGAGCATTGAATCAGCATCGATGAAAACTACTGTTTGGATGTTTATATCATCGAGAATATTCAAGAGAGAAGGAACCCCAATAATAATATCTGCCTCATGCGTGATGTGCTGCTCAATGAGTTGTGCTCGGGCGCTCTTTTTTTCGAGTGTATTTTTATCGATACGCTGTGTCTTGGCGCTTGAAAAAAGTTTTCGAATTTCTCTTTCAATACGTTCTGTTCCAAAACCAATTTGTTTCAATCCAAGGTGTCCGCATTCGAAGCAACTCGGGAATAAAGGTGTTTTATAGGCACATGCGCCACAAGAAAAGAAGCCTGATTTTTCTGGATGAAGAAGGGCTTTGCATTCCGGGCAACGGAAAATTTTCTTGCAGCTTTCACAAACCGTAATTTTTGAATACCCAGACTGATTTGCGATAAGGACGATTTTCTCTTTTCGTATAAGAGCGTGACTGATATGCTCTCGCGACGCAACAGAAAGAGGGGAATAATTTTTTCGATAGCGTTCAAGACGGAGATTGACGATATCAAGTGGCGCCAGAGGAAGTGACGAAACCAAATCAGTATGCGTCAGTCGAAGAGAGGTTTTTTCGTGAGTTTGAGCAGTATCGAGAAAAGAGGAGACTGAGATAAGGTGGGCACGAAAAAGAGTCGCGAGCATTGCCGAGACACGTCGACCATCATAACGGGGACTCATATCCCATTGTTTGTAGGCATCATCATCGGCATCAATTAGGATGATTGTTTTGAGATTTGCGAAAGGAGCAAAAAGCGCCTGGCGAGTCCCAACGAAGACAGTTCCTGGCGTGCGCGCTGTGTTCCAGGCTGACAGGAAATTTTTACGTGTAAGCGAGCTTGAGAGAAGGGTGTGCTCTACACCAAAACCATTGAGTTTGGCAGAAAGGAGTTCGGCACCGAATATTTCTGGAACAAGAATAAGAAGAGACTCTTTGGTTTTTGCTTTCTTTTGTTTTTCTTTTATGAGAAGAGCAATAGCCAGGGCACGATCCTTTGGATGAATTGTCAGGGCTTGCGGGTTCTTTTTGAGAAGCGGGAGGAGTATTTTTTTAAGCTGGATGGACGCCAGAATATGAGATGAAGGAATGTCGGGCGAAAGAGATTCTTGAAGAGAAGTGAGTGGGGTTTTGATTTCATCTGAGAGGAAGTGGACAAGCGTCTTTCCGAGTGGAGTAAAATATTCAAAACTAATTTGCTCTGCCAGACGAAGCTGTTTTTCGGTGAGGCCGTTTCGTATCAGAATAGTTGAGATTTCTTTGATCCAGAAAGCAGGTTTCGTGGTAAACAGAGCACACGCAAAAACAACTCCGCGGAGCTGTTGCTTTCCGAATGGTACCGACACGATAGCTCCGAGAGGAAGTTCAATTCGTGAAAAATACGAAAAAAGAGGAGAGCGCTTGAGGGGGAGTATGGTTAAGGGTGCCACCTCAATACGATAAAATGGAGTGTCAGGCATAGAGTACTTTAGAGGATGGTACAAGTACATTGTATCAAGTTTCCTTTCTTCTGTATGTCTTTCTTTTGAGTTTCCTTTCGCAATCGCTTGCAATTTTGGCTTTTTCAAGCTACAATTCTGCTACATATATGCTTCAAAGAAGACTGTTTGTTGGAATTCCGCTCTCTTCCGCACTGGCGTCCCGATTGGCGCGAGAAATTTCTTCGTGGCCGGAAGAAGTGTTCCTGAAAACAGTAAAGGAAAATCTTCATGTGACGCTCTTTTTTCTCGGGTTTATTCCCGAAGCAATGGTGCCTGATATTTGTGAAAAAGTACGAAGATTGTGTGAAACTGAAGATTCATTTGAGATTGCTTTTTCGGGGATACGCCTTGTTCCAACCGTCGAAGATCCAAAAATGGTTTGGTTGGCTGGCGAACCAAGTGATGCTCTGCGTGACCTCACGACAGCTATTAAACGCGAGCTTTCTTTCGTTGTTCCTTCAGATCCAAAAATCTATCGTCCACACATCACGCTTGCTCGTATCAAAAAGTCTGCTTTCCGTAAGCTTGATCCCAGACCAGATATCGAAAAAAGCGTTCATCTTGTCGAACCAGTTGAAACAGTGGTGGTGTACGAGAGTGTCATCGAAGATGGTGAGCGCAAGTACAGCCCACTCGAATCTGTTCCATTGGCCTCGTGCTAATTTTTTTTTTGGCTTGGAGCCTCTTCTGTTTGAGGAGGATATTCCTCTGTATTGGAGTAGTAATTTGTATTAAGAGTTATCTCATGGAACTCTTTGGTATCAAGCTCGAGAGTCTTTCTCATAAAGAGCTTCTGGTTCGATGTACTGCCTGGCTTTCTGGAAATGATTTTCATCGAATTTCGACTGTGAATCCAGAATTTCTTTTACGAGCGAGAGAAGATTCTGTATTTGCGGAAAATCTTCGATTGGCAGACCTTCGGAGTATCGATGGATTTGGTATCGTATTAGTTGCCTGGTTCTTTGGAAAACATGTTCGTCGCTTGCCAGGAGCCGATCTTCTTCAAATGCTACTTGCTCAGGCGGAAAAGAAGCAGTACTCGGTTTTTCTGGCCATTCGTCAAGACGGACTCTCTTCGTACGAAGACATTAAGCAATCACTGATGCAGAGCTATCCAAGACTGGTCATTGACGGTGAGAATATGCATGCCCAGCACTGGACATCCACGACAAATCATTCATCATCTTGTGCTTGTAAAAAACAATCAGAAATCGTTTTTTGTAATTTTGGTGCGCCAGAACAGGAATATTTTGCGGAGCATCTTCGAGAGGAATCAAAAAGTATCCGTCTTGCTATGGGAGTTGGTGGAAGTTTTGATTATCTTACCAGCAAGCTCACTCGAGCTCCAAAATGGATGCGACAACTCGGTCTCGAATGGTTTTGGCGACTCGTGATGCAGCCACACCGTATTGGAAGAGTCTGGAGGGCAACGGGAGTTTTCCTCTATCGAAGTTTTACAGACAAATGAAAAGAATCGCTTGGGGGCGATTCTTAGGGGTGTTCAGATAGTCATTTTGTGACGCGGAAGCCGGAAGCTCCCAGAAGTCTGAACGCGAGGTGGACGATGCCTCTCTCCTGTGCCGGGTGGTATGCCCGACTTATTTATCGTCGCATGCCGATCTCCTTTTTAAAATAAAGAACGAAAGTTAATTATACTCTTAAATCTGACTATTGTCAATACTTGATTTATGGCTTCAAAAAGGGGATAATACAAGAAATAACCTATTTTTTCTGCATCTATCTAACTTATGAATCAACATATTCGTACTCGATTCGCCCCATCTCCAACCGGATTTCTTCATGTAGGAGGATTGCGAACAGCTTTGTATGGCTATCTTTTTGCCAAAAAACACGGAGGTGACTTCGTTTTACGTATTGAAGACACCGATCAGAAGCGTCTGGTGCCAGGTGCCGTCGAAGGACTCGTTGCTGTTCTTGAAAAAGTCGGCTTGTCTTGTGATGAAGGGTTTGCTTCGCATGAGGGTGTGTGTGCATCGCACGGAGACCATGGGCCCTATATGCAATCTGAGCGACTAGCATTGTATCAAAAATATGCCAATGACCTTGTAGAAAAAGGTATGGCCTATCACTGTTTTTGTTCAGCCGAGCGTTTAACAGCAATGCGTGAAATACAAATTGCAGCCAAACGTGCTCCTCGCTATGACCGTCATTGCCTCGCTCTTTCGTCCGCAGAAGTGGCAGCAAAAAAAGAAGCTGGCGAAGTGTCGGTGATTCGTTTTCGTATTCCTGATGATCGTGATATTGAGTTTGTTGATTTGATTCGTGGGACGGTAAAATTCCATACGCGTGATATGGACGATCAAGTGATTATTAAATCAGATGGCTTCCCGACGTATCATTTGGCAGTAGTAGTAGACGATCACCTGATGGAAATTACGCACGTGATTCGAGGTGAAGAGTGGCTCCCGTCAACTCCCAAGCATGTACTTCTCTATGAGGCTTTTGGATGGCAGCCAACGGAATTTGGGCATTTACCACTTCTTCTTAATCCAGACAAATCAAAGCTCTCCAAGAGGCAAGGCGATGTCGCCGTAGAAGATTACCTTGCGAAGGGGTATCTCAAAGAAGCATTGATTAATTTTGTCGCACTCCTTGGATGGAATCCAGGTAAGGGTGAAACTCAGGAAGTGTTTACTCTTGATGAGCTTATAACAAAATTTGATCTTGCTCAGGTGAATAAAGCTGGAGCTGTTTTTGATAGCAAAAAACTCGACTGGATGAATGCGGAATATATAAAGAATTCAGATATTGACACGCTGTTTGATCTCATTCAAGAAGGAAATTTTTTGGAAAAAGAATTAATTCGGAACGCACCAGCCGCTCTGCAGACAGAGGAATTTCTGAAGCGGGTTTTGACCATCGAGCAAGACCGCCTCACAAAACTTTCAGAATTCGGGGAACAAAATCCCTTCTTCTTTTCCGAAACCCTACACTATGAGAAGGAATTACTTTGCTGGAAAGAGAATACGCTTGCTCTTTCAGAAGTAGCGCTGAAAAAATCGTATGAAATACTCGTCAATCTCGATACAGCAGTATGGAACAATCATGCGGAGCTTGAGAGAATTTTACTCGAAGCCGCTGGCGACAAGCGAGGGGACTTTCTCTGGCCGCTCCGTGTCGCTTTGTCTGGGGCCCAGCGTTCACCCTCGCCATTTGATTGCGCTTGGGTACTCGGCCGGCAGATTTCGCTGGCTCGCATTCAGTTTGCGCAGGCGCAGTGTGCTATCTAAGAAAATTGTATTCCAAAAAAAGAAGAAGAGCCCCGTGGGAATCCCCGGGGCTCTTGTTGTGTGAAGAAACGCTGGCACTGCGTTTCTTCGTCAGGGGGCTTGGTCTTGTTCGGTATCCTGCCGACGGATTACATGCTGTTCAAACGTATTGGCATTTGGCCAGATCACCGAGTCCTCGTCACAGTGAAAAAAATGAGACTTCCATGTTAACTCGGACCTTGTGATCAGGAGAAAGAAGATTACTCCTGCCATGCCGGACAGGAAAATCCCATTCATCCAGCCTTCGAAAATCCGGACAGTTGGTTCTAGGAGCATTCCCGCAAACGCCAATGTTCGGAAGATGTTCCAGAACCGCATGTTCTGAGTGACTTCGCCTCGTTCCTGCTTGTACAGCAGGAAGAGGAATGTAGCGAGAAGAATAATCCCGCAGAAGAAAGTGAATCCGTGCATTCTACTACCACCTCCGTGTGAAAAAATTATGTCATCCGTTCGCCATCAAGGACGCTTTGGGCTGACTGGCAGACGCTTCCTAAGAATACCAGAATGCCAAGAACACCAAGTGTGCACCATACCCACCAAGGGACACTGACTATGAACTCGTACATAGCTTGAATCTCCTCTCAGAAAAAAATGATTTATGATATGGATTTACAACGAACTACTCTTCTATTAGAGCATAATTTCTTATTTACGTCAATTACGAGGAGTTTCTGTGGTATACTGGATGATATGCAAAGAAACAAAAAAATATTTTTATCTTGGTCTCTTTTTCTTCTTCTGGGATTACCTTCTGTATCCGCTGTTTTGGTTCGGGCGGACAATACGAGTATTACCACTTTGAGTACAGCAGAAAAAAAGACTCTCAAAGAAAAACAAGATCGTCTTGATGAAATTCGGGATAAAATTAAGGCCTATGGCAATATTATTAATCTCAAACAACGCCAAGGCTCGACCCTTCAAACCCAAATTGAATCTCTCGAGGCGCAAGCAAGCAAGCTTGAACTTGAGGTCGGGCAGAATCGAGATCGTATCGGCCAGCTGAAAGTAGATATTGACTCACTTCAGGCGCGCATTGATGAAAAAGAGCGCATGATTCTTTCTCAAAGACTCCTGCTTATTGAAATGATGCGTGACGTATCGGGGGTTACTGAAACGGGATTAATACGCTTGGTGGTTGAATCTTCAACGGAAGCCGGTCTTTCTTTGAAGAACGAGGAGTGGGCCGTTCAGACGCATAATCGATTGAGCACGCTTTTGTCTGAAATACGTATTACCAAACAGAGCATTGAAAACGAGCAAGCACTTGTTCTTCACAAGAAATCCGAGGCCGATACACTTCAAGAACAGCTTGATAAACAAAGTGATTATCTTGATTCGACAAAAGACTCCAAGGCAGTACTTCTGACAAGGACGCAGACCGAGGTAAAAAAATACAACACCGTTGTTGATCAGTTGCAAGATGAGAAAGACTCTATTGAAAATGAAATTGAATCTCTCGAATCGGATAAGATTGGTGAGTTGAATCTGAAAGACATGCCATCTTTTAAGAAGGGTCTTTTGAAATATCCGATTTCAGATGTCATTTTTTCTCAAGGGTATGGAAAAACCGCCTTTGCAAAGACATCAAAATTCTATGGAAAATCAGCCTTTCATAACGGACTCGATTTCTCTCTGCCGATTGGGACGAAGGTGCTTGCCGCTGCCAACGGCAAAGTAATCGCAACGGGAAATAACGGTCGTTATGCATATGGCCGATGGATGGCTATCGATCATGGGAATGGCATTGTGACTATGTATGGTCATCTGAGTGCCTATGTAAAATCCAAGGGAGATACCGTCAAAGCAGGGGATACTATTGCTAAGAGTGGCAATACAGGAAATTCCACGGGGCCACATCTTCACTTCACGGTTTTTTCAGCTAAATCTTTTGAAACCGTTCCTTCCAAATACGTCTCTAGTCTGAAAGATATCCCAGTCGGAGCTACCGTCAATCCAAGAAATTATCTCCCATAATCTTAAACAAATTCCAGGTATTCGTTTTCGGAATTTTTTTGAAAGTGGAGCACTCGATCACTGAATTCGCAATATCAGAAACTGGGAAGAGATAAGGAAGTTTGCATAGAGAGGAAGCATTTGGTACACTCGAAGTGTCGCTCAACAATATAGAATGAACCTGCCAAAACAAGCACCGTTTTTTCGTCTTTTTGTATTCAAAAAAAGGGCGGCGGTTCCGGCAACGCTTCGCTTTTTGGCAAGCATTCTTGTTGGGCGACAACCGTCGTCCTTTTTTTGATGGTTTTAAATAAATTAACGACACCTGTATGTCGTCACATAAACAAGATAAAGAAGAGGGAATTTTTGATTCGTTTACTCAGAGGTATGCACTTTCCAAAACGCTTCGTTTTGAGTTGAGACCGGTGGGGAAAACAGAGGCACTTCTGAAAGAACACCAAGTTTTTGAGAAAGATTTGACTATCGATGCTAGTTATCGAAACGCGAAATTCTATTTTGACGCGCTTCACAGAGATTTTATTCGAGAAGCCCTTTCCGAAGAGCATGCGAAGGGACTACCATTTGGTGCGCTTGAAGACGGCTTCGTTCGATATCAATCGCTCCCAAAGAAAGAACAACGTTATGACCCGAAGTGGAAAGATGCCCAAAAAGTATTCAGGCAGAGTATTGTAGCTCTCTTTAATCAGACGGCAGAGAATTGGGAATCCAAGAAATACGCTCATTTATTCAAAAAGAAAAAGAAAGGAGAAGACGATGAATTGGAAAATGAGGAAAAGAGTAAGGGTATAGGATTTATCTATTCGAAAAATATTCTCCCTATTTTGAAGGAGCGCTATCCAAAGGAGAGTGATGCTCAAGAGCAAGAGCGGGGGAATCCGTCGCTTTTCGTAGAACAGGAAGATGTTTCCGGAGAACAACGGTACATTTTTGATAGTTTTGATGGCCTTACGACCTATCTTTCTAATTTTCAAGAAACTCGAAAGAATTTTTATTCGGCCGGAGGAGAGGCAACGGCCGTAGCCTCGCGTATTGTACAAAATCATCTTCTGTTTCTTCGAAACCAACATCTTTTTCAAACGTATCTTGCCAAAAACGCAGAAAATCTTGGTCTTTCAGATCAGGATACGGTGATTTTTTCAGACGGATACCACGCGGGGTGTCTTTTACAAGAAGGGATTCGTGAGTATAATCTTGTGATTGGTTCTATCAATAAGCGCGTTAAGGAACTTCGTGACCAAAGGAAATCAGAAAGTAAGACTACCAAAAAAGAATATTGCGAGTCTGACTATCCGATGCTCGCCAGAATGAAGAAACAGATTCTTGGTGAGGTGCAAAAGCATGAAGAACTGATTACGGACAACAAGGGTTGTCTTGAGCATTTTCGCCTGTTCTGTTCTGAGACCGAGAAGCGTATTGAGGAAGCTAATGCGCTTATGGTCGATTTGTTTCGGGGTAATTTTTCGGAAGGATTTGATAGTATTTATCTGAATCACAAGGCCCTTAATTCCTTAGCACACGTCTTTCTTTCTGACGAACAGACATTCTTAGTCTCGCTTCCTCAGAGAACTAAAAAAGTCAATCCCGAAGATCCGAAGATCGCGTTTTTCATTTCTTTGCAAGATATTTCCAACGCGCTGGAGTCAGTAAAGCTAGGGATGCAGAACGGAAATGGTGATCAGAAACCAGCGCGCGTATTTAAGAACCGTTTTTATGAGTCCAGAGGCAAGGTACCTGCATTTTTTGATGAGAAGGATAGTCGTAGTTTGATTGAGCAGTTCTTGGCCTTGATAGAACATGACTGGAAGGCGTTGTTTGAAAACAAGCTTGATGAGAATGGCCTGACTGAACGCGCGGGTTTTTCTGAGGCATTAAAAGCGGCACATGAATACCTAAGCAGAGCTGATGAGGGGAGTGAAGATCGGAAAGAGCAAGTGGCTATCATGAAGGGATACGCAGATGCAGTGCTTTCTGTATGGCAACGATTGTCCTACTTTTCTTTGGAAGCAAAGAATCTGGATGATATTCCGACAGATGAAGATGTCATTTTTTATGATCGATTCTCTTTCTCATATGAAGGATCGTCCATTGATATTGTCCGTTCATATAATGCCTTTCGCAATTTCCTTACACGGAAGCCTGATGAAAAGGACAAGCTCAAATTAAATTTTGGGAAGGGAAATCTTCTCGATGGGTGGGCAGAAAGTCCAGAAGGGAATGCTCAATTTCAGGGATACTTTCTTCGTAGAGAAGGAGCCATGTATCTTGGCATTTCAAGTTCTTCTCATTACTTAGACCACGTACGATATCCTGAAATCGGAGAAGATACCGAGAACGGATATGAGAAAATGGAGTTTCAATCATTAGACTGGGGAAAGAATATCGTTGGCGGACAAGTTTACCCGTCCTATACCCGTGAGAAGCTTGGTAAGAGATTAAGCTTCAAGGAACATAAAGCCGTATTTATCACTCCGCGTGATCATGCGGAGTTTCTTCGGGAGCTTATCCGTGATAAGTATGTTTCTCGCTATCCACAACTTACAGACTTTCTTCTGCAGGAATTTGAATCACCGAATGTTATGCGAGAAGCCTTTGAGCAGATTCCTGTGGGTGGTATTACGTTTAGAAAAATTTCACGAGACTGGGTAGAAAAGCAGTGTATTGAAGAGACAGGGAAAAAGAATAAAAATAAACAGCTTCCCACACTCTATCTCTTTGAAATCAGCAATAAAGACCTCAAAAAGAAGCAAGGGCAAGAGGGAATGAAGAATATTCACACTCTTTATTTCGAGAGACTCTTCTCGCCCGAAAGTAAGAGTGCCCTCGACTTGCTTGGTGGAGCCGAAGTCTTTTTTCGTCGTCCTTTTGAAAAGGAAAGGCTTCTGGTTACGACCCTGAAGAATCAAAGGACCATCGCTCATGCTACTCGCCTGGGTCGGTATACTGAAGGAAAATATCTTTTCCATCTTCCCATAGGAATAAATACTGCCGCCGGTAAAGCAAAGTCTTTTAACCAAAAGTTGAACAATTTGCTCAAACAGAAGGGAGAGGCAGTGAATATTATCGGTATTGATCGAGGCGAAAAGCATCTAGCATACTATAGCGTCATAGATCAGACAGGCAATATTCTTGATTCTGGAAGCCTCAACACTATTGAACAGAAAACACGGGGAGGAGTTCTCATTGTTGATTACTACACTAAATTGCGCACCCTCGAGAAAGAACGCCTCATCAATCGGCAATCTTGGGAGCCAGTCGTAAAAATCAAAGATCTGAAGAAGGGGTATGTGGCGGCTGTTGTACGAAAAATTTGCGACCTTGCCATCGAGCACAACGCTATCGTCGTGCTTGAAAACCTCAATATGCGTTTCAAACAGGTGAGAGGCGGAATTGAACGAAGTGTCTATCAGCAATTGGAAAAACAACTCATGGATAAGCTTGGCTATCTGATATTCAAAGATCGAGAATCAAATGAAATCGGGGGTGCTTTAAATGGCTATCAGCTTGCGGCCCCATTTGAATCATTTCAAAAGCTGGTTAACCAAACCGGTATCATGTTCTATACGCAAGCTGCATATACCTCGGTTACCGATCCATTGACGGGATTCCGCAAGATGTTCTCTTTGAAATCTTCTTGGTCTCAAAAAAAGATCCTTGATAATATAACGAAATTTCAATCATTCGCCTGGGATGAGGCGAAGAAAAGTTATTTTTTCACCTATAATCAGGCGGACTTTTCGGGAGAAAAGAGGAAGAAGGCCAAAGAGATTCTCTCAAAAGAATGGACGGTGTATGCTAAGGTCCCGCGTATTCGCCGCGAGTTGCGCGGTGGATATTGGCAGACCGATCAGGTTGATCCTAACACCTTGCTCGAAGAACTCTTTCGGCTTTGGGAATTCGACCATGTGCATGGAGACATCTTAGATCAAATACAAGAACGCGCATCGCAAAAGCTGCTTGGAGGAGAGCGTCCATTTATGGGCAAGTCAAGAGGCTTCTTCTCCTCGATAGCCTACATTATTGATGGACTTATTCTTCAGTTACGTAATTCTGCCTCAAAACAGTTTGTGAAAAACAAAGAAGGGACGTATGAAGAAGTGGGAGCCGATATCGACTTTATCGCCTCTCCGGTTGAACCGTTCTTTGCAACTATCGCGGCCGGATATGTCGATCAGTCTCGCTTGTCTGAGTTTGAAAAGCGCTACAGAGGTGTAATAACAAAGAAAGAAGTATTCCTTTCTACGTTCAACGGTGATGCTAATGGTGCCTATAACATTGCACGCAAGGGAGCAATTATCTTGAAAGAACGCATCTCTAAGAATCCTGATAAACCCGATTTGTATATAGGAAATGATGATTGGGATCGTTTCGTTCAAAAACAGTATGATGATGAACAAAAGAAGTAATGGAAGAGTATATTCAGATCTCCAAGATCAATGATTTTCTCTTTTGTCCGCGTTCGCTCTACTTCCACTCTCTCTACGAAAGTTTTTCCACAGCCACGTATCATGCTTCACCGCAGACGCGTGGCCGCCTGAACCATGCCACTATCGATACCGGTCGATATGCCTCGGAGAAGAGTTATCTCCAGGGTCTCGAAGTGTATTCGGATCGGTATGGATTGGTGGGGAAAATCGATCTCTATGAGAAAGAAACGAAGACACTGATTGAACGAAAGACAAAAATACAGGTCGTCTACCCCGGGTATCGTTTCCAGTTGTATGCTCAGTATTTTGCTTTGACTGAAATGGGATATCCGGTCGAGCGGCTGGTTCTGCGTTCGCTCGAAGATAATAAACGCTACGAGGTTGACTTGCCAGTCGGCGATGCACTTGAAGAGTTTGAAACCACATTACACCATATGCGTGCTTTCGATATTCGCGAAGCACCTCTCGAAGAGAATCTCAAGAAATGCGCGCACTGCATCTATCAATCACTTTGTCGGCCAGATATCATCATTCAAGAATGAAAAAAGTCCTATGTTCACACTGCCCGATTTCCGTGAAAAACAGATTTTGTTTGTACAACCGAGTCTTGGCAAAGAGTACAAATTGAGAATTAAGAATCAGAACATTGCTTATGAAGAAGAGGGGAAAGTCGTGAATCAACTTTCTTGTTCACGGGTGTTGGCGGTGTTTGTCTTGGGAGACCTGACTTTCACCAGCGTCTTGCTTCGCACGTGTCTCGAAAATGGCGTTTCGGTGTTTTTTTTGAAAAAGAATTTTCAGGTGTATGCGGCCGTTGGTGCCGAGGCGGCTGGGAATTACCTGCTTCGAGAACGTCAATATCAGATGTCCGAACACCGCCAGGCGCAAATCGCCCGTCACATTGTGAAGAATAAAATTCAGAATCAACTTGCTCTCCTCAAGCAGCGGGGGGGTAAAAACTCTGGGCGCACAAGAAATACCCATTGAAGAGTATCAAAAAAGTATGGAGGCCAAAGTTGAACAAGCCATGGATAATCAGACACTTCTCGGAAGGGAAGGGGAATCAAGTAAACAGTTTTTCGGTTTGTATTTTCAAGATATCGGATGGCGAAGGAGAGTGCCCCGAGGAAAAACTGATCCGGAAAATATCCTCCTAGATATCGGATACACGATACTTTTCAACTATATTGACTCGCTCCTCCGTTTGTTCGGATTTGATACCTATAAGGGTGTCTATCATCGTCTGTTCTTCCAGCGGAAGTCTCTTGCTTGTGATATTGAAGAGCCCTTCCGTTGTCTGATTGAGAAGAAGCTTCTAAAAATGTATCACCTTGGGCAGGTGCATAAAGAGCATTTTGCGTATTTTCCGAAGCGGAAACAGTATGTCTTGCAATATGAATACAGCAGCCACTATGCACAGCTCTTCACAGAAGCCTTGCTTGAGGAGAAAGAAAGTATCTTCGGATACGTGCGGGCGTATTATTATGCGGTGCTGAATGAAACGGATGACCTGCCATTTTTTTTAGTGAAGACTTAATAAGAGAACCTGTATGCTGATTATTTCCTATGATTTCGGGTCAAACCGGACAAGAGCCCGTTTCTCAAAGTTTATTCAGAAATACGGGCGGCGCGTTCAGTATTCGGTCTTTGAAATCCGCAATAGCGGCCGGGTCTTGCAAAATATCCTCGATGAGATAGAATTAAAGTATAGAAAGCAGTTCACAGGAGCGGACAGTATACTCATTTTTCAGGTGTGCAAGGGATGCCAAAAGGGTGTTGTGAGGTATGGGTATGCGGAGAATGAGGAGTCGGACATTGTTGTTTTCTGTTGATGTTTGATTTTAGGTTTCTTAACAATTGCAATAACGGTGTAAATCTTTGTGGAAGTATTTTAAGAAGCGCATTTTTTGCGCATTGATGCTCGGAAAAACCCGAGTGTCCTTAAAAGGGGATTCCTTTGTTTGAGCCAAAAGTCGTGACCTCTTCAAAATGTCATTTGTATCTTTTCGGCTCAAATAAGCCAGACGACCTGTCGAATCCTTCTATAAGATTTCTACTGTTGTAGAT
>JAGOSP010000010.1 GCA_018062205.1 Candidatus Moraniibacteriota bacterium | reverse complement strand
GATGATGTGAATGATTTTTTTCTTAGGCATAAAAATCATGCGGATTTATCCAGATATTTTTTTGTTTCTCGATCAAAGTCCGACTCGAATAATCGATCTTGTGTGACGCGGAATTTCTCGTATTCGTTTTCTGCGAGATGTCTGGCGACTTCGTGTGAAACTTTTCCGGGGTTATCAAGAATTTCGTACTCATTGAATCCGAGAAAGGCATCGAGTTTCCCGGTCCAATCGTGCATGGTCATTGCCCGCTCCTTTTTCGCCTGATTTTCGGCGTAGTCGAGGTACATCGAAACGATCCGGTTCAACTCCGAAAGTTCTTTTTTGTGTAGATAGTTTTTCGCTACGACGATATCTGTCTTGAGAATCTTCCCTTGAGGGGCGTTTTTCCATGTCGAAAGCCCCATATGTGGGTCAGTGTTTTTCGCGCGTTCGGCTATGAGTTCGGCGGCGGTGTACCCGGTTATGGCGAAATGAAGTTTGTTCTGGACAGTTTTGTAGAATGTTTCCGTTATTGTCGCATCCTTGTTGTAGTCGATGCTGCATTGTGCATAGATATCCGTGATTTTCTGGTAGAACCTCCGTTCACTCGCGCGTATCTCGCGTATCTTTTCGAGCAGCTCGTCGAAGTAGTCTTTTCCGAAATGACGACCGTTTTTGAGGTGTTCGTCATCAATGGCGAATCCTTTCACAATATATTCGCGGAGTGTGCGTGTCGCCCAGGCACGAAAACGAGTCGCTTGTTCGGAATTGACCCGGTAGCCGACGGAAATGATGGCATCCAGGTTATAGAATTGGGTTTCGTACGACTTACCATCCGAGGCAGTATTCCGGAATTTCCGGATAACTGAATCTGGCTTTAATTCGGCGCTATTGAATAGAGTTTGCAGGTGTTCGCTGATTGTTCGTATATCGACACCAAAAAGTTCCGCCATCCGCTTTTGGGTAAGCCAGGCGGTTTCATCCTGAAACAGGACGTCGATGCGTATGAATCCTTCAGGGGTGGTATAGAGAAGGAACTCAGATTCCACTGGAGTTTTTCCGTTCATGCTGTCTGCTTGATTAAAGTTGGAATGAGAACTTTTACCATACTGAATCAGAGTAAAAGATGCGCTCCCTTTTTATTAGCGGATGCCGATGCAGGTGATGCCAGCCTCGGGGTGTTCAAAAGAGCGCACCTTACTGAGTCGTCCGTCGTGAAACCATCGTTCAATATCTTCGACGTAGTAATAATTGCTCTTTGGTGTGGCAAGAACATCGAAGGCATCGTTGAGTTTCATATTGAAAGGGAAATGGGCATAATAGGCGAAGGGGAGTTTTTGCGCGAGCGATGTCAATCCGATTTTCGTGAGGAGATTGCCGAAGAGGTTAATCAGATGAACGATACCGCCTGGGATATAGCAGAGCTGAAAGAGGAATGGTTTTGGAAGTTTCTTGAGTATATTTCGAAGTGGTTCGTAGAAGTAGATCGCTCGGGCGTTATTGCGACGATTGTAGACCCATATGAGAAATTGTCCATTTTTTTTGATGACTTTGAGAAGTTTCAAAAAACCTTGTTTTGGACGAGGAAGATGATGGAGCACTCCGATAGAGTAAGAAATATCGAAAGTATCAAGGAATGGCATGCGATAAATATCTGACTGGACAATGCAGACATTCGGAAGATCTTGAGTCATGTTGTAGGCAACCTCAACGGTTTCACCGAGATCAGATCCAAAGGAAACTTCTGTTCCTGAGAGCGCTGCCCATTTGGTAAATCTTCCGGAACCACACCCGATGTCCAGAGTCTTTTTCCCTTTGAGTTGTGATTCATTGAGAAAGGGGGAGAGAAAATGAAAAAAGTTATTCTTTTCATAACTGTTCTCTTTGTAGATGTATTTCCATTCGTAAGCAAAGCTTTCAGCAGTTCTTTTTTGGTGCTTCCAAAAGGCATCAAGATCTGGGATAGCGTCGATAGATTTTTGCCATTCACCACGAACATTTTCAGGGAGTTTTTCTTTCCAGGTATTGAAAAATTCTTGATGTGTTTGGAGGAGATTTTCTTTGAGTTCATCTACAAGAATACGCGGTACGCCGTTGATAATTGGATACCAAGTATTCTGAGCGATGAGTATGCCGGAAATAATATGAGAACTTTTTTCCTGAAAGTTTATTATTTCGAAAGAGGTGCCTGAAAGCGGATCAGAGAGATACGGGAGATGGTTTCGTCGCATGTATTTCAGTCTTTATTGCTTATTACCAAGCGTAGTGAGTGAAACGAAAATTTACTTTCGTTTCCGAGCTGAGCGCAGATAAAATAGGGGTTTAATACCCATTATTTCTGCCATTATATCATGATGGAAAATATTCCTCAAACCAAAGTTCAAGAGTGAGAAGCGCCCAAATATGGGGGGAAAAATTTATGCGAGTTGTGCAATGTTGGTTGAGTATATGAGCAATATATTCTCGGCGAAAAAAATTTTCTTTGACGAGTCTCCCTTCAAGGAGTTTTTCACTTGCGTATTCTTTGAGTTCATTTCGGAACCAGTCGGCAATTGGGATGCCGAAGCCCATTTTCGGACGGAACATAACTTCATCAGGAACAATGCCACGGAGTGCCTCTTTCAGAATATATTTTTTATTATTGAGTCCCTTGATTTTAAGATGGAAAGGTATTTGAGCAGAAAGCTCGAGCATTTCGTGATCAAGAAACGGAGAGCGTCCTTCGAGCGCAACAGCCATACTGGCGATGTCTACCTTGACCATGAGGTCGTCTGGAAGATAGGTATTGAAATCTGCGAAGACGGCCTGCTCGGTTCGGTTAGATGATCCGCTCTGATCAAACTTTTGAGCGATAAGATCGTACGTATTTTCTTCCCAGACTTTTTGTTTAAATTCATCAGTATAGAGCTGTGCTTTTTGTGGATTGGTAAAGTAGGAAGTGTAGTCCATGTAGCGCTTTCGGTAGTCTTCAGAGAGTGATCGGCTAAAGCGATGAATACGATCAAAGAAGGTATTTTGAATAGTGTTCGCGGCAAATTTGGCGAGGGGTGTCCCGATATTTTTATGGAGAAAACTCAAGCGATCACAAAGTAGAGAAATTTGGAAAGCGCTATATCGACTATATCCCCCAAAATTTTCGTCCCCACCATCTCCATTGAGTGCGACTGTTACGTGGTCCCGAGTGAGTTTGGAGACATAGTAAGTCGGGAGAGCGCTCGAATCAGCGAAAGGCTCTTCGTAGTGGTGGACAAGCAATGGAAGAACATCAATCGCATGAGGTTCAACAATAAATTCGGTGTGGTCAGTTTTAAAAGTTTCAGCGACTCGTTTCGCATAGGGGAGCTCATTATACTTTTCTTCCTTAAAACCAACAGAAAAAGTTTTAATCGGTTTGCTTGAGTGCCGTGCCATCATGGCAACAATAGCGCTCGAATCAACACCACCCGAAAGAAATGCTCCAAGTGGCACATCGGAAATCATACGGAGCCGTGTAGATTCATCCAGTTTGTTGATGATTCTTGTTTTCCACTCAGATTCTGGAAGCTGAAGTTTGTGAGAATAGTCGAGCTTCCAGTAGCGTTCTTTCTGGAATTTTTTCGTATTTAGATCAAGAAGAAAATAGTGAGCTGGTTCAAGTTTCTTGATACCTTTGAATCCGGTGAGCGGAGCTGGTACGTATTGTAGAGTAAGATAGTGATGAATAGCCGTATAGTCTGGCTCTCGATGGTATTCAGGCTGAGTGAGAATAGTTTTTAATTCAGAGCCAAATAGGAAGACATTTTCATCCTGGTAGTACTTGAAAGGCTTTTTCCCAACTCGGTCACGGGCCGCAAAGAGTGTGTTTTCCTTTTCGTCGTAGATGGCGAAGGCGAACATTCCGCGGAGATGGTCGAGGCATTTTTCGCGATATTTGTCGTAGAGAGCAAGAATAACTTCGGTATCGGAATGTGAAGTGAATACGGAACCTTCTTTTTCAAGTGCGTCTCGTTTCTCCTGGAAGTTGTAGATTTCTCCATTGAAGACGATTTCGTAGCGATCAAGATAACGCATTGGTTGATGTCCAAGCGGGGAGAGATCGATAATAGCAAGTCTCCGGTGTCCGAGCCCAACTTTTTGGTTCGGAGAGACATAGGAACCGCTATCATCTGGACCACGGTGTTTGATAGCATCAGTCATTTTTTCTATCTCTTGAGGAGAGATAGATTTTGATGAGAAGGAAATTTTGCCAGCGATGCCACACATAAGTAATCAGTGAACAAGTAATGAGAAATGAATGGAAAAGAAATAAAAGTTAATTTTTTTTATTGGCAAGGAGAGCAGAGAAAATTTCGAGGTATTCATCGATTGCCCGATTCCACGAAAACTTTTCATGAACAAGGAAAAAAGCTGCTTCGGAGAATCGGTTTCGGAGGTATTCGTTTTCCATGAGTATTTCGAGTTTTTCGAGTAAAATTTCAGGATGTCTTGGTGGAATAAGAAATCCATCATCTTTTCCGGTAATGATTTCTTTCGTGCCGCCTACATCGGTCGCAATGATGGCTTTTCTGCAGAGAGCTGCTTCAATGATGGAAGTGGGAATACCTTCAGTGTAGCTTGGATTAACAATGATGTCGCATGCCTTAAGAATTCCCATTGCTTTTTCGAAGGATTGGTTTCCGAAAAAATCAACTTGATGTTGAATACCGAGTTCTCGGGATATGTCTTCGAGTTTTGATTTTTCAGGGCCATCGCCGACGATGAGACATCGCCAGTGATTGGATTTGAGTTTTGCGAGTGCCAAAAGAAGATCTGTCACACCTTTCCCATCAATAAGCCTTCCAATATAGCCAATATAGATATCTTTTTGATCTTCTTTTGTTGAGGCAAGAGAAGTATCGATTTGAGCTGAGAGTATTTTTTTTATTTCAACACCACGGTAAATCACCTTACAGTCAGATCGTCCGCAAAGTTTCTTGACAAACAGTTTTGTGGCATGTGAGTTGCCAACAATACGATGAGCAGATCGAAGAACGAATTGTCCAAAAATTAAGTCATAGATTTGTCCGAGTTTCGTTTTGAAATACCCGTTGAACTCAGCAAATCCTGATCCGTGTTCAATGTGTACGAGGGGAACTTTTTTAAGTTTTGCGTAGATGATTGCCAGAAGGGACGTGCTAAAGAAACGGGTTCTCGAAATGACAATATCCGGTTGCTCTTGAAAGAGCTTTTTAAAGAGGATAAAGAATTCTTGATTCCACCAGAATGGCCAATATTTTGGGAGGGGATAATTATGAATAATTTCCCAGGCTGGGAATCTGGTGATAGAGACTCGTTGGTATCGATTTTCTTGCCTCGGAGCGTCTTCTGGAAGACGGGGGGCAAAGACATGAATATCAACCCCTCGACTCGAGAGATGTTTGTTGAATTCGTCGCTATGCGATTCAAGTCCTCCGGTATGCGGGGGGTAGAATGGAGAAAAGACAACAATTTTTTTTAGAGAATTTCCCATAAGAAGATTTGATTTTTTTCATCTGAGTACAGAAGTTTGAATTTTTCGGGGTGTTTGTTAAAAATCATTTCCATTTCTCTTTCTGGTTTTTTATCCATGTAGGGACGATCCGCATATGGATTTTTTTTATTTGGGGCAGCATAATATACGTAATGTGTATATTTTTTGTTCTGAATTTGTTCTTTTCCTTGCTTTTCTTCTTCAAGTATTTCTATTTTTTCGAGGAGTTTTTTTGTTTTTTGAATATCAGAGAGAGCGCTTTCTAGATCAAGATTGTTCACGCTTATTTGGAGGGATTCAATAGCAGCTTTCTTTTCTGACGTGATCGAGACATCTTGTCGTGTTTCAGATTTTTCTGCGAATACGGATTCGTCAAAAAGAAAATTTGGATCTTTGATGCTGACAACTTGTGAATTTGAAAAGAATTTTAAGAGCCGGCTGCTTTCGGCGGTAAAAATGATTCTTTCTTGAGGAAGATGTGTTTTGATCCATTCTGCTGATGCGAGTTGTTCGCTAGGGATGAGATATTTTTTCAGGGTGTTGATATAAATCGCAGCGCCGATATTAGCTGAAAAACCGAGGAGAAAAAAAATGAGGACCAGTTTATTTCCCCCGATTCTTGTTTTGAAAAGAGGGAGAAAAAAACCGAGCGCAAATACTCCGCTGAAAATCCACGCTCGATCAGGGAGGAACGCTATCCCGATAGCTCGGGGAAGTACCTCCGCTATGATAAAAAAACAAAGAAAGGAAAGCGAAAGAAAAACCCCTTCAGGTGATCGCAGGTATTCTTTCCAGAGATGTTTCTTGATGGTAGGGAGGAGAAACAATAGTAAAAGTAAGGCTGGACCAACATAGAAGAGATAGTATTTAGCAACACCGAAGAGGCTGCCCCAGCCCATTTGATTTCCGTCGACATTAACATATTCTTGCGGAAAGAGAAGATTCGGATGGATATTTGAGAGACTATTGAGAAAAATTTTTGAAATACCTAGGCAGTATTGTCCAATTTGTGTTAAGTAAGGGAGGAGAATAATGGTAAGGAGGATAACGACCAGAAAGTGTTTTTTGATGAGGCGAAAAATGGGTGCATGAAAAAAGTAGAGCGTGGTAAGTATCCAAGATACAAGTGGAATGATGAACGCTTCGTGAAAGAAATATCCAAAGAGGACAGTGGCTCCCGCTAAAAAAAAGAAAAAGATATTCTTTTGGGAGTAGGCGTGGATAGCAAATGCAACGACGAAAAAAGCAAGAATACTGACGATTGTTTGTGGGATTGATTCTCCGAGGAAAATAATGATAATTCCGCTTGTGAACGGAAAAAGGAAGGCAAGAGATTTCTGGAGCGGATAACGGAAATTTTTCGCTATGAGCGCTGCTGGAAAAATAAGAACCACAGAGAGTAAGGGGAGGGCGTATTTGAAGTAAGCATAGAGGTCAATCTGTGCACCAATGGAAAAGAGGTAGGTGAATGCGATAAAAAGCGGTCTTGAATTGAGAAATGTCGGAAGGCTTTCTTTCGCAAAGAAGTCACGAGCTTGAGAGAGCCAATAGTATGGGTCAAGATCAGGCAGTGGATAATATGCGGTAGTCATGCTTACCATGATAGAGAGATAGAGAAACGTTGCGGCAGAGAGTATTTTAAGATTTCGAAAAGATCCTGGATTGTGAGGGATATTGAAAAGAAGAGAATGTTTCTTGTTTTGTTGGAGGCAAATGGTTGCGGCGAAAAAAATAAGAAGAGTATTTATTATTGGAAGAGAAGGGAAAAGAATATGAAGATATTGATATTCGACAGCAAGAAGCAGTGCCGGAACAATAAATGATGCGACAATTGAGAACGTAAAGAACTCAAGAGAAGAGAATTTTTTTTTGAAAATGGTCGCAATAATCACGGCAGTATTCCAGCCTGGAAGTAGGAAGACTATTGATAAAGCGGAGATTGAAAAGATAAGTCGAGTAAGCAACGCTCCCTCATGGGGTAGGAATGAAAGAAAAGCAAATATAGTGAATAGTATGCCGTTGAGAGTAAGAAATTGGCGCATATCGTCCGCAGAGTTTATTTTGATTTTTTCAGGTTGAGTTTTTGAAGGGTTTCTGTTCGAGTGAGGGTGGTAATCTGTTGTTCGAGTCGTTCGATAGCAGAGAGGAGCTTGAAAATCATAAGAAAGGTTAAGATAAATCCGGCAAGAATTGCGGCGTTCACATTGTCTTGAATACCAATTACTGTTGCGGCGAAATTGGTAAGATGGGGAAAAATGACAATGGCAGTCATCCCTCCCCAGACAAGAACTCGTACGAAAAATTTGATGAATGTCTGATTGTTCCCACCGCGGAAATAGTCTTTTCCGCCTTGATATATCATGAATATAGCAATAAGGGTGATGACGACTTGATAGAGTTTGAATTCCATAATGGTTTTTAGTTAATAAGACGCCAAATCATGCGATAGAGGGTTTTGATGCCATTCCAGAAGCTTTGTTTATTGATTTTACCCATGGAATAATCAGTGTAACGAACCTCTATGGGCATCTCTTGGTATTTTAGCTTATAGAGATAGATTTCACGAATGACTTCGCTATCGTATTCGTAACGGTCGGTTTGAGTATTAATGACTTCAGCCGCATGACGTGAATAAGCTCGAAATCCAGACTGACTATCGGTAACGTAGAGTCCATAGAGATACCAAACAAGAATATTACCGATTTTATTGTGTATGATCTTGTACCATGGCATACCATGGCAATGAATGAGGCGGGAGCCAAGAACAACGTCGCAATGAGCGTTTTGGATTGGTTCAATGAGTTTTTTAATATCACTCGGATCGTGTTGACCATCGCCATCAAAAGTAACAATAATGTCTGCTCCGAGGAGTTTAGCTGCTTCGATGCCGGTTTTAGTTGCTGCACCTTTGCCACGATTGAGTCGATGCTTGAGAGCTCGTATTCCAGCATGGCGAGCTTGTTCAAGGGTATTGTCTTTTGAACCATCGTCAATGATGAGAATATTGGTATATCCAGCATGACGGATTTCATGAATAACATCGCCGATGATTGTTGCTTCATTGTAGGCAGGGATAACAATCCAGATATCAGCGTTGGTTTGGAGAGGCATAAGGGAATAATAGAAATTCTTTATGTTCGGTAGCGGCCAGAGAGTTGATTGAGACGGATTTTGAAGAGGGCAAAAATCATGTTGAGGGAGTCTCGGATGATACGGACATTTGTATTCCGTTGGTCAATTTTGATAGTGACGGGTAGGGTGGTGATTTTGTAATTGTTTTGGCGTGCAAGAAAAAGGATTTCTGCATCGAAGGCGAATCGATTGACAGTCGATTTACGGAAGAGGTTAAGAGCAGTAGAACGACGGAAAAGTTTGAATCCACACTGGGTGTCAGGGAACTCAAAATTGCCAAGAATGAAAATCTGGAGAAGATGGAAGACGCGCGCCATCAGAATACGATGCCAAGGCGAAGGTTCTTCGAATCGCGAGCCAGAGAGGAGGCGCGAAGCAATGACTATGTCGACATTGTTCTTTAGGGCAAATAGAAAGACTTCGAGCTCATGAATCGAGATGGTCAAATCTGCATCGAGAAAAAGAATCGGATCGTAAATACTTTTCATTATGCCCGTGCGAATAGCCGCTCCTTTACCGCGATTCTTTTTAAATGAGAAAAGAATAATCGGGATAGCAGGGTGTTCCTTCTGGGTTTCTTTGACAACGCTAATAGTCTCGTCTGGACTGCCATCTGTTACAACGAGAATTTCAAACCGCTCAAAACGTGGTCTTAAAAATGTATCAATAGAGAGGAGTGTCTCTCGAATAACGGCGGCCTCTTTGTAACAGGGAATGATAATGGAAATTTCTGAATACATATAAATATATGCAAAATACAACACAAAGAATTATCTCATCCCTTGAGTTTTTAGTATACTGGCTTTCTCCTCCTGAGAAAAGGGGTAATTGTGGGAGATTTTGAGTCGATGTATACTGAAAAAAGTCATGAAAAAGAAGAAAATGTTTTGGATAGTGCTGGTAAAGCTCGGCGTCGGAGTCGGGTTAATTTTTTGGTTGGTTGAAAAGGTAAGCTGGGGAGTTGTTCTTGAGAAGCTTCGGGATATTTCACCGATTTTTATTATTCTGTATATAGTATTTCAATTAATAGGGAATCTTATTTCAGCGAAAAAATGGCAAATTATTGCTTCGCACAAACATCAGAAACTCATATTTACCGTAAAAGAAGGTTTTTTCGCCTATCTTACGGGCGCATTTATTAATAATTTCTTGCCTTCAACTCTGGGCGGTGATGCCTATCGAGGACTCTGGCTTGCCAAGAAAACCAATGCCAAAGCAGCCTCTCTTTCGACGGTCGTTTTTGATCGATTTATTGGACTTTGGACCATTGCTATCCTCGCGGTTCTTTATTCTTTTCCATTGTGGCACCTCTTTTTCGTTGATACGGTCTTTCAGATCACTCTGTCTTTGCTGGGAATATTTTTGCTGGGTGATTTATGTATCACGTATGCTTATTTTCGGCCTTGGTTCTATCATTTATTGGAATGGTTTCCTTTTCAAATCCAGCGCCTTATCCGGGAGGTGATTGGCTTTACGAAGAAGGGAATCTGGACAATAGGAAGTCTCTATTCACTCTTGTTTGCTTTCGTGGGAATCGCATTGTCAAATTGGATACTGTTTCATGCGCTTGGGAGCGCTATCAGCTTTCCATCTTTTTTGAGTATTATTTTTTTGGTGACAATCGTATCCTCAGTTCCTCTTTCAATTAATAATATCGGCATCAAAGAATGGGCGTATATCACCTTTTTTGCTTTGGTTGGAGTAAATGCAGAGATTGCGGTCACTGCCGCTCTTCTCTCCCGTTTCATTCAGATGTTTATCTCATTTATTGCGCTTCCGCACTATATCCATAATAAAAAGCAAGAGTACTTATGAGTGATGAGAAATTTTTCTCTCACGGGAGAAACTTAATGAGAAAAAGCTTCCGAATATCAATATCAGCATGATGTGGACTGTTGCGTATTGGTATTTGAGGAAACAGAAGCGAGGAACCAGAAAGACTTTACTTTTGATCGTCGAAGCGGTAAACGCGAACATGTTGTGATGGCCGATTGTTTATGATTAATTCAAAATCGGGAGATGGCTTTTGATAGTACTGATCAAAACGGATGAGACCAGGTTTTTGAGCGGTGATCTCGGGAGACATCATTCTGTCCATTCGGTTTTTGCGGTCCGAGGAGACAACAACGTAGTCGAGTCCATCACGACGAAGCGCTTGGTAGTTTCGTCCACGATTACATTTTCCAATGAAAAATTTACAAACACCATCTTTATCAGTCCAGATAAAGAGTTGTTTCGCATTGGGCAAAGTATTGAGGTATTGCGCTGCTTCATAGCTTCCTGCTCCCATGCCTTTGACGTCGGTATGATATGCCTTAGGTAAGAGTGAGGAGGCATAAGAAAGAGGAAAGGGGGTAGTGAAAAGGGTGGCGCTACCGATAATGAGAATACAGGCTGTTACTACGAATGAGGCAGAGGGGGAGTGAAATGAGAAATGAGTACGGAGTAGGTTGAAAAGCCAGGCGAGCGAAATACCAGCGAACAAAGCAGCAACTGGGAAGAGAATAATTTGGTATCGAGTAATCATTGCAACGTCGTTGACTGTCGCGCCGAGATAATAGAGTAGCGTAAAAATAAGAAGATAGAGAACGACTCGACCTGATGGATATGTGCGGAGCGAGCGCCTGAGGATGGTAAATGGAGCAATAAGAATAAGGAAGAGAACGAGAGGGGAAACACCGAAAATAAATGGATAGAAATTTGTGAGAAAGACACCGATGAAATTACTTCGGTCGCTGATATGTTTTGGTGAGTTGAGAAGTTCTACAAAATCATAAGGAACCATACCTCTCAAAACAATGAAAAGCGTGATAAGTAAACTGATAAGAAAAAGAGAGGCAATGCTAAGCGTGATCAGGTGTTTGAATCGATCAAAAAATATGATAGTCGCATTGGTAATCCGTGCTCGATTTGCAAGCTGGTCGATAAAAATAAAAGCAAGAAGCATAAGGAGAAGAGGCGTAACTTTCTCAAACGCCTGACTATAAATGGTTGCGGTCAGGAGCTTGGTTGGCTTAATCCATACGGCAGGAAACAAAAGATAAAATGTGGCAAGTGCGGCATAAATCAATATGCCAAGTTCCAGGAAAGATCGCCTGAGAAATGTTTTGAATAGTTCGTGTTCTCGACGATGGTAGAGATATTCAAGAAAGATCAGACCGATAAAAAAGATCAGAAGAATATTTGCGACATATTTTGTAAGGAGAGCAAGGCCGAGTAATACGCCAGAGAGAATAAGATACCGGAAAAAACGTTTGTTGAGGAAAAGGAAATAAGAAAGAATAGAGAGTGGAGCAAAAATCCAGAGTAATGAATCGGGATTGATAATTTTTGATATTCCAATAAGGATTGGCGATGTGACAAGAAAAGCATACGAGAAGAGTGCGGTCGTTTTTCCGAGAAGTCGTTCAATAAAAAAGTAGAAAAATGGAAGGAGAAGTGTAATGATAATTAGGAGAGGAAGACGAAATGCAAGATAGAAGTTCTCAATACTGTTTTGGTTCGCACTGAATTCCTTTCCTTCGTATTGAATAGATCTGTATTCTTTCGGTGTTTTGAACCAAAGGCCTGGACCAGCAGCCCACGCGAGCGTAATGCCTGGCTTATCACTCATACTCGTCCTTTTCCAATCACGTTCCCCAATATTTTTCCAGTATTTTGAGATTCGGTTGTTGTACCAGAGTGGTTCATCGACAGCGGCAAACTTGGTGATATGAATAAGACCAAAACAAAAGAAAATCAGAGTACCGATGGAAACAAGGAGGAGCGTGAGAGTGCCTTGACTATGAAACCATCCACGAATACTCTCTGATGGAATTGGAGATTTATGAGGGAGGCGGAGATGAGGAATTGCAAGTGTTACAATGAAAAATCCGAAGAGCATCAAGTAGGCGCTCTGTGTAATCTGAAAGAGATAATGGAACTTTTTTGACTCCATGAGTCCGTAAGTGAGGAAGAGCCACGCGGGGAATGTCGCAAAAAGGAATTTGCGAAGTATGGTTTGCCAAGAAATTGATTGATTATAGTAGAAGAGCGTCCCAATAAGTATGACACCGAAGAAGGCAAATCCTTCGTAAAAATACAAATTGTTTTCCGTGAGACTGAGTAGGCCAAGAGAGGCTACTCGCGGAGCAATGAAAAGGAGGGCGTTTGCTCCGAGCAAGAGACTTAGTATCAAAAGAAGGCGATTTTCTTGATTGGAAGGCATATTTTTGAGGGTGTAACTGTTTGACATGCAAATACAAACGAAAGGAATCGCTTATATTCTCTGTATTTCTAGTATACTGGCTTTTGGTTGACTTGTAAGGGGGGTGCTTAATTTGCTTGGTTTGCGACTATTTCTTCTTCTCGGTATACTGTGGAAATATCAATGGAGGCGTTTGTTTATATGATTAAGTAAGACTATGACTGAGCGACCATATCTTTCGGTAGTTGTGCCTTTGTACAATGAAGAAGGGAATGTGGAGATTCTTCATCAGAAAATCCATGCGGCTCTCAAAAAGATTGGGAGACCATTTGAAATTCTTTTTATTGATGATGGGTCGAAGGACAAAACGCGCATTGAAGTTGAGCGCTGTAAACCAGTCACTCTTATTGTATTTCGTAAGAACTTTGGGCAGACGGCTGCTTTTGATGCAGGGATCAAGGCGGCGAAGGGCGAGGTTATCGTCACGCTTGATGGAGATCTTCAGAATGATCCAGCTGATATCCCACTTTTACTCGCGAAGATTGATGAAGGCTTTGATGTCGTCTCGGGATGGCGACACAAACGACATGATCCATGGAGCAAAAAAATTCCTTCTCGTATCGCGAACTTTCTTCGTAAATTACTCATCCACGATAATATTCACGATTCTGGATGTAGCCTGAAAGCATATCGGAAGGAGTGTTTCAAAGATGTTGATTTATTTGGTGAAATGCATCGTTTTATTCCAGCGCTGCTCCAGCTGGAAGGTTTTCGGGTAACCGAAGTCAAAGTAAGTCATCATCCTCGTGTTCACGGCGTGACCAAATACAATTGGAAGCGAGGTATGAAGGGTTTTGTAGACATGATTTCCATTTGGTTCTGGAGAAAGTATTCTCATCGCCCGCTGCATCTTTTCGGGGGAGCTGGTGTGACGCTCGCGGGGCTTGGCGGAATGATACTTTTTTGGATGCTTATTGAGAAGCTCATTTTTGGATCATCACTTGCTGAGCGTATTTGGCCGCTTATAGGGATTTTTTCTGTTTTGATTGGTGTGCAGCTTTTTATTTCTGGACTTTTAGCGGATATCACCGTTCGAAATTATTATCAGGCACGGAATCGAATGAATTATACCGTGAAAGAAACTGTAATCCGATAGCAAAAGAAGAAAAATACTTATGAAACTCGCTTTTGTTGGAACGGGGTATGTCGGATTAGTTTCCGGAGTTTGTATGGCAGAACTCGGTCATACAGTGGTGTGTGCCGATATTAATGTTGAGAAAATCAAAAAGCTCAAAAAAGGGATCATGCCGATTTATGAACTTGGACTTGAGGAATTGGTTGAGAAGAATGTGAAGGAGAAGCGTATCTCGTTTACCACGGATATTGCCAAAGCGATTCGCGGGGCGGAAGTGGTTTTTAACGCCGTTGGAACACCGGAAGATCCAAAAACTGGTCAGGCAGATTTGAGTTATGTTTTTTCTGTTGCAAAAACATTCGGAGAAAATTTGAATGGCTATAAAATACTCGTGAACAAATCAACGGTACCAGTAGGAACCGCTGATAAAACCAGGGATATTATTCTTCACGCGAGTGGAGAGAGCGGAAATTTTGATGTTGTATCCAATCCAGAATTTCTTCGTGAGGGAGCAGCCATTAAGGATTTTCTGAATCCAGATCGAGTTGTTGTTGGGGTAAGTTCTGACGAGGCACGGAAATTAATGGAGAAAATTTATCGTCCAGTCGCTCGAAACGGACGACCGGTTATGTTTACCGATATTCGTTCGGCTGAGCTGATCAAATATGCGTCGAACGCTTTCTTGGCGACGAAGATCAGTTTTATTAATGAGATTGCGAATTTTTGCGAAAAAGCTGGAGCAAACGCAAAAGAGGTTGCCAAGGGAATGGGTCTTGATACGCGGATTGGCGGGCGTTTTCTATATGCGGGTATTGGGTATGGCGGGTCTTGTTTTCCGAAGGATGTGCAGGCACTTCGAGAAACTGGGAAGGAATACGGAATGCAATTTACAATCATTGAAGCGGCTGATGCCCTGAATGATCGCCAGAAAATGCGACCGGTGGAATACTTGGCAAAGCACTGGAAGTCACACCAGGGAAAGAAAGTAGCACTTTGGGGGCTCTCCTTCAAACCACGAACTGATGACGTTCGCGAGGCGCCAGCGCAGTATATCGCGGCTGCCTTGTTGCAGGCCGGTGCCAAAGTGACCGCATTTGACCCAGTGGCAACTGAGAGTTTCAGATCTGCCTTTCCTGATAAGCGAATGCGCTACGCTGAATCAGCGTTGGAGGCGGCTCAGGGAGCAGACGCGCTTATCGTTTGCACTGAGTGGGATGAACTTCGAACGATTGAAGCAACAGATTTGGCGCGAGCGATGAAGGATTTAGTTGTGATGGATGGACGCAATATTTTTGATCGAAAAGAAATGGAAGCAGCGGGATTCGTGTATTTTGGTATCGGTGTTTAATGAAGAATTTCTCTGAATATGACGAAAGTTCTTTTTTTTAATTATGAGTATCCTCCGCTTGGAGGGGGAGCTGCGAATGCGACAGCCTATCTTCTTGCTGAGTTTGCTCAGATGCCCGATATAGAAGTTCATCTAATTACATCAGCTGTTGGTTCCGACGAAGAAAAGGGAATGATTGGAAACAATGTGCATATCTATCGACTGCCTATTGGGAAAAAGAGTCATAATCTGCATAGGCAATCAGTGAAGGATATTGCCATGTATAGCTGGAAGAGCTTTTTCTTCGCACGTCGATTGGTGGTGGAGCAGAAGGAGTCTTTCGATATAACGTTGGCTTTTTTTGGCGTCCCGTGTGGTTTTGTTGCTTATTTGCTGAAGCGATGTTTCCATATACCATATATTGTCGCCATGCGTGGGTCAGACGTTCCTGGGTATAATGAAAAATATACATTCCTGTATGTTTTTTTAAAACCAGTTATTCGCTTTATTTGGAAAAAAGCAGCTCGAGTAGTATCGAATAGCGAGGGTCTTCGTACGCTTGCTTTGGCAACCAGTCCTTCGCAACATTTTGATATTATTCCGAATGGTGTTGATACAAAGCAGTTTTTTCCGGCCTATGAAAAACGTCCTCAAGAAGAATATATCGTGACTCCCGGGGCTTCTCGTATTACAGATCGAAAAGGACTCAAGTATCTCATTCAAGCGATAGCGCTCCTCCTGCCTCGTTATCCGATGCTTCGTCTGAAAATTTTGGGTGACGGGAGTGGCCGCGCTTCTCTTGAAAAACTTGTTCGGGACACGCATCTGGAAGAAAAGGTTACTTTTGTTGGGCGAGTTCCAAGGGAAGAGACGCGAGCTTATTATCAAGAGGCATCCGTTTTTGTTCTTCCGTCACTGAACGAAGGAATGAGCAATGCGCTTTTGGAGGCACTTGCCTGTGGGCTCCCTATTATTACCACGCAAACTGGTGGGACAAAAGAACTGGTAGAAGATGGCAAGAATGGTATTCTCGTTCCATTTCGATCTGCTCAAAAAATTGCTGACGCTCTTGAAACATATCTCCTTCATCAAGAGCAGGCACAAAATTTTGGTCGAGACAGTCGGCGTCGAGCTGAAGCCTGTAACTGGCAGCAGGTCGCTGTACAATTTAAGGTGGTACTTGAGTCACAAGCACATCGGTAAAAGGGAAAATACTAAATCGAAATTCCTGTTTTTTGAATAAAAAAAGGCCGGCAGTACGTTGTGACGTCGCTTACCGGCTTTTCTCGAAATGTTGCCTAAGGGCAACTTATTTTTTTTGAAATCGGAGGCGTCTCCTCTCCCACTGTACCTGTTCGACGTGGTCTAGTGAAGCGTCGCACCTTCCGTTGGTGCTCCGCAGCCTTCCGCTGATGCGGGACAATCGTCGCATGTGCCGCCGCAATTCCTCTTGATGCCTTTCATTTGGAACAACATCTGTTGCTCCTCGGGTTCGAGAGCATGGAGCACTACCCCTCCCGATTCGTTTGCTGTCGCAGTAAAAAATCTCATGACGTTCTCCAAAATGATGAAAAGTCCTTTGGGAGTATCTCTTGTCAGAACCTTTCGGTTTTCAAACCCCACCTGTCGGGTGAGGGGACGATGTCCGCAGTTTTGAGATGCGGGTTTTCGCCGTTCATTTGAAGACTTCCTCGAAATTGAACGGTTATGGTAAAAGTATGCATCTTCGGGCTTGTTTTGTCAACTGCGGTATCAAGGACCTCTTTTTGGGCTTCAAAAAAGAAAAAGAGTGATATATACATTGATGGAGGCGTATCTTTTGGTGTCGAGAGTCTAATTATTGATTTTATGTTTTCGCTTGCTTTAAAGTGCTTTTTTCCGTAGTGTGAGAGAGAGGTGAGCTTTTTGAGTTGGATGGTTGTGTATGAGCTCATATTTGAGAAAAAGACTATGAATCAGAAGAATATTCGAAATTTTTGTATTATCGCGCATATTGACCATGGAAAAAGTACCTTGGCCGATCGTTTGATTGAGCTGACACACACGGTTGAGAATCGTAAAATGAAGGATCAAATGCTTGATCAGATGGACCTCGAACGAGAGCGTGGTATCACTATTAAACTTCAGCCGGTGCAGATGGAGTATACTTTTGGCGATGTTTTTTATCAGTTGAATTTGGTTGATACGCCTGGGCATGTGGACTTTCATTATGAGGTTTCGCGCTCCTTGGCAGCCGTGGAAGGCGCAGTGCTTCTGGTTGATGCCACTAAAGGCGTACAGGCTCAAACGCTTGCGAATCTCTATCTTGCTATCGAACAAGGACTCACAGTTATACCAGTAGTGAACAAAATTGATTTGCCGAACGCACAAGTGGAAAAAACGAAGAAAGAAATCGTGCATATTCTCGGGTGCTTGGAGGAAGATATTTTAGAAGCAAGTGGGAAAACAGGCCTTGGAGTGCAAGCAGTACTTGAGCGTGTTATTGAGCGAGTGCCAGCACCAAAAGGGAATCGTGACGGGAAATTGCGTGCGCTTATCTTTGATTCCGTGTACAACGTATACAAAGGCGTCGTCGCATGTGTTCGCATTGTCGATGGGAGTGTGAAGCGCGAGGATATCCTGCATATGCTCGGGACAGGCAATGAGAGTGTGACGGTAGAAGTGGGATTTTTTAAACCGAATCTTGTTCCTACGTCAGTGTTGGAAGCAGGCATGATCGGATACATCGCCACTGGGCTCAAGGAAGTCGCACACTGTCGCGTTGGAGACACGATTACCTGGAAACCGAAAGATCGCGAGCCCGTTGGCGTAGAAATGCTGCCGGGATATCGAGAAATCAAGCCGACAGTTTATGCGAGCTTGTATCCCGTTGATGGAGATGAGTATGGATCAATGCGTGATGCACTTGAGAAGCTCAAGCTCAATGATGCTGCTTTTGTTTTTGAGCCGGAATCAAACGAGGCACTTGGACGAGGATTCCGTTGTGGCTTTCTTGGTTTGCTGCATCTGGAGATTATTCAGGAGCGGTTACGTCGCGAGTTCGATATGGAGCCGACCATTACCACGCCCTCAGTCGTTTATGAAATTAAAATCATTGCTCAGGAAGAGCGTTTTTCTATGTATTCGCCCTCAAGCCTTCCTGATCCATCAAATATTGAAATGATTTATGAGCCGTATGTCGATCTCTCTATCATTACTCCAAGTGAATATCTCGGAAATGTGATGAATTTGTCGCAAAAAATTCGAGCGACCTATAAAAATACGGAGTATCTTGATGAGACGAGAGTCTTGCTTTCGTTTGAGGCGCCACTTATGGATGTGATCGTGAATTTTCACGATGAGCTGAAGAGTGCGACACAAGGATATGCTTCGATGAATTATGAGCCGATTGGATATCGAGAGAGTGATGTTGAGCGACTGGATATTTTGGTGGCAGGGGACAGAATTGATGCTTTTTCACGAATGATACCAAAGCGGTTGCTCCAAGAAGAAGGGAAGCGTATTGCCGAGAAACTCAAACTCGTCATTCCTCGTCAGAACTTTGCTGTAGCAATTCAGGCTACAGTGGGCGCCAAGGTGATTGCTCGCGAAACTATTTCTGCATATCGAAAAGACGTGACTGGAGGACTGTATGGAGGGGACTTTTCTCGCAAGAAAAAGTTGCTTGAAAAACAGAAGCGAGGGAAAAAGAAAGCGAAAGAACTTGGTCAAGGAAAGGTTTCTATTCCAGGTGAGGCATTTCTGGCGATATTGAAAAATTAACTTTTCGTGTTCTTGGAAAAAAAAGTGAAAAACGGTATACTATGAGAGTAATTATTGTTATGCACGTTTATGGCTTTAGAACTTACGGAAGCAAACTTTGATGCAGAGGTGTTGAAAAGCGACAAGCCCGTGTTGGTAGATTTTTGGGCGCCATGGTGCGGTCCATGCCAGATGATGGGTCCGGTTATTGACGAGCTCGCAAGCGAACTTACCAATGCCAAAGTTGCAAAATTGAATGTCGACGAAAATCCGGCGATTGCCCAGAAATATGGCATTATGTCTATCCCAGCTCTAAAAATTTTTAAGGGCGGTCAGGTAGTTAAGGAACTTGTTGGTGTTCAAACAAAAGACAAATTGAAAACAGAGCTTGGTGCAGCATAGGGATTTCCTTTGCATCTGTCTCATAAAAACAAATATGAAAATTCATCGAGAACAAATCGATCTTGAAAGCAAGACGCAGATTCAATTCATGGATATTACCGATCAGGTTCAAGAGATTATTGATCGTTCAGGAATACGTGAGGGCCAGGTGCTGATTTACGTGCCGCATACCACGATGGGCGTCGCTATTAATCACAATGAATCGATGCTTTTGCAGGATTTTATGCGTGTTCTGTACAAAATCGTACCAGTGGACGACCAATACACACATGACCTCTTTGAGTTAAAACGAGACAGCATGTCGGATGGCCGGAGTAATGGACACTCCCATTGTAAGGCAATTCTTTTGGGAAACAGTGAGACTATTCCTGTTGAAAAAGGGAAAATGCGTCTTACAGAGCGGCAAAATATTTTTGCGGTTGAGTTTGATGGTTCACGAAAACGCGATGTTTTGATACAAGTTATCGGCATATAATGTACTGCTTGTATGATGCCCCTAGTAGAAATGTTGAAGCAAAATAATTACTTACGTTCAGAAGAGCTTATTGTTGCTTTTGATTCTGTTTCTCGCGCAGAGTTTCTCCCTCAAGAATTTGAAAGTGAGGCTGACGCGGATATTCCCTTGCCAATTGGGCATGGTCAAATGGAACCACAGCCAAGTCTGGTTGCTGTTATGCTGGAGTTACTCGAAATCAAGGAAGGACAGCGGGTATTAGTTGTTGGAAGCGGATCGGGTTGGGTGACTGGGCTGATTGCATATGCGGTAGGACATCAAGGGAGAGTGGTTGCTTTTGAGAGAATCGAAGAGCTTCATATATTAGGTCAGCAAAATTTAGAGAAGTTTGATTTTATAAAGAGTGGGCGTGCTGAATGTTTTTTGGGTGAAGGGCAAGATGGATTTCAAGATGACGTGCCCTTTGACCGTATTTTGGTCTTAGCTTCAGTTGAAACAGTTCCTGTATCTTTTCGGCAAAGGTTGGTACTTTCAGGAAAAATGGTTATGCCGATTCGAAATCACTTGTGCTATTTTGAAAAACGAAGTGATGACGATCTTTATAAGGAAGAGTTTCCGGGGTTCTTTTTTGTTCCACTTATCCTGAGATCATTTTAAGAAGAATTTTTTTTGTTCTTGAGGGAGAAATTCTCCAAAAATCTCCTTCGAAAAAAGTGATTTGTTATCTCGTAATTTGAATGTATGCGTTTTTTTCTTCTTTCCTTTTTTTTCGCTATAACGGTGAGCAGCGTTGTTGTTTTGGGCTTGCTTGAGATGTGGTCTGGTCAATCTGGATTGGCAATATCCGAACAGGTATTCGAAGTAAAACGCGGGGAAAACGCACTCGTCGTCGCGACGCATTTGGAAGAGGCTCGTATTATACGAAATCGTTTTGGTTTTTTATATACCCTTGCTCGTTTAAAAAAACTTGATGGGGGAATAATAGCCGGTGAATATCATCTTTCTCCTACTTTGTCATCACGAGAAATCGCATTAAGAATAACCACGGGACAAGTTCTCTCCCAGGATATTCGCGTGACATTTCCAGAGGGTTTTACTGCTCGACAGATGGCGAATCGACTTACGGAATTAGATTTGCCGGGCGATGTATTTTTTTCGCTTGCCATGAAACCTCAGGATGTCTGGCGTTCTGAGTTTCCATTCCTTCAATCGTTACCGCCAGAAGTTGGACTGGAGGGATTTCTTTTTCCTGATACCTATCGTTTTGATCGCCAAGCGAGTGCCGAAACCATCATTTATACTATGCTTGAGGTATTTAAGAAAAAAGCCTGGCCGCTGTTTGCTGAACAGACGACATTATCTGCATATGAAACATTGGTACTTGCAAGTATCGTTGAGACTGAAGTTCGAAGTGATCAAGATCGCGCACTTGTGGCAGGTCTTTTTCTGCAGCGGCTCGCTATCGGACAGCCGCTACAAAGCGATGCAACGGTAAAATATGTACTCGGCTTCAGTAAAATACAGCATTCTTTTGAGGAAACACGAACTGACTCTCCGTATAATACCTATATTCATAAAGGTTTGCCTCCTGGTCCAATTGCAAATCCAGGTCTGTCGTCTCTTACGGCAACTTTGCATCCAGCAAAAAATGAATATCTCTATTTCTTGAGTGACACACAGACTGGTGAGACGGTTTTCTCAAAAACCTTTGAGGAACATGTACGAAATAAGGCGGCGCATGGCTTGTAAGAAAAATATATGGAGTGGACAAACCGGAAAAAATTTTTAGTGGGGCATCTGGTGATTCTTTGTATTCTCTCAGTAACTTTTTGGAGATATTTTTTTGGAACGGTGCAATCTCCAGAAACATTTCGCCTTATTATGACATTGGCGTTTGCTTCGATCGTTTTTGTTTGGATGTTTTCAGGGTTTATTCTTTGGAGAGAGAAGGCGTCAAAGGTTATCGGAAGTGTCGCTTTTACGCTGCCGATTTTTTTCCAGGTGACGGGTTGGCAAGCGTATCTCGGAGGAGTTCTTGTTATAGGGCTTTTGTATGGATCTGCTTTGATGGCAGAGCATGAACAGAAAGGGCGTCTGAAATTTTCTTCGATTCGGATTCTTTTGGTAACCAAGCAAATGAGCATATTTGCTTTTTCATTGGCGCTATCTCTCGGTTACTACGCTTCTATTCGAGCGCTTTCCTGGGACGATCTCGAACCAAGGTTCCGCTTAGGAAAAGGTGCAATTGAGAAAATTCTTGAATGGGGCGGTTATATTCAGCCCGAGCTTGGCTTGTTGATTCGAGAGAAGAAAACAGTCGATGAATACATTCTTTCCCTTGATCAAGCATCTCCTTTGTCTGGTGATGATGAATCCAAACAATTTAAACAGCTGAATGATGAAGTTGGTCGTTTGCGGGCTCAAGGAATCAATGTTGAATTTTCTGGTGATGCTCTTTCTTCAGTTCGGGGAGTAGCACAAAACAATGCGCTTACAGCCGGCCGAAAACAATTAAGCGAATTAGCTGGAAGGCCGGTCCAGGGAAATGAAGAAATAGGAGTCGTTTTCGCTGAAGTATTACAGACAAAACTCTCGACCTTGCTTGAGGGGAGTCGTGTGCAGGAACATATTTCTGATCAAGTGCTCCCATTTTTTGTTACTTTGCTTTTTTTCTTGACTGTCTGGCCGGTGGGGCTGCTCCTATTTTTGATTTGGAGTGTAATTGCGGCAATTTTTATTGCTCTCCTTCGTTCTTTTGGGTGGATTACTTTTGTTGGTCACATGACAACGCAAGAGCGACTTGATGAGTAAGGGGTATATTGTGTATCTCCTTAAGTTTAGCACTCGAAAAGAGCGATTGCTAATTTTCTTTTTTTCGGGTATGCTAGTTTTTGTGAGTTTTTGAGAAAAATGGAAAAGAATTATGGCAAAAGATTATTATGAAATATTGGGTGTTTCGAAAAGCGCTTCACAAGACGAAATTAAAAAAGCATTTCGAAAATTAGCGCATCAACATCACCCTGACAAATCAGGAGGGAATGAAGCTCTTTTTAAGGAGATGAATGAAGCATATGGAACGCTTTCCGATCCGGAAAAACGAGCTCAGTATGATCGATTTGGGCAAACATTTCAAGGCGGGAACACTGGTGGCGGAGCGTCTTCTGGTGGATGGGATTTTGGTCAGTATGGAGGAAACGGAAATGTAAAATTCGATTTTGGGGAAGGATTTGAGGATATTTTTTCTGGTGTGTTCGGCGGTTCTGGCCAATCTGGGCGATCTAAGCAAGGACAGGATATTCAAGTAGATGTTGAAATATCATTTGAGGAAATGGTGAGTGGCACCCAAAAATCAATTTCACTACGAAAACTTACTCACTGTAGTCATTGCAAGGGAACAGGCGGCCAGCCAGGGAGTAAAGAGAATAATTGTAAACGATGTGATGGTCGCGGTCGAATACAAAAACAGGTGCAGAGTATTTTTGGTATGATGGCTCAGGTGGTGACCTGTGATGCGTGTCATGGAAAAGGTAAGACATATACCGAATCATGCCGGACTTGTCATGGGGTAGGGAGGTCTCAGCAGCCAGAAACTATCGAGGTGAATATTCCGGCAGGGATACAAGATGGACAAGCGCTTTCGCTTGAGGGGCGTGGTGCTGCTGGGGAGTATGGTGCTCGGGCAGGAGATCTTTTTGTCGCTGTTCATGTAAAACCGCATGAAGAATGGAAGCGACGCGGAGATGATGTTTTTTCTTTTCTTGATATACGGTATCCTCAGGCGGCACTAGGAGATAAGGTTGAGGTAAATACGGTTGAAGGTCGTGTAACCATGAAAATACCCGCTGGAACACAGGGAGGGGAGGTATTCCGTATTCGAGGGAAGGGAATTCCACATCTGGGTCGTTATGGACGAGGGGATCACTTGGTGACCGTAAAATTGCTTGTCCCAAAGAAAATGTCTCATGATGAGAAGCAGCTTATTGAAAAATTAGCTAAAGTGATTCCTCAAAAATAGAAGGTTCTTGCTAGAAAAAACAGGAGAAATCCTGTTTTTTTGTTTCGGTGTATTGCGCATGATATACTCATTGTAGGTTCTTAAGGTGAGTTGTTCTGAATGAATATTTTCTATGAGCAATCAAGCGCGAAAAATTTTATTGATAGACGACGATGTGAATGTTCGGGGTTTGTATGCGGATATTTTTCGAGAAGAGCATTACGATATTCGCGAAGCAAATGATGGATTAGAAGGTCTGGAGATGGCGAATCAAATCGTACCAGATATTATTGTCTCTGGTATTATCATGCCGCGCATGGATGGGTTTCAGCTCGTTGAAGCTCTTCAGAAAAATGTAGCAACAGCTGATATCCCAGTTGTGTTTCTTTCACATCTCGGACGAGAGGAAGATGAGATTCGAGCAAAGTCACTCGGTGTGAGAGACTTCATCGTGCAAACTATTGTGACACCGACCGAAGGAATGAATCGGGTGAAGAATATTCTTGAGAATAAGGAATACTGTATTAATATCGATCCTCACAGTTTGGATGCCGAGCGACTCTCGCGAGAGCTAGGTATCGATGAGAATTTTAAAACACCTGATGGTGGAAAATGGGTACTCCGACTACGTTTGAGGAATCTTGATAAGCAAGAGTTCGATGCCGAACTGATTGCTGAGTAGTTGGATTTTTTGAGAAAAATATGGCTACGTGGAAATTCCGTATACCGGAGCGAAAAACGCTACCGGGTTCTCTGCATCCTATAGTTGCATTGCTATTGGAACAGCGGGGGTACAATCAAGAGGAGGAGCAGGTACGATTCCTTTCCCCGCAATATGATCGTGATCTTCATGATCCATTTTTGTTTTCTCAAATGGAACGTGTTGTTGAGCGTATAGGAGGTTCTTTGAAGCGAGATGAGGTGATTGGAATTTTTGGTGATTATGATGCTGATGGCGTAACGTCATCAGTAGTGATGCGAGAAGCGATACAAATTCTCGGTGGACGCGTGGTGGTATATATTCCGCAGAAAGATACTGAAGGTCATGGGCTCAATACCCGAGCACTCGATTTTTTTACCAAGCAGGATGTCCGGCTGATGATGACGCTTGATTGCGGCATGATGAATCACGAAGAAATCGATGAGGCTAATATGCTCGGGCTAGACGTTATTATTATTGATCACCACCATGTTCCCGAGGTGCTCCCATCTGCGTATGCGATTATTAATCCGAAATTGATTGGTGAAACATATCCTTTTCGAGACCTTTGCGGAGCAGGGACGGCATTCAAAGTTGCGCAAGCGCTTTTTCAACGCTTCGCACCTGAACAGGAGGATCAAGCGAAATGGCTTCTTGATATTGTCGCGACCGGTACTGTTGCGGATGTGATGCCGCTTATAGGGGAAAATAGGGTATTGGTAACGTATGGCTTGATTGTTCTTTCTCGAACAAGACGCGTTGGATTTCAAGAGATGTTTCGAGTTGGGAGAATGCCTTTTTCTTCTGAGAAAAAACCGTCCGCTCGAGATATTGCTTTTCAGATTGCGCCACGCATCAACGCCGCTTCTCGTATGGCACATGCTATGTTGGCTCATGATTTGCTCATGGAGTCGAATGTGGATGTCGCTGGGAATCTTGCTCTTGAACTGGAGAATCATAATAATGCTCGGAGAAAATTGAGCACCGATACGACAGAGCAGGTAAAACTTTTAGTTGAAACAGAATATCAAAATAAAAAATTCATCTTTGCGGTAGGAGAAGAATATCCATTTGGTATCGTTGGGCTGATTGCGGGACGGATCGCACATACCTATCGGAAACCGACTTGTGTATTATTTCGGGGCGCCACAGAAAGCATGGGGTCATTTCGAAGTATTCCAGAATTTAATATTATTGAAGCTATTGAGAAGTGTTCTGATCTTTTGGTGAAGTTCGGTGGACATACTCAGGCGGCTGGCATGACAATTAAAAATGAGAATCTCGATGTATTTTATGAACGCTTTAGTGCGCTAGTGGAAGAGAATCTTCGTGAAGTTGTGACTGAGCCAGAAATGTGGATTGACATGGAAATACAGCCAACGGATATCGTCCCCCGACTCGTCACGGATATTACTCGCTTCGCACCTTTTGGCGAAGGAAATACCGAGCCAGTTTTCGCTCTTTCTGATATGAGAGTGAAACAAGTTCGTTTTGTAGGGAATGGAAATAAACATCTCAAATTTTCTTTGGAATCACCTGATGGATTGAAATCATTTGATGCTATTGGTTTTTCTTTAGGTGAGCGGTTTCCAATGATCGTCGAAGGAGACCGACTTGATATTGCTTTCACTTTGGAGGAAAATACATGGAATGGGCGCTCGTCCATTCAACTCAAACTTATTGATCTGTGTCGGAAAGGAGCATAAACCATGAAGTACAGGGTTAATCAAGCCGTCTGCGTCAAGCTGGGGTTTAGTAGGCAGCAATGGCGATGGTGCCTGGGAATGATTCTCGGTGAGCAATCATACAATGTCAGTCCAGACACCTGTGTAGTCTCCGTCCATTATGAAGAAGACGTGACATGGTCGAGAGATGATGTGGCAGAAATCAGAAGATGGTTTGACTCCGGATTATCGATTCATGATCCAGTACGTCTTTTGATTGCTCGAATTTCATCGAGGGCATTCTTGCAAGCCTTTGTCTGTGGCCAGGTATTAAAACAGCGTCGATTATATCGGGTGGCATATTCGAAGGTGTGTCCGGCCGATCCGGTGTTGCTTTTTCGAAAAATATTCGAGCATGCGTAAAACTGCCCAGAACCTTGGGTAGTTTTCTTCGAGAAAATCGTTGAGTATGGTAAAGTGGACTTATGAGTATGGAAAAAATTATTCTGTATACGGATGGCGGATCTCGGGGGAATCCTGGACCATCGGCACTCGGAGTGTACATTGAGACGCTTAGCAAAAGCTATGGTGAGTTTTTAGGTGATAAAACAAATAATGAGGCAGAATACGCTGCTATTGTTTCGGCGCTTAAAAAAGTAAAGTCGCTTATCGGGAAGGAACGAGCAAAGAAAGCTGCTATTGAAGTACGCATGGATAGCGAATTAGCATGCAAACAACTGAATCACGAGTATAAAATTGAAAATGTGAAATTGCAGCCACTTTTTCTTGAAGCATGGAATCTTACTTTGGATTTTGGGCAAGTAATTTTTGTTCATGTGCCGAGAGAGCAGAATACATTAGCTGACGCGCAGGCGAATAAGGCAATGGATATGGTTCTCAAACAACCCGGTCTTCTGTAAAGTTAAAATATCAAGAATATGTTTGGAGGAAAAAAGAAAATTATAGTAGGGATTATTTTATTAGCTGGTATTGGCGGAATATGGTATTGGTGGCAGTCGCGACCACCCAAGGCACTTTGGGTAAGCGAGCCTGTTGTAAAAGGTGATGTTCGTGAAACAGTCTCCGTGGTAGGAAGACTTGAACCAAATAGTTATGCAGATCTTTCGTTTTTAGCCACTGGTATGGTGGATAAGATATTGGTTGCGCAGGGTGCGGCGATACAAAAAGGAGATATTGTCGCAGTACTCGATACCACTGTTTTGCAATCGGAAGGCAGAAAAGCCGCAGTCGCACTTTCTATAGCGGAAGAAAATGAAAAATTAGCTCGGCGAAGTTGGGATGATTTGAGTCCGGAAGAAAAAGCAGTAAAAAAACTGACAACCAAACAAGCTCGAGAAAATATTCGAACCATTTGGGCGGAGAAGAAAAAGAGTAGTCTTGTAGCTCCAATCGACGGAACTCTTTCAAAATTGGACGTACGAATTGGTGAAACTGTGACACTTGGGAAAGTGATTGGTCGAGTTTCTGGGGCGGAAGATTTTTTGTTAAAAGCCGATGTCCCAGAGGCCGATATTGACAAAGTAGTACCTGGAAAAGAAGCTGAAATTACTTTCGATGCGCTCTCTTCCGATGAGAAGTTTGTCGCAAAAGTTACCTCGATTGAGCCTTCTTCTACGGTGATTCAGGATGTCATTTACTATACGGTCACCTTTGGACTTCAGGGGCAAGATGCTCGTTTAAAGGAGGGTATGAGCGCAAATATTGACGTGATGATTTCTCAGCGGAAACAAGTTTTGATGGTACCTTACCGTTCATTGGGACGTGAAGGTGGTCGTGTATTCGTTGAGATAGCGAACGATAGTATTTCATCGGAGCGCAGATTTATTGAGACTGGAGTGGAGGGTGATGATGGTTCAACGGAGGTGTTGTCGGGAATAAGAGAGGGGGAGCGCGTGATCGTGAGTAAGATAAAGTAGCATTTTATTTCGATTGGAATTATCTCTATGCATTATTTTGGTGTTGATTTGGGAGAACTTATTCAGACAGTGGGGCTGATCGGATTGTTTTTTATTGTCTTTGCTGAAACAGGGCTTTTCCTTGGATTTTTTCTTCCTGGAGATAGCTTGCTTTTTGTTGCTGGTTTGCTTGCCGCGCAAGGATTGTTTGTATTGCCGATTTTGATAGTTGTGCTTTTGGTTGCGGCCATCACAGGAAATATGGTTGGATATTGGTTTGGGAAAAAAGTTGGCCCAAAACTTTTTGAACGTGATGATTCATTTTTCTTTCACAAGGCACATGTACGGCGAGCACAATCCTTTTATGAAAAACATGGGGCAAAGACAATTATGCTAGCTCGTTTTATTCCGATTGTACGAACTTTTGGACCAATTGTGGCTGGTATTGCGGGGATGAATTATCGGAGTTTTTTAACATACAACATCCTTGGTGCTGTTCTTTGGACGGTTGGATTAACTTCGGGAGGGTATCTTTTTGGAAACCTCATTACAGATGTTGATCGGTATTTACTGCCAGTCATTCTTGCGATCATTGTTATTTCTTTTCTCCCGGCCGTATGGCATATCTGGAAGGAGCGACAGTCGGTAGCGTAATGGGGGTGTGTTATGAAGGTTGTTGTATTCAAAATATGTTAAAAATAAGAGATATTTTGACAAAAAAAATGAGAGGTGTAAGATATTGGATATTCTGAGAGGAGATGTGTTTCTTGTTGCATGGGCTGTGAATGATTGATTGATGGCTAGGGTATGTTTCAAATGCTGAATAAAATCCGAAAAACTCCCCGCCTCGCTTTGTCTTTTGAAGAATTGACAGACGCTCCATTCGAGGTTGTAGGTGAAAAAGTATCTGCTTCCGTGAAAAGACTTTTCGGTGGGTCGTTTGCTATTCGGAGTGTCGCTGCCGGCTCATCGAACGCCGAAGAACAAGAGCTTACGGCGCTGGGAAATGTCTACTATGATATTGAGCGTTTTGGTATTCGTTTTGTTGCTTCTCCTCGGCATGCAGATGCACTTTTTGTTTCTGGGCCGGTCTCTCGAAACATGATTCAGGGCTTACGGCATACATACGAAGCCATGCCGAAACCCTGTTTGGTTGTTGCTCTTGGCGATGGCGCTATTCAAGGGAGTGTTTTTAAAGATTCCTATGCAGTTGTCAATCAAGTCTCTGATATTATCCCAGTAGATTTTGGCATTCCTGGGGATCCTCCTTCACCGCGACAAATTTTGATGTCACTTCTAGGTTTGTTTCATGATTTGGAGCAGTCTGAAAAGCAGAAAGAATCAGACGATACCGATCATCCTCATCATTGAGAGTGTTTATGGATATATTTTTTCAAACTGATGTATTCGTAGTTGTACTTGCTATGTACGCTGGTTCAGCGTTGTTTTCACTGATTGTCGGATGGCAACTGCGTGATGGTGGAAAAACAGCTAACTGGGTAGCTCATCTGGGGGCTTTTTTGTCATCTATTTTGCTGTTAGTTTTTTCGGTTGGAGTCTTTTTGAATGGAGAAGGGAAAGCTCTCTCGTTTGGATCGCCGTTTCCTGATGTAGCTTTTTCTTTTCATATAGATGGTTTGTCCGCATTCTTTTTGGGATTGATCGGAAGCGTAGCCGCCCTAGTCTCTTGGTTTGGAGTGAGTTACCAGAAACACTTTATTGGGAAATATAATCTTGGAATTTTTGGATTTTTCTATAATGTTTTTCTTTTGGGTATGGTGCTTGTCGTGTCGTCCAATCATGCTTTATTTTTTCTTTTTGCTTGGGAGCTCATGTCGATTGCCTCTTATTTTCTGGTCATATTTGATCGAGAAGAAGCTCGAAATATTCGGGCTGGATTCTTGTATTTACTTATGACGCAATTAGGAATGGTGTTTATCGCGTGTGCGTTTTTCTTGGCTTACAAAGCAACTGGTTCATTTGATTTTGATACATGGCGACTCATTGGCTTAGTAAATCTCTCACCCGTTTGGCAGGGGGTACTTTTTGGTTCGGTATTGATTGGATTCGGTACAAAGGCTGGTATTATTCCATTGCATATTTGGTTGCCAGAAGCGCACCCGGCTGCCCCTTCTCATGTTTCGGCTCTTATGTCTGGTGTCATGATCAAGACAGCCATTTTTATGATTATTCGTTTTTTCTTTGATTTTTTCCCTGGTGCGCCATTAGAGTGGGGATTAGTTATTCTTACTCTTGGTGCCATTTCTTCGCTCCTTGGTGTTTTGTATGCTTTATCGGAACACGACATCAAAAGGCTGCTTGCTTATTCAAGTATTGAACACATCGGGATCATCTTATTAGGTGTTGGTGCGGCACTTGTGTTTGCGGGGTATGGCCTACAAGATTTTTTTGTCTTCGCTTTGGCAGCGGCACTTTTTCATACGGTTAACCATGCAATTTTTAAATCACTTCTGTTTTTAACTTCGGGGGTAGTTGTGGGCGCAACAGGGACGCGAAACATGGAATCTTATGGGGGGCTTATTCATATTCTTCCTTATTCTGCATTTTTCTTTCTGATTGGATCTCTGGCTATTGCTGCTTTCCCGCCGTTTAATGGATTTGCAAGCGAATGGCTTATTTTTCAATCGCTTTTTGTTGGCGTAGCAGCATCAAGTCTCCTGGTAAAAATGACTTTTCTTGTCAGTATCGCGAGTCTTTCGTTTACTGGTGGCTTAGCCATGGCTTGTTTTGCAAAAGCATTTGGCATTACTTTCCTTGGACGACGGAGAGATCGTCATCCCCGGGAACAGAAACCAAAAAAAGAAAAATTGAATTGGTTGGTACATCTTCCAATGTTTGTACTTGCGGTGCTGACTATTGTTATGGGAATTGGTGCCCCCTTCGTGGTCTCTTTTCTTGTGGGGATTGTAGCGAGTCTTGTTTTTGGAGCTGGCGGAGAAACTCTTGTTTTCCCATACCTGCAGTTCATGGGCATGAGTGAAAATTTTTCAGGTATTCTTCCTGCACACGGAACAGCAGTAGCCCTGGTTGTTTTTATAGCTATTATTGGTGCCACGGTTGGATGGTTGACCCGTAAGCGCAAGGTCATATTTGCTCCAACTTGGGATTGTGGGATGCCACTTTCTCCAAAAATGCAGATTACAGCGACAAGCTTCTCTCGCTCATTGGTTATTATTTTTCGAGGGATTCTCCGCCCAACCAAACAAACCGATGTGGAGTATTGTGACGCCGAGACACGTTATTTTACTTCGGTTCAGAGCGTGAAAACTGATTTTTTTGATGTATATCGAAACTATGTTTTTCATCCAATTACAGACGCAATCGGATATTTTTCTGATCGAGTAAAAAAAATCCAAAGTGGAAACGTGAACATCTATATGTTGTATGTTTTTGTAACGCTTATTGCTCTCCTCATTTTCACGATACGATAACCGTATGGATACATTATTTTTTCTCATACAAATCATTTCTGTCCCGGTCATTTCACCGCTTCTTATTGGTGTTATTAGAAAGATAAAAGCACTGATGCAAAATCGTGTGGGAGCTGATATTTGGCAGCCATACCGCGATCTTCGAAAACTTTTTCAAAAAGATGAAATTATTTCGAACGAGGCTTCTTGGGTGACGCGCTATTTTCCATATCTTATCTTCGCAATTACCGTCCTCCTTGGTGCTTCGGTACCCCTGGCAACTTCAGTGATTCCAGAGCTTGTTTTGGGTGAATGGGGAGTTTTCTCTTTAGGTGCAGTTTCTGATTTTATTGTTATTGTATATCTTTTCGCTCTCACAACGTTTCTTCTGGTTTTGATCGGTATGGATCAAGGGAGTGCTTTTGGTGGCTTTGGTTCCAGTCGAGAAATGATGGTATCAGCGCTTGCCGAAGGTGGTTTTTTCTTCGCACTATTTGCGGTTTCAATTGCGACACAAACGGGGAATGTTATGGATATGGTTTCTTCTGGCATGAATAATCTTCCTCTACTAACGCTGCTTCCTCTTTTCATTGCTTTCATCGGATTTTTTCTGGTGTTGCTTGCGGAGAATGCCCGGTTTCCGTTTGATAACCCAGCTACTCATTTGGAGCTCACAATGATTCATGAGGCGATGATCCTGGATCTTTCCGGGAAAAGACTTGCACTTATGGAATGGGCAGCGGCTAATAAATTGATGATTTTTGTTGCGCTGGGAGCAAATCTTTTTTTTCCTTTTGGGGTTTCAGAAACGACAGGTTTCGGCATGGAGCTTGTATTTGTCACCGCTATTTTTGCTGTGAAGGTTTTGGTTTTTGCCTTGATGATTGCCTTAGTAGAATCACTGATGGCGAAATTTCGTATTTTTCGTTTGCCTGATGTATTATTTACCTCGTTTATCCTTTCGGTGATTGCTATTGGTATCTATGTTGGCGCCTATGTCTGAAAATTTTCTTGGGATATTTTTTCTCCTTGATATCGTTGCTTTTTTAGCAGCTGTATTCATGCATCTTGTGAGACGTTCGCGTTCATTGGTGCGCCTCTATGCTCTCCAGTCTTTTGCTGTGTCCCTCACATTTTTCTTACTTGGTTTTTTTGGTGATGACAAAAGTCTTATGATTGTGGCGAGCATTATTTTCTTTGTGAAGGTACTCGTGGCGCCAGTCTTTTTTGGAAAAATTCTTCACAAGTTGAGCGGATCTTCGAGCACGAGTAATTATCTCAATACACCGATAACTCTTCTTGTGTTGACGGGACTTGTATTGTTTGCTTTTTCGAAAGTTTTTTTGCCGCTCTCGGCTATTTATCCACAAGCGTTTGTTTCGGTTGCTCTCAATATCGCACTCATATTTATTTCCATTTTTCTTTTGATTAACAGAAGAGGGGTATTCGCTCAAATGGTAGGCATGCTTTCTCTTGAGAATAGTATTATTTTGTTTGCGGCTTTTTTCGGCTTGCGCCATCCGTTACCACTTGAGATTGGAATGATTTTTGATATCGTCATCTGGATGGTGATCGCTTCCTTTTTTCTCGGTATGATCTATCGCCAATTTGGAACTTTATCGACTGCTGATATGAAACGTCTTACTGAATAATTTTCCCCCTATGTTGCTTTCCTACCTTATTGCCATGCCATTTCTCGCCGCTCTTTTCATTGTGTTTTTACGGCCTTCTCAAATTCGTATTATTGAGCGTGCTGTGCAGGTGGCAGGGCTTATTGGCGTGGTGCTGTGCGCAAACATCCTTACTATGTTTGAATCTGGAGCGACATTTGTATCTGGGAAATATTTTGCCTTAGATGCTCTCTCTCTCTTGTTGACATTGCTTATTTCGATTGTGGGATGCATTGTTGCTTTTTATTCAATTGGATATTTACGACAAGAAGTAAAGAAGAATATTATCGGTCCGCGTCGCGTTAAGCAATTCTTTATTTTGTTTGAACTCTTTCTTTTCGCTATGTTGGTAGCGGCAAACGCTGCTAATCCGGTATTGATGTGGATAGCTATTGAAGCGACAACTCTTTCCACTGCTTTCTTGATCAGTTTTTATAATAAACCAACAGCCACCGAAGCCGCTTGGAAGTACTTGATTATCAACTCGCTTGGATTACTGATTGGTTTTCTCGGGACACTACTTTTCCTCGCTTTACCGGCAGAGGCTATTGGAGGAGGAATTATGACTTGGGCCGATCTTCGTGCTGCGGCTTCAGAATTTCATCCGGTTGTTGTGAAAGTAGCGTTCATCTTTGTCTTGGTTGGATATGGTACCAAGATTGGATTGGTGCCGATGCACACCTGGCTTCCAGATGCTCATGGCAAAGCGCCCTCGCCAATTTCTGCTTTACTTTCCGGTGTACTCTTAAACGTAGCTCTTGTTTCCGTATTGCGATTTAAGGGTCTGGTTGATCTTTCTATCGGCCAAGAGTTTTCCTCGACGCTACTCATGTATTTTGGATTGGCTTCAATTGTTGTTGCAGCAATTATTATTTTCACCCAACGGAGCTACAAACGGCTGCTTGCTTATTCAAGTATTGAACACATGGGTATTATTGTCCTTGGTATTGGTTTTGGTGGCGTAGGAACTTTGGCAGCATTCTTTCATATTTTGTATCATTCCGTGTCAAAGACTCTGCTCTTTCTTGCAGCGGGAAATATTCTGCTTCGTTTTGGATCGACAAAGTTTGAAAATGTGTCGGGAGTGATTCGAGCTTTGCCAATTACCGGGGCGTTGTTTTTGGCTGGTTTTTTGGCTATTTCTGGGCTACCTCCATTCGGCATGTTTTTCTCAAAATTTCTTATTCTTTCTTCGGGCGCCGATTCACACATGTGGGTGGTCATGATAGCACTTATCGCCCTCGCCCTCGCATTCTATGGTTTTTTTCGGCACATATCGCCAATGCTTTTTGGTCCGCTCACTGAAGGTGTTGAACGAGGTGAAGCGCAGATTTCTACGATTGTTCCGCTTTGTATTCTTGTAGGTATCTATTTGATAGGGAGTTTCTTTTTCCCCGATTCTCTTCTGGCGGTATTCCACGATGCAGCTGCTATGGTTAGTCTCAAATAATTTTTTCGTACTGGTTTTATGCATGACACACACCCACTTCTTTCTCGCTTTGGATTCGAACGATTCTCGTCTCGAAAAGAATCAAATATGTTGATTGTTTTGGTACCAGAAAAAGATCTGATACCAGCTGTGAAAAGTTTACTTGAAGAACAGCATCTTGAATTAAAGACAGTGGTGGCGACCGACGAACGCCGAACTCACCAGCGTTTTTTCATCCGATATATTTTTGCCGTTCCCAAAGAAGCGGTGTTCTTTGCCGTGGAGCTATCGGTGCCTTCTATGACGGCTACTTTTCCGTCCCTGGTTTCAGTGAATCAAGCTTTCGCTTTGTATGAGCAAGAGATAAAAAGTTTTTTTGGACTTGAACCGGTTGGCCATCCAAACCCATCTCGTATTATTCTCCATCAGCATTATCCAAAAGATCTCTATCCACTTCGCAAGGATTTCGCCTGGAATACCTCATTTCCATTGCAAACAGAAGACACAATTACCGAGGTTCAGGGGGTTCTTGGGGAGGGTATTTATCAAATTCCAGTGGGACCGGTACACGCGGGTATTATTGAACCGGGACATTTTCGTTTCAGTGTCTTGGGGGAAGAAATCATCAAGTTTGAGGCAGAGCTCGGGTATGTTCACAAGGGAACAGAGAAACTTTTTGAAACACTCCCTCTTGAAAAAACATTGTCTTTGGCAGAGCATATTTCAGGGGACAGTTCTGTACATCACGCACTTGCTTTTACTCAGGCCGTAGAGACATTGTCTGAAGGAGTCCTTCCGGAGCGAGCCAAGCTGATTCGTATGGTGTGTGCGGAACTCGAACGGTTAGCAAATCATTTCAATGATATTGGATTCATCATGCTGGATACGGGATTCTCTTTTGGCGGGAGTCATGGCGCACGCTTGCGTGAGCGTATCATGCAGTGGAATGAGCGTATTTCTGGGAGTCGTTTTCTGCGAGGGATGATTATCTTTGGTGGTGTGAATCGTGATATCGAAGAAACCTTGGCAGATGACTTGGCAGATGATCTTGAGTTACTAGAGACTGATTTCAAGGAAGTTATTACCATTGCCAAAGATTCTGATTCATTGTACAACCGATTAAAAGAAACAGGTCGTCTTGAGAAGCAGATTGCGGATGATTACGGTGTAGTCGGGGTACCCGCTCGGGCCCTTGGGAAAGCGATGGATGCACGAGTGGATTTTCCGTATGCAGCCTATGAGGCAGTGCAATTTGCTGTTGCTACTGAAGAGTATGGTGATGTGCATGCTCGTTTTCTGGTTCGTATCAAAGAAGTTTATCAGTCATTTCGTATTCTCAATCAGGTGTTGGCATTGCTTCCTTTTGAAAACTCATCACTTAAGACTCCGCTTGGAGCGCTTCCGGCAAATCGTATGGCCTTAGGCATGGTTGAGGGCTGGCGTGGGGATATCGTGACTTTTGTTGCAACAGGGTCGAACGGCAAGCTCGATCGGGTCAAGGTGCGCGATCCATCCTTCATTAATTGGCAAGTGGTACCACATGCGCTCACCCGTGATATTGTTCCGGACTTCCCACTCATTAATAAAAGCTTTGACCTGTCGTATTCAGGAAACGATCTCTAGCCCGAGTGGGTGAAGAGGAAATTCTATAAAAAAAACACGCCGCCTATCCCGATGAGGAGATTGTGGCGGCGTTTGGCATCTTGTTCAGATGTGTCAGATGGAGTTCGGATTGACACGTTCCCCGAGGCGTATTGTCCCGTCACTTTCATCGGCAACGAACATATCACAATTTTCCGATGTGAGTCCGTCATCCAGCATGTAGCGAGCAAGTTGTACAGCAGTCTTACTAAGGAGGTCGCCTGGTACAAATTTCCCGTCGTATTCTCGGACAGTAAGATCGCTTCCTGGGACGCTCAACACTCGGCGATGGTCTTTTCCGAGTACGATATAATATTTTTTTTCGCTCGCATCCATGTTACTTTCCTCCTTCAGTCGATGGCCTATTGTGGGCAGCTGTGCCTATCCACACCCAGATTAGTGCCTGATTACCTTCCAAGCAGTTCGGCAAACCGCATGAGGTGTTCACAGCTTATGCTCATGCGCTCTACTTGGTGAGCATATCTCCAGTCTGGATTGTATGTATTTGGGGCCTCTTCCGCGGTACACACTACGTCCATAGCGAATGTAATCTGCGCCAAGATGGTATCCAAGGACATGGAAATCTCTGGTTTTGCAACACAGAGTTTTGCCTTGACGGCTTGTGCTGATGACAAGCTTATGAGGAAATCTCTTTGGTTGAGCTCATTCTGGTAAAGGAGCTTTCGATATCGCAACGCATGCATGGCTGCTGCCGCTGCAAATAGTTGCAGGGCGAGTAATTTCCGTTCTTCTGTTTGCATGGTGATTCCTTCCCGCTTGATTGTGAAGTCTTGATTAGTCGGCCATTTTTGCCAGTTCGATGAGATTCTTGCAGTGAGTTTCGATCCCAGCTGATTGTCGGATAATTTCGTCGCTAAGCGACATGGGATAGGTGAAGAATGCTATCCCTTGTATTCGAATTTCAAAATGTATCGTGTTTAGGGCATCGGCTACCTCTGGTTCGGATGATTCGAGTTCCTTCCTTATGGAATGAATCGCTGACATGTGCCGATCGAATCTGTTATAACAATCACGGTCCCGGTTCTGTCCAGAGGCCAAAGAACTCTCACGTAACGCAATAATGGCGATTGCTGCTGCCATGATTTGACGACCCTGTTTTCTCTCCATGCCAACTCCTTTTCTATTAGATTGTAAACGTGCGAAAAAATGTGCTCGGTGTGAGGATTTGAAATGGCGTCAAACCGAACTCTATATTAGAGCAAATAAAAATAATAATGTCAATATGTGGCTTGCAAGAGCCATGATTATGTGTCACAATGGTTCCTGCTTAGAGGTGAAATATTTTTGATATTTTTTTGTGTATATATGGCAAAAGATTCGGTTGTTCTTCGATTTGAGAAAGTGACATTTGAATATCAGCATAAAAAGCCTCTTCTTGAAGAGGTAAGTTTTGCGATTCGTGGCGGGGCAAAATTGACGCTGATGGGTCAGAATGGTGCTGGGAAGAGTTCGCTTTTCAAGCTCATTATGGGCGAACTGAAACCGCAGAATGGTCGCGTTTCACTCGATCGGGGGGCGACCGTCGCCATTGGTCGGCAGACGATTCCGCGCGAGCAACTCGAATTCACGGTAGAGGAATTTTTTGGTCAGTTTTTTACCGAGAAGCAGTGGAATTTGCCCAAGCTCATTGCGAGTGCCTTGAATGCAGTCAATCTTTCCATGCCACCATTGGAGAAAAAAATGCGGGAGTTCTCTGGCGGACAACAGGCACGCCTTCTCTTGGCATCCGCTTTGATTCAAAATCCAGACATTTTGTTGCTTGATGAGCCGACCAATAATCTTGACTATGAGGGGATTGCACATCTCACGCAGTTTCTTATCAATTACGAGAAGACCGTATTGGTGATTTCGCATGATGCTGATTTTCTCAATGCTTTTACCGCAGGTGTGCTGTATCTTGATGTGCATACGCACACACTCGAGCAGTATGCCGGTGACTATTATGATGTGGTGGAAGAAATTAAGAAGCGTATTGAGAAAGAGCAGAGTGAGAATGTTCGACTCGAGCGAACCATCAAGGACAAGAAAGATCAAGCGAATGTCTTTGCGAATAAGGGAGGAAAACTGCGTGGGGTAGCCAAACGTATGCGTACGTTGGCAGAAGAGCTTGAAGAAAACAAAGTAGACATTCGTCGGGAAGACAAGACGTTACCGGATTTTCGTATTCCATTTCCTGATGTCGCTGGACCAATTATTCATCTGAAAACGGTTTCATTGGTTGGGGAATTTGGAGCCAATGTGAAGCGTGTTGATCTGACCTTAAAGAGGGGTATGCATCTGATTGTTTCGGGGCCAAATGGTATCGGGAAGAGCACTTTTCTTGAAGAAATTGCTTCGGGAAATATTGATCGGGCCGAAATGACGCCGGGCATCAAGGTAGGGTATTATCGACAGGATTTTTCGACGCTTGATTTTGATCGGACGGGCTTTGAGGCTCTTGAGGAAGTTATGGAACAAGGGACGAAGGAGGATATATTCCGTACCGCTGGAAGTTTTCTTATTTCGGGCGAACTGTTGAATAACAAAGTGGCAAGTTTTTCGGAAGGGCAGAAGGGGCTCTTGCTATTTGCTCGACTGGTGTTGACTCGACCACAACTCTTGATTCTCGACGAACCAACCAATCATATCAATTTTCGTCATCTGCCAGTTATTGCCAAGGCACTAGATGAATACGAAGGAGCCATGATATTTGTCTCACACGTTCCGGATTTTGTGGCACAAATTCGTATTGATGAAGAGCTTGATCTTGCCAAGCTTATTTAGAGAAAAAAAACAGGAAAACCGTCGATACTTACTTGGTTTCGGTTTTCCTGTAAAGTCACGATACAAGGCAGGGCCTACATTCTTTCCTTTCCTTTTAAATCCGGTAGTGGAAACGGAAATCTTTTGGAGTCTACCGCTTCAGATCCCTTTTCTTTCCCCCAAACATAGTTGACTAATTCAGTCGCCGTGTCCGGAGCAAAATTGAGTTGCCGCCGTTTGTCGCTGGCGTCTTTTTGCAGCGAACATATCATGAGGTCTTCCCACGATGATTGCAAATCGAGCAGTGGGCACTGAGTCGCCAGAAACATCTTGAGAGAAATGAGTTTTTTCGCCACCAGAGCGGTAACGGCATCGACCGATGGTTGCGTCCGGACTTCGGAATCGTTGGTGATGATGATTGTTATCAGGATGGTATCCCAGTCGCAAGAATCCTTCAGGCCTCTTTTCTTGAGATCTTCGCAAGTTGCGACGCGAGTTTGGTCAAAGAGAGTCCGGTAGATTTTATCCCAGTTGGCACTCGCGGGCAAGTGGAGGGATGTTGTTATTTGCTGTCTAATGGCTTGGCCACCCTTTACTTCTTCGGCAGTCGGTTGGCGGTATTGTTGGCTGCCGCCGAAACTGTAGCTTGGCAGCAAGAGCAGCAAGACGATTGAAAAGATAGGAAGCAGTTTGCGGAACATGGCGTACTCCTCGGTCAAATTGAAAAAAAACTGCAAGTGGAATGTAGCGGTTTTCTACTTTACTGTCAAACTTTAGAAGACTCATTTCTTGTGAGAGAGCTCATGAAGCATACGCAGGAAAATGACAAAGAAAAGAATAAGACAAAACCAATAGAGAAGAAGAAGCGGATACACGAGGTATAGTGGAGCGAAAACTACTGAGAAAAAATAGCTATACCAAGATCCACCGGCAATAGCTGGACCGAACCACATTGGGATGAGGTGGCGATCCATGAGAACGGCGTTGATATTGATGGCGAAGAGCAATGTGAATTGAAACCAAAGTGTCTGGTCGGAGGAGAGAGGTGTATCAAGAAAAGCAAGATGCACCATTCTCCAGAGAACAGAAAGAGCGAGTAGCGTCATACCGAGTCTGAGGATGAAGTAGACGGTGTGAAGGAAGCGTTGCTCAGTCTTATCAATGTGTCCATCGAGTATGGATTGCTGAAAAAACGTGATGGCATATGTCGAGGAACCAACTGCAAGTATGAGTCCAAGCGTACTTATGAAAGAGAGAAGTAAGTCCATTGTGTGCATATGTTTTTTGCCTTTTGATACATATTGGTATACTAATGTTTTTCGTCTGAAAAATCAAAAGAAAAACACACATTATTTGAAACATTCATAGCAGGGAGTCATATTTTGAAAGAGGAGTAAGTGTGAGTCTATTTTTCTTCCAAGAATGAAACCGAAATAGATGCCGACGAAACCACCAAGCGTACTCCAGAATACCGATGATAATGAGAA
>JAGOSP010000009.1:27459-40848 GCA_018062205.1 Candidatus Moraniibacteriota bacterium | reverse complement strand
AGTCCGGAATGATATGACGTACCGCAAGAAACGATAATGATACGATCAATAGTGCGTAAGCGCTTTTCGATGGCTTTCAAACCACCGAGCCGAGCATGTCCTTCTTCGGGAATCAATCTCCCACGAAGTGCATCGGCAAAACTTTTTGGCTGCTCAAAAATCTCTTTCAACATAAAATGAGGAAACCCTCCTCGCTCAGCCTTGGACCGGTCCCATTCCAGCGTGACTTCCTCTTTCTTTTGTCGCTTATTTGCAAGCGTCTTAACCACGTACCCTTCCACATCCAGTACGACCATCTCCCCATCATCAAGGTACACCACTCGCTTCACATCACCCACGAGAGCCGAAACGTCAGACGCGAGGAACATTTCTCCCTCGCCAATACCAAGCACCAACGGACTCGAAAGGCGTGCCGCCAGCATCACATTCGGAGAGGATTCTGAAACTGCCACAATAGCATACGCCCCTCGAAGGCGCTTCAGTGTTTGGGCAAAGGCTCCTTCGAAAGTATTTATTTTCATTTCTTCCTCCAACACATGCGCGATGATCTCCGTGTCAGTTTCTGAACGAAAAACATGCCCCTGCTGCTCAAGCGTTTCTTTTAATTCACGATAATTTTCGATGATACCATTATGTACTACCGCCACCCGCTTGGTGCAGTCCGTGTGTGGATGCGCGTTTTTTTCGGAAGGTTTTCCGTGCGTCGCCCAACGCGTATGCGCGATGCCTATCATACTCGTGCCGACTTTTCCCGAAAGTCGATCTTCAAGAACAGAGACCTTGCCGACTGATCGTGTCACTCTCAATTTCCCTTTTTCAACCAGCGCGATCCCAGCACTGTCATATCCCCGATATTCCAATCGTCTGAGTCCTTCAAGTAAGAATTCTTGCGCCGACCGTTTCCCAAAATACCCAACGATTCCACACATAGGATTGTTGATTACGGATAGAACATCACTCCCAGAAGCATACTACCACACACTTTTCGGAATAGCCTCCCTCATATCACTTCATCGATTCCAAACCAATCCGGATATACAGTGACTTATTGACGCGCAAGCCAGTACTGCCGTAAGAAATCTTCCCCTAAAGCGATATCTTCCGGTTGGCCAACCGGCTGCCACGCCCTGGTTTGAACAACCGAAACTGGTCTTTCATCTCCTACGAGAACCAATGTCTGAGGCAAACCATACTCAGTCTCACTAATTGGTACAGGAGCATACGAAAAATACGCCTGATCAAGCATATAGGCACCCGTATTCACCAACCCGTATCCTGGGGCATGCGGTCGCTCGATAATACCCCTGAGTCGTCCCTCTGCATCCGTATCGAGTATGCCAAAACGACTCGAATCCTCAAGCCTACAAGCCAGCACCGCCATATCATATGTCAATAAACGCTCCAAGTCTTCCTGACAATAGATATCATCTCCATTCGTCACGAGCGCCGGTCCCAAAAATAAGCCAGACTCATATACCTGCCGAATCGCACCACCCGTCCCATCCAGTTTCTCATGACGGACATACCGAATTGAGCGCCCCTGCCATTCACTGCCAAAATACTTTTCAATCTGATCACCAAGATATCCCACCACAAAAATCACTTCCCTGACTGCTTCGGGCAACATCGCCAGTCGCCATTCCAAAAGAGGTTTTCCGAGAAGAGGGAGCATCGGTTTGGGAATATCGGCGGTCAAGTCCCCCATTCGTATCCCTTTCCCAGCTGCCAGAATAATCACCTGCATAGAGATATGAGTAACTGTCTCCATTCTCACCACATAGACAGATAAGGCTTAAACTATTGCTTACCGGCTGAAATCTGAAAATTTCGGCTGCAAACTCTTCAAGTCTCGTCGGGTTACAATAGTAACCCTTATCAACTTTCAGTGTTTTCGTACGAAATTTTCAGATTTCATCTCGACATGAGAATTGAGACAGTTACTTACACAACGATACTTATAATTTTCCCAGGAATAGACAAAATTTTTCGGGGAGTTCGACCTGCTAGATGCACCTGTACGTTCGTATCAGCCAATGCGAGTTCAATCAGTGTTTTCTCGCTCGCTTCTGGAGAAACAACGAGAACCGCTCGCACCTTGCCATTAACTTGCACGGCGATATTCAAGGTTTCAGTCACAATTTTCTTCTCGTCCCACCGTGGCCACTGTGCCAGAAAAATAGATTTGGTATCCCCAAGACGTGACCAGAGTTCTTCAGTAATATGCGGTGCAAACGGCGCAAGCAGGATCAACAGCGTCCGATAGTGTGAGAGCAGAACCGTTGGCTGTTTTTCGAATGCATTCGCCAGTACCATCAGGCTGCTTACTCCCGTATTGAATTTGAAATCTTCAATATCGGCTGTCACTTTTTTCATTGTCTGATGCAAAAGGCTTTCCGTATCCTGATCAACAACCGTCGATGTCTTACTGGAAATCTTGGTCTGCAGTTTCCATACCTTGTCGAGAAAACGTCGAGTCCCAATGACACCATCCGTATTCCAGGCAATAGTCTGTCCGAATGGTCCCATGAACATCTCGTACAATCGAAAAGAATCTGCTCCAAAATCAGCCACCACCTCGTCAGGATTCACGACATTTCCCCAGCGCTTTGACATCTTCCGTCCATCTGATGCCGTGATAAGTCCCTGATTAACGAGTTTCTTGAAAGGTTCTTCTCCCGAAACCACTCCCCTATCAAAAAGAAATTTGTGCCAAAAACGCGCATAAAGAAGATGACGGGTCGCGTGTTCAGTCCCACCGACATACAAATCAACCGGCATCATCTTGCCTTCTTTTTTCTTATCTACTAATGCCTTTGTATTTTTTGGATCAATAAAACGTAAGTAATACCAGCAAGAACCCGCCCATTGGGGCATGGTATTGGTTTCACGTTTTGCTTTTCCTCCGCACTTCGGACACGTGGTATTCACCCATTTGGCGATACCCGCAAGCGGCGACTCTCCGGTTCCTGTCGGCTCATACGACTTCACCTTCGGCAGAAGCACCGGCAAATCTTTCTCGGGTACCGGCACGACTCCACAGACATCACAATGTACCAAAGGAATCGGTTCACCCCAATATCGCTGCCGACTGAATGTCCAATCGCGCATCTTGTAATTCACCTTTTTCTTTCCCAATTTCTCCTTCACAAGCCAAGCGGTCATCCGCTTGCGCGCTTCTGCCGAAGTCAATCCGGTGAATTCCCCAGAGTCGACAAGAATGCCATCATCGCAAAAAATACGCTGTTCCTTGAGGTAGTGTCGCCACATAAACTGATGATGATCAAGACTGATCGCCCCCCCGACCTCCGTTTCATTCAGCCACACCGTCTTGTGATCACCCGCCTCTTCTTCAGAACCCTCCCGTTCCAAATCATCCAATTGAACCACAAATACCGTATCATGATCAAAACAGTTTACGTCCTTCCTCGGCTTATATCCATGCCCATAGAGATGAGGCAAGAGAGTTTCTACGATAGAAAAATTTTGAAAGCCTGTCTCTTCCTTCACTTCACGCGATATCGCTTCTTCCAGAGTTTCACCAGTTTCAATGCCACCCCCCACGAATCCGACCGAGTGCCCATCAGGCCACTTGAGTAAAAGATATTCCCGCTCCGTAGGATGTTTGATAAATGCTGTGGCGCAATTTTTCCGTGTCGTCTCCTTTTCCTCAAGTGGAGCACATGCTCCAGTCAATGTAATATATGGTGCGACCACGCTCCGTATCGGCAGGTCATACTGACTGGCAAACGCCGCATCTCGTTCGTCGTGAGCCGGAACCGCCATCACTGCTCCGGTACCGTAGCTCCCGAGTACATAATCAGCGACATACATTGGGACTTTCTCCCCATTGAACGGATTTACCGCCTCAATACCTTCAATTTTGATTCCCGTCTTTTCTTTGGCAAGCTCCGTACGTTCGAGATCAGACTTACTCGCTGCGCGTTTCACATACCCCCTAACATCCTGAATATTCGTAATATTCGTAGCTAATTCATTGATCATCGGATGCTCCGGCGCGACAACCACGTATGTACAACCAAAAATAGTATCGACTCGCGTCGTGAAAACCCGAAGCTCACTCTCAGTTCCTGTAATCGGAAAAGTAATTTCGGCACCTTCACTCCGACCAATCCAGTTGCGCTGCTGATCCTTAATTGACTCATTCCATTCAAGTTCTGGCCTATCGAGATCGCGAAGTAAACGATCCGCATACTGAGTCATGGCGAGCACCCACTGTCGCATCGGTTTCTTTTCTACCACCGATCCACAACGCTCACATTTTCCTTGCTCCAAGTCTTCATTCGCTAATCCCGTCTTGCATGATGGGCACCAATTAATCGGATCAAAAGATTCATACGCTAAACCTTTTTTGTACATCTGCAGAAATATCCACTGCGTCCATCGATAATACTCCGGATCTGTCGTATTGATTTCTCGTTCCCAATCATAGGTAAAACCAATTTTCGCCAGCTGTTTCTTAAAAGTAAGAATATTTTTCTTCACCGAAACGCTCGGGTGAAGTTTATTTTTCAAAGCGTATTGCTCTGCCGGTAAACCAAAAGCATCCCAACCCATTGGATGAAGCACTCCGTATCCTTGCAGCTGCTTGAAACGAGCGATTATGTCCGTCGCGATATATCCGCGCGGATGTCCGACATGCAACCCAGCCCCCGAAGGATACGGAAACATATCCAAAACATAGAATTTCTTCTTACGTGTATACTGGCGATATATACCCGTTTCTTCCCATATTTTCTGCCACTTCTTTTCAAGGATAGCTGGCTGATAATTTCGTTGCATAGATAAAGTTCCTCTTACCCGGTAAATTTTTCAGAAAAAATTATTCTCCTCTCTCACGAGCCAACAAGGATACTCTAGCGCATTTTTCTCTTTTATACAAGGAAAAAGAGGCTTATAACAGCCTCTTCATACTCATTCTCAGAACTATTTAGTGGAGCACTTCACGAACAACATCGACTGCTTTTTGTGGAGTTGTCAGCGATTTTACCAAATAAAAACGAGTGGCATCCAACTCTCCAATACGCTTAAAAGACTCTTGATTATCCTGATTACTCAAAACAACCACTGGGATTCGCGAGAGCGTTGGATCGCCCTTCAGGGCTTCCAGAACTTCTATGCCATCCTTCACCGGCATCTGAAGATCAAGAAGAACAATGTCTGGATGCTGACTCCTAATCAAGGCCAGTCCCTCTTCTCCATTCATAGCAGCAATCGTTTCAAATCCTTCGCTTTCAAATTTAATGCGATATATTTCTTGAATATTTGCATCATCATCAACAATACACACTATCCGTTTTCCAAATACATCTGTCATAATCCTCTTTTAGGAAAATCATTTTATTCTATGGTCCGCGACGACTCACTCGCGAGCGCCTCTGCGACAATATCAACTACCTTTTGTGGTGTTGTCAAAGTTTTCACAATATAGTAACGGACTGTTCCAAGATCACTTATTTTTTGGAACATTTGATCGGAATTATTATTACTCAGTACAATCACCGGTATATGCGCCAGATCTGGATCGCGATTTAATTCGTCCAGAACACGAATCCCATCCATCTTTGGCATATGAATATCCAGAAGGATGGCATCCGGACGATTAGACCGAATAAGAATAATTCCTGCTTCGCCATCCATCGCTGTCAAGACATTGTACCCCTCCTGCGTAAACCGCAGCTTATACATAGCCAAAATATCCGGATCATCATCAACAATACAAATGTTCTTCTTTGCAAATGCTCGTTCCTCTCCGTTCATATTATTGTAAAATATCTTCACAAACACACCCTCTTCGGATGCGTACCGTCAGTGTACACTATTTCTCTCTATCTGAAAAATGTTCCTAAAATCTTCCCAAAAATGTACTTCCAAGCGCACTTATTTGAAAAGAAGTTTATAATTCTTCGACCAGTAGACAATTCCGTTATAATATCCTGGACTAAAAGTACCCAGGTATTGTATCGATGCGCTTCGAATCACCGATGCGCTTCCTGACGTTGCTCCCGCTCTTTTCAACTTCAAAGCCATCGCCATCACTCCATCCGTCAAATTCCACGGGTCTGGTGTTTTGTGTCCTGTTTTGGATCGTATTTCTGATTCATATCCATTCCACACATCTGCCATAAACTGCGGAATTCCCATTGCCCCTCCTTGTCCAATATAGCTGCGTGGATTGCAGGAAACTTTTTTATTTTTACTGTATCCAAGATCTTTCACAATATCAGCAAAAATACCCTTTCTCTTGTACAAAAGATCTATGGATGCTTGCCACTTTTTATTCTTTTTCAACAAGGTTTTATACTGGGCAACCGCACCCTTCTCTACCTCATCATAGGTACACTGGCCCGTATTCGCACCCAGGTTTGTTTCCATCTTCAAAAAACCATACAGAACACCCTCCGGAACCCCAGTTTTATCACTTGCAAACTCTACGGCATCACGAATATCCTTGGCATCATAGGATTTTCCAGTCAACTTAGACAAATCTCCCTGCAACTCAGAAAGTTCTTTTCGGAGACGACCTACAATTTGCTGCTGATTCTGAAGATCAGATTGTGTCTCATTTTTCTCTACGACTAATGATTTTTCCTGATCACCCTTGAGGCGAAGCAATCGCTCGTGCTCAACTTTCGCATTTTCCAAAACAGATTTTTCTCCAGCCACAGCATCGCGCGCTATTCGCAACTCATCAGCAATCGTATTCAGCTTCTCCTGAACAGTGAGAATATTATCTCCCTCAGCAAATGAAAGTCTTAAGGATTCGGTATCAAATACGATTTCAGCCAAGGGCGTATTTCCATTTTCGTAGAGATTACGCAAAAGTTCTTGTAAAAGATGCCGCTGTAGTTTTATTTCACTCTCAACTGCATAGATCTCAGCCTCTTTCTTTCCAATGGTCACTTCTGTATCCGAGAGTAAATTTGAAGTCTTCGCAATTACTTGCTTAGTTACTACCAGCGAACCAGTGATCTGATTCAAATCCTGCTTCAAAGCAGCTTCTTTCTTTTGTGCTGCCTCTAATTGTTTCTCCGTTTTTTTGATATCACTTTTAATATCCCCTGCCTCAGCCGCCCGTGCCTGAGGCATCGAGAAAAATGCTCCACTCATAGCTCCAAAAAAGAGACTAAGAACACCAAAAAAAGCAATTGTTCGCCTGATATTTTTCATACTCTACTAGTATACCATTCCTAAAAGATTTCTGCTTGACAAGAGCTTTAGAAAGGAGAATACTAGCTCGGTTGACCCGATTACCTGATTTTCTTTTCTGAGAACCTTCCGACAGAGAATATCCCGTAACTGTGTCACTTTTTTTCTGTTTTTTTACCAACTCAATACAAGAAGGAAAAACTGTGAGTACACACCCAAGCACGCCAAAAGCGCACGCCCTCCTCACCTGCTATGATAGTCGAGTCGACGGAATAACAGAAAGCCTTATCCAAGAGATTCGAGTTGACGGAGAACTCCTCGGAAAATCCATCCTTCGACCAGCTGGCGGCATTCATGTCTTACTCGGAAAGTCCGAATGTCGACAAGGATTCTATGAGATGCTCACCGCACTCAGAGATATCGCGAAAATCGACGTGTTTCACCTCCTTCCTCACACGAATTGTCAGTACTGCGGTCACCATCTCTCGGAAAAAATTGGGAACGGAACACAAAGCGATCTCCGTTTTCATGTCACAAGTGCGGAGAAAATGCTTGCTGGACTGATGAGACACTTCGGCGGTCTCAATGGAGAAATGCCAGAGTTCGACGTGAGAATCATTCTCACCACCGACCAACGCATCGTGACCATCAAAGAGGCTCTTGAATTGCTTCCGGACATTCCATCTAACCGCGCACACGGGAGCACCTGTTGTCTCAGCGCGTGTCGCTGACAATACCCCTATCAGAAAAAAAATGAACTTCATTAAAAAAAGCGACCACTCGGCCGCTTCCTTTTTTTTCTACATTTATTTCTGAGAAAACTACTCTTCCGCCTCATCTGGTACGGCGACTGGCGCTGAGGCAAGATCCTTCGATGCCTGCAGTGTCACTTTTTCAATTTCCTTAATCAATTTTGGATCAGCCTTCAGCGCTGATTTGGCATTCTCACGACCAACACCGAGTTTGACCTCACCGAAAGAATAGGAATTCCCTGCTTTCTTAATGATACCGCAGAGTACTGCTGTATCGAGAAGATCACCTGCCTGCGAGATTCCTTCATTGTACATAATATCAAATTCAGCGACCCTGAAAGGTGGAGCAACTTTGTTTTTGACTACCTTAGCTTTTACCCGATTACCCACAACTACTTCACCCTTCTTAATCTGCGCGGCTCGACGGACATCAATACGAACCGAGGCATAAAACTTCAACGCCTGCCCACCAGTGGTAGTTTCTGGATTGCCGAACATCACTCCAATTTTCATACGAAGCTGATTGATAAAGATCACAATCGTATTAGACCGAGCAATAATCGAGGTTAACTTACGAAGTGCCTGAGACATAAGTCGTGCCTGTCGGCCCATATGTTGATCTCCCATGTCCCCTTCGATTTCTGCTCGTGGTACAAGTGCAGCTACAGAATCAATCACAATCACGTCGAGTGCATTAGAACGCACGAGTGTCTCAACAATATCAAGTGCCTGTTCCCCGCTATCCGGCTGTGAGATAAGCAGTTCGTTGATATTCACTCCAATACGTTTGGCGTATTCTGGATCTAGCGCGTGCTCAGCGTCAATGAACGCTGCTGTGCCACCCATTTTTTGCGCATTCGCAATAACATGAAGTGTCAGAGTTGTCTTACCAGATGATTCTGGTCCATACACCTCAACAATACGCCCACGAGGCATTCCGCCAATACCCAGCGCTATGTCAAGAGATATCGAACCAGTTGGAACGACCTCAACATCCACTCGCTTAATTTCTCCGAGCTTCATGATCATCCCTTCGCCAAATTTTTCTTTAATTTCATCAACAACACTTTCTATCCCTTGCTTTTTCTCTCCCGTTTTCGCTTTTGCCATACTCATTTCTTTTCATGTAAATTACCCTCTCCTATTATAAAGGTTCAGCCTCCCGGAGCAAAGAGGACGTCTTTAATCTCCTGTTCTTCAGACGACAGAGCTCTCGGTGATTCAGAATCTACCTCGACATAGGTTGCCTTCCCATTATCTGAAGAAACAAGTATTTCCCGATCCGCTACAAATTCCTTTCTCTCTCCAATCATTAATTGCCCATTCCACACCTTAACGCCATCTACCGACACAGTCACAGAAACCGCTTTTTCAGGAGCACTTATTACCACGCGTACTCGATGATTTTCTTCGGAGATGACTGGCGATTCATTATACTCCGCTTGTTCTGGAGTAAAGATGGCTTCCACAGTAAGAGTATCTCTTCGCTCTTTCCCAAATCGATTCACCGCAGATACCATAATGGTATTCAGTCCCGGCTGGAGTAAAATTTTTTCGACAAAATTTCCGTCAACATCAATAAATACCGGTTGTCCATTGATAGATACACGAGCGCCGCGGTCAGTCTCACCACGCACCACAATATCCGTCTGGGAAATAACACCTTGATCTCTCGGCTCGACAATCACTAATCGTGGTGCTGAAACGAAGGTATGATACTCACGAACAAGATAAAATACCACTCCACTCACAGCAAGAATGATACAGGCGGTCCATACCGTTTTTGCGGTAACAACAAATGCGGGCCACCGCATACGTGCAGATTCGCTTGTTGAGGAAGTTTTCTTTTTTAGACTCATGTGAATATTCCGTTCACGTTCATACATTCGAAGAATGGCTTCCTCGTCACAGCCAAGATATCGCGCATAACTTCGAAGAAACCCCCTTACATAAACATCCGCAGGCAAACCCGTATAAGAACCACTCTCAAGTGCCTCCAAATACTTTATCTGAATCTTAATTGACCGAGACGCGTCGGCAAGACTTTTTCGATGTTCTGTACGAAATTTTTGTAATTTTTCACCCAAAGTAAGCGATGCGACTTTTTTTCTTGTAAATCCGCTCTCTGTCATACCCCCCTTCATACTAGATTAAATTTCCTCAACAACAATCCACCTTAGCTTCATCCTCAAAGAAAAATATTGTTTACTTTTCACAATTCACCCTCAAACAAAAGCTTTCTTCTTGAAAAAAATGCTTAGGCTTGCCATTTCTCTCTTGCTGCCTGATCACGCAAGACATCATCCCCATATTGAGGAGTTTCTGTTGCGTCTGGAGCAGCTACCATGTCTCGCCCGATCAATATTTGTTTTTTTCCATCAACCATCCCAACAACACCCTCTTCTTCGAGGATGTGCATCAATCGGGCAGCGCGTGGATACCCGATACCAAAAGCTGTCTGCAATGATGTCGTCGATGCTTTCTGGGACCGAATAAAAAGATCCTTTGCTTGATCAAACAATTCATCCTTCTCCCCGTCGGTATGAGAAGATCCATTGTTCCCGGTACTCGTTCCTGCGGTAATATCATCTTCTAAACTATCCTCATCGCCCCAGGCCTCTTTCTCTTTCCGCCAATGGTTTGTTACTCGACGGACTTCATCGGTCGAAACATACACACCCTGAAGACGTTTTGTTTCACCATTTGGTGCAACATAGAGCATATCTCCATTCCCAAGAAGTTTCTCTGCACCACCGGTATCCAATATAGTACGAGAGTCCACTTGTGAAGAAACTTGAAAAGCAATTCGTGTCGGGAGATTTGTTTTGATAAGTCCTGTAATTACTTCAACACTTGGGCGCTGCGTTGCAAGAATAAGATGAATGCCCACCGCGCGAGACATCTGCGCTAAACGAACAATTTTTGGCTCCACTTCTTTGCCATACGCCACCATGATTTCTGCTAATTCATCGATAACAATCACAATAAATGGCAATGATTCCAAATCAACTTCTCGTACCGAACCAGTTCGCTCATCTATTTCTGCCTTTTGATATCCGTCACGACAAAGCTCGTGATATGCCGGAAGATCACGCACATGTACTGCTTCCAGTAATTTATACCGACGTTCCATTTCGCTGATTGCCCACTGCAGTGCATTCACTACCTTTTTCCCATCCACAACCACATCAGCCTTTAAATGTGGAATGCCCTTATACATAGAGAGTTCTACTCGCTTTGGATCAACCAGAATAAGCTTCACATCGTCTGGGGAATTTTTATACAAAAGAGAGGTAAGGATAGCATTTACACAGACGCTCTTCCCAGATTTCGTTCGTCCAGCAATCAGAAGATGCGGCATTTCTCCGAGATCTGCGAAAACGCTTTTCCCGGTAACATCCTGCCCAATACCAAGCAACAGAGGTAGTTTTGCTTCACGAAATTCTCGATTCTCAATAATTTCGCGCATGCGAACCATTGCCTTTGATTTATTTGGAATTTCAATACCAATATAAGATTGTCCTGGAATCGGTGCTTCAATACGAACTGACTCTGCTGCCAATGCCAATGCGAGATTATTTGAAAGGCCGGTAATACGTGAGAGTTTCACGCCCGCACCTGGACGAAAAGTGTATCGGGTCACCGTTGGTCCAACAGTTACCTCTCCTGGTTCTACATCGATACCAAAATGCTTGAGCGTACTCATGATGACATGCTTGGAGCGATCGGTATCTCCCCCTACAGCCTCTCCAGATTTTGATTCCAAAAGCTCTGTTGATGGCTTGACCCAATTTGCTCGTGGTCGGCGGCGGCGTCGTTTTGCTGGTGATTCAGGTATAATATCCTCCGCATCGTGATCAGTGAGCAAATCATCTTCTTCATCAGATTCTTCTTCATTCAAAACAGCCTCCCCTGCTTCCAACTTCCGCCTCTCATCATCATGAAACCGAAGGCTCTCAATATTTCCATCAGTCAATGATTCTTCAGAAGGAAGAATTACTTCTTGGGGAATTTCGTCTATTCGTTTCTCTTGATTTTTCCCTTCTCGTGGCTGATCTGGATCAAGCCCGTCACCATCGGCCTGAGTCATGTCCGATAAGTACACCTGCTCTTCTAGAGTGTTCTCCTCTCTCACATCATCTTCCTCGCTTACCTCTTTCTTTGGGATCGTCAAACGAGAACGCAGTAATTCAAACCAGCGCATGAGAGAAACATTGAAGGCAGCAATAACTCCGATAGAAAAAAGCATCATAAGAATCACCCCCCCAGCCAGCCGACTCGTCAGCCCGAGAAGAAGAGAAGAAAAACCGTACCCAATAAACCCTCCTCCCTGGCCTGCCTTTGCCAAACGCAAGAGATCATTCTCTGTATCCCCCGAAAGAAGATGGGTTAACCCAAGAACTGAAATAAAAGCAATTAGCAAACCGATATATTTAACCGCGTCAGCGAGGGTCGTCCTCCGACGAGTGAGAAACATAACGCCTGCCACCATAAGCAAGAGTGGAAAGGGCCACTTGCCGTATCCAAACATCATTCCCATTCCGTTATCAAGTAATGTCCCCAGCTTGCCTGCTGCATCGACATATCCAAGAATCAAAATCAGAGAAAATGCGAATAGTAAAACCGCCGCGATACTCCGTTTGGCATCACTATGCAAAATATCAGAAAAACGGAAACTCTCTTCTGTTGCTTCCGGTTCTTTTTCAGCTGTTTTCTTTTTCCCCATACAATATTTAGTATAGCCCATCTCGACTGAAAGAAAAATACTCCAAATTCCATCTCTCAAGATAATATGTCCGTTTCATTCTCGATAAATCTATTACGCACGCTTGACTTATATCAGAAAAAAGAGTATAATGAATTTTCGTACCTTAAAAAAACTTTCCAGTTTCGGCTCTTATTTGGGCCTTTTCACACCACCAAAACCAAGGAGACATCCGTGAAACGAAAAATGCCATCTGTGCCTCACGACCTACTCGTCACTGCAATGTCTGCTATCGAGTACGCCCGGTATCGGCCGTGGATTGATTCCTTCCGATACGATCATCCATCAGCTGTTTTCTTTTCGCTCATAACCAGACTCTCCAATGTGCCACCAGAGATGCAAACTCTCTTCGATTATGACACGGAGCGTCTCCACCGGATATGCTACATGAATGCTCTGGCGGAGGAGAACCGCAGATCTGAAGAACTCCACAGCGCCTATACAAATGGCGAATTTCTTCGGAGCCCAGCGGATTGGGATGGCTCGAGTGAAGAAAATGAGGCGGATGGCTTGAGCCTCTGGGATGAGGCGGAATATACTCGTTTCTGGGGAGGCCTCGATGGTACTATGCGAACGAAACATCTCCCACTGGAAATCCAGAGGCGAGAGGTATTCATACTCGGTCGCGCCGATGACCTTATTCGGGATATTTCCGAAGGCCGCCTGGAAGATTTCCTCCAGGCACTGACTATTCTCCTCGATTTT
>JAGOSP010000009.1:0-27359 GCA_018062205.1 Candidatus Moraniibacteriota bacterium | reverse complement strand
GCACGCATTTCATCGTTGGCTTCTTCAAACTGATCCCGCTCGACCACATCACCCGGAAGCAGTATCGAATCGCCCGGATCAATCACGCGAAGGCGTGACATCATCTGGCGGATGATAACTTCAATATGCTTGTCATTGATGCCTTCACCCTGACTGGCATAAATCTCTTCAATTTCACGGATGATATAGCGATGTACAGCCTCACGACCCATGATTTCATAGAGCTTCCGAAGATCAACATGTCCATCACACAAGACAGATCCAACCGCAATGAGATCGCCTTCTTTCACTTTCAGGGTGATATTTGAAGGAACGGAATATTCATGTGTTTCCTTGTCGTTTCCGTACACCAGAATTTTTGTCGTCTTTCCTCCGTCTTTGTTAATTGATTGCACTTGACCATCAACATCCGCCAACACGGCTTCTGTCTTCGGTACACGTGCTTCAAAAATTTCTTCAACACGAGGAAGACCCTGTGTAATATCAGACCCCGCGACACCACCGACATGGAAGGTGCGCATCGTGAGCTGAGTACCTGGTTCACCGATAGCCTGCGCCGCAACAACACCGACCGAGGCTCCAAGCTCAACCAAAGCGCTCCGTCCAAGATCGATACCATAGCAGAGGCGACAGACACCGCGACGAGCTTTGCATGTTACCGATGAACGTATTTTCACTCGCTCGATAGACTTTTCGTTTTCGATGATTCTTGCTGCCTCCTTCCCAATCAAGATCCCCTTCTTCACCAAAACTTCTTTGGTTTCTGGGTGCTTGATTGCTTCAATAGCTACGCGTCCTTCTACTCGACTCGCATAAGAAATACCCGTCTTATCGGAATCTTCACGATACAAGTATGTTCCTTCGATATCCTTACAATCCTCAGTGCGAACAATAACGTCCTGCGCTACATCAACCAAACGTCGGGTCAAGTATCCTGCCGTCGCGGTACGAAGAGCGGTATCTGCCATACCCTTACGAGCACCATGAGTCGAAATAAAATATTCAAGAACATTAAACCCTTCTTTGAACGAGCTCTTCACTGGCAATTCAATTGTTTCACCGGTCGCACCAGCCATCAGGCCCTTCATACCGGTCATCTGAACCACTACCGACTCAGATCCACGCGCCTTTGAATACACCATCGAATACACCGGCCCTTCCTTATCCAAAGAACGACGAACTGCGTCCGTAATTTCATTCTTTGCTTTATTCCATGTTTCAATGGTTTGATTGCGACGCTCTTCATTCGTCAGGAGACCCATATTGTATTGCTCTTTCACTTCCTTGATCCGCTCTTCAGCGGCGGCAATAATCGCGCCCTTCTCAGCCGGTACTTTCAAGTCATCCATACCCCAACTGATACCCGACTTCGTCACGGAACGAAAAGTCAGATCCTTCAAACGATCAGCCAATTTTGCTGTCTCCTCTTGTCCTAATTCAGAGAGAATGCGAGACATCAGTACTTTCAAGTCTTTCTTTGTCATTTCCTGGTTCACAAAACGCACTTCTTCTGGAAGAATATCATTCAATAATATTCGTCCGGCTGATGTTTCGATAACCTCTCCCTTGAAAAGCAACTTGATAATCGCATTTACATCAATGATTCCACTCTGATAAGCAAAGATAGCCTCGTTCATTGTACTAAAGATCTTGCCTTCTCCCTTGACCCCACTCTTCATGTGTGTGAGGTAATAAGCACCAAGCACCATGTCCAAGGTTGCAGACACAATTGGCTCACCGGAAGCTGGCTTCAAGAGGTTCTTCGAAGACAACATGATATTAGCACTTTCTTCACGTGCCTGATCAGTCAATGGCACATGGACTGCCATCTGGTCACCATCGAAGTCCGCATTGAACGCTGAACATACCATCGGATGAAGACGAATAGCCTTTCCTTCAATCAATACCGGCTGAAAAGCTTGAATTGAAAGGCGATGCAGCGTCGGTGCGCGGTTCAACAACACGTAGTGCTTCTCGATGATTTCATCTAGGATTTCGTATGCTTCCTCAGCCTCAGCATCTACCATGCGACCAGCAGTTCGAACATTGTGTGCGAATTCTTTCTCGATCAATTTTTGAATGATAAATGGCTTGAAAAGTTCCAGTGCCATTTTCTTTGGCAAACCACATTGATGCAGCTTAAGCTTTGGACCAACCACGATAACCGAACGTCCAGAATAATCCACACGCTTTCCAAGGAGGTTCTGTCGGAAACGTCCTTGCTTCCCCTTCAGTGCATCAGCGAGTGAACGAAGAGCCCGCCGCTGACCAGTTGAAGCAGCAGTTGAGGCCTGCCCACGACGAGCACTGTTATCAAAAAGTGCATCGACTACCTCCTGCAACATACGCTTCTCATTGCGCGTAATAACTTCAGGTGCACCGATAGCCATCAGTTTCTTCAGACGATTGTTTCGGTTGATGATACGGCGATACAGGTCATTCAAGTCAGAGGTCGCGAAACGTCCTCCATCAAGAGCTACCATTGGTCGCAAATCCGGAGGGATAACCGGGATCATAGTTGGGAGCATCCACTCAAATTTCAACCCCGCCTTTTCAAATCCCTGGTATACCTTCAATCGCTGCAGCGTTTTCTTCGAATCAGTCATTTCGCCAGCATCTAGTTCTGCTTTCAGTCTCTCAATTTCTGCTGGAATATCTATCCGTTCAAGAATTTTTCGTATCGCTTCTGTTCCAATACCAGCGGTAAAAATCTGCCCGAATCGACTAGAGAGGTTAAAATACTCAACCTCAGAAAGGATTTGGTTCGGACGAACGTTCTTGATATCATCCTTCGCTCCGCGATACTGATCCTTCAAATCGTCTAATGCTGACTCGGTACCCTTTTCACCACGATTCTCTGCTTTGACTTCTCGCTGCTTGGTTTTGTATTCACGATCAAGTTGTTCCAAAGCATGGATTTTGAGATCCTCATTCACGTCCATAATAATATAGGACGAAAAATAGATCACTCGTTCCAGTTCTTGTGGGGATATACCCAGAACCAATCCTACTTTCGATGGTACGCCACGCAGAAACCAGATATGTGATACTGGACAGGCCAATTTGATATGACCCATACGCTCACGACGTACAATAGCGCGCGTCACTTCGACACCACACTTATCGCAGACGATGCCATTGTATCGAATCCGTTTGTACTTACCACAATAACATTCCCAATCCTTCGAAGGACCGAAAATTTTCTCACAAAACAATCCATCCGGCTCATAACGCTGAGTACGGTAGTTAATTGTTTCTGGCTTGGTCACTTCACCTGTTGACCACTCCAGAATTTGCTCTGGGCTCGCTAGCGTCAATCGCACGCTATCGAAATCGCTCACCTTCGTAATATTTTCAGTTGACATAGGGTTTTCGTTCTCGTTTAGTGCAGATTAAACCGCTGCGATAGGATGTTCATCATCAGGAGACTCTTCGATCTTGGCTCCCTTGAGCTCGACATTCAAACAAAGCCCCTTAAGTTCATTAACAAGAACATGGAATGAGGCAGGAATATTTGGACTCTTAATCGGTTCGCCCTTAATAATCGATTCATAAGCTTTCGATCGGCCCAGAACGTCGTCTGATTTGATGGTCAACATTTCTTGCAAAGTATGAGCGGCACCATATCCTTCAAGTGCCCACACTTCCATTTCTCCAAAACGCTGTCCTCCAAACTGTGCCTTTCCACCGAGCGGCTGCTGCGTAATGAGAGAATAGGGTCCAATAGAACGCATGTGCAGTTTGTCTTCAACCAAGTGATTGAGTTTCATGATGTACATGATACCAACTGTTGATTCATTATCGAATGATTCGCCAGTCTTTCCATTCACCAAGCGTATCTTTCCATTTTCTGGCAAACCAGCTGCTCTCAATTCAGATTTGATATCCTCTTCAGATACTCCGTCAAGAGCCGCGCTCGCTACGGTATATCCAAGCTTGCTTGCTGCCCACCCAAGGTGCGTTTCGAGAATCTGTCCAATGTTCATACGAGAAGCCACACCCAGTGGGTTCAAGATAACGTCCACCGGTGTCCCATCTGGAAGATGAGGCATATCTTCTACCTGTGAAATATGAGAGATAACACCCTTGTTTCCATGACGTCCAGCCAGCTTGTCTCCAACTGAAATCTTTCGCATCTGAGCAATCGAGACCTGAATTTGTTGGAACACACCCATCGGCAATTTATCTCCTCTCTCACGAGAGAAAATTTTGATATCAACTACCTTTCCGCGTTCTCCATGTGGGAGATAGAGGGAGGTATCCTTCACATCACGCGACTTCTCTCCGAAGATAACGCGAAGCAACCGTTCTTCTGCTGTCAAATCACCCTCACCTTTTGGAGTAATTTTTCCAATCAAGATATCTCCAGATGAAATTTCAGCTCCCACGCGAATAATACCTGTTTCATCGAGATTTTTCAGCCGGTCTTCACCAATATTTGGGATGTCACGTGTTACCACCTCGGGGCCAAGCTTGGTGTCACGCACGTCGATGGAGAAGTCTTCAATATGAATAGAGCTCCATCGATCAGCCTGAACAACTCGTTCCGAAATAATAATAGCGTCTTCATAATTGAATCCTTCCCATGGGACAAACGCCACCAGCATATTCTGTCCAAGCGCAAGTTCACCATGATCTGTTGAGGCACCATCAGCCAAAAGCTCTCCCTTCTCTACCTTCTGCCCCTTGACCACGCGTGGCACCTGGTTCATTGCGGTAAACGAGTTTGAACGTTCAAAATTCTGCAAGATATATTCTCGGTCAAGGTATTCTTTTTTTGATCCAGCTGGAGCCTTTGAGCGAACGACAATTTCATTGGCATCCACCTGTATCACTTCGCCTTCATCAATTGAAAGGAGAACCTGTCCAGAGTCACGAGCTGCTTTATCTTCAATACCAGTTCCAACGATTGGAGCCTGTGGCAATACACATGATACCGCCTGACGTTGCATATTCGAACCCATAAGAGCGCGGTTGGCATCATCATGTTCCAAGAATGGAATAAGTGCTGTCGCAACCGAGATACATTGCTTCACCGAAACGTCGATAAAGTCGACCTCTTCCGCTTCTGCCATACCTGGATGTCCCTTGATACGAGCTTCTACCATTGATTCAAGAATATTCCGATGTTCATCCAACTTCACGCCCGCATGTGCTATTGTCTTGCGGTCTTCAACGATAGCATTCAGATACTCAATATCGAGTGTGACAAATGGATGTACGAGAACCATCTCGCCCTTCTTCTTTGCAGCGACTTTGGCTGCTTTTTCAGCATCAAGCGTTTCACCCGTCTTAGCAACACCCTCAATCGTTTCATTCAAGACGCGATGCACCAATGCCTCTGCCTTTGCAGCGACTTCTCGCTTAACAATCAAATACGGTGTTTCAAGAAAACCATATTCATTCACCTTGGCATAAGAAGCCAAATGGCCAACCAAACCGATGTTTGGACCTTCTGAGGTCTGTACCGGACAAATGCGTCCATAATGACTATGATGGACATCTCGTACTTCAAATCCAGCACGTTCACGTGTCAAACCGCCCGGACCCATAGCCGAAAGACGTCGCTTGTGTTCGAGCTCAGCCAAAGGATTTACCTGGTCCATGAATTGTGACAACTGTGAGCTCGAGAAAAATTCCTTGACGCTCGCAGCGACTGGACGAGGATTAATCAACTGACCAGGAACCACTGTTTCAATATCACAGGTGGACATACGATCCTTGATATTGCGTACCATGCGATAAATACCCACGCGAAGTTTATTCTGAATTAATTCGCCCACCGCGCGTACACGGCGATTACCAAGATGATCAATATCATCAGCACGACCATCCGGATCATTATTCAGACGAATAATTTCTTTGACGATCAAATAAAGATCCTCGATATTCAAAATACGATTCTCTTCAGTATCTTCACGCTCAACTACCAAGCGCTGATTCAAGCGATAACGACCAACTGCTCCGAAATCATACCGTTCAAAATTAAAGAACATGGCATCAATCATCTGCTTGGCATTGTCTTCCGTTGCTAAATCACCCGGACGAAGACGTTTGTAAACCTCAATATAAGCCGCACCCTGTGTGTGGGTTTGATCCTTCAAAAAAGTGGTATCAATATACCGAGTTTCTCCTTCATCGAAGCCTGCAAATTCTCCTCGCAGACGTTTTTCATCACAACCAAAAGCCCGAAACAAAGTTGTTACCGGTAATTTACGCTTCCGATCAATCTTCACCGACAATACACCATCGAGATCGGTTTCAATTTCAAGCCACGCCCCACGATTTGGAATAATTTTTGCACCAAAAAGTTTCTTTCCCTTTTGAAAATCCATGGTGAAAAACACACCAGGAGAGCGAATCAACTGGGAAACAACCACGCGCTCAACTCCATTGATGATAAAAGTTCCCCGCTCAGTCATGAGTGGGAAATCACCCAAATAAATTTCCTGCTCCTTTACTTCACCTGTTTTTTTCAATAACAGCGTTGCCTTGGCACGAAGAGGGGCCTCGTAGGAAATATTTTTTGCTTTAGAAACAACCGCTGGATACTTTGGCTCATCAAGATAATATTCGTCCAGCGTCAATTCGAGGTCTTTGTTGGTAAAGTCAGTGATAGGATTCACCTCATTCAAAAGCTCTTTGAGTCCTTTCTCCCAAAACCAGACATACGAATCTTTCTGCACCTCAATCAGATCCGGCAAAGACACCGTGATTCGATTATTGAAAAACTTCCGCTTGGTGAGCGATGATTGCGCTCCGATTGAATCTTTTACCCGCAGGGCTCTGTCTTCTTTTTGAGACATAAAAAGGCGCTCACCAGCGTTCTTCTTGCTTTGTAGATTTCTCTCTGCGAGCAAGCCGATCCGGTGAGATTACGGTTAAACTATTGAATTATGAATAGGGCGCGTGTTCGCTCCATTCTGTTGGAAACTGCGAGTTACCTTCTCTTCTTGTAACCACTATCCCAACTCGGTCTCGCCATCCAGACCTAGCACCCCAAGGCGATTCGAGACAGAAAAAGTCAGCCACTTTTCTTGACAATACCGGAAATGCTATCAATTTTTATATTTCTTGTCAAATTCAATCGAAAAACCGGCTTTTTTGAGCCTTCTGCACGAAAAAATTGCCGTTTGTTTTATCATGTTGCTTCCGATTCTGAAGTCTTCTCTCCAGCCGAAGTCTGTACCCCGAAAGTATACACCGAAGCCACCGTTTCCGCAATACGCCGCGAGGTCGATGCGTCTGGCAATTCTGAAATCACCTGAAAAGACAGTACTTCTTGTGGTCCAATGCCTGCTTCATGCAAGACCTCTTCGATTGATTCAAAGGCACGCCGTCCCATATCTCGAGATTCTTCCCAATCGCGACGCGCTCGCTCTACGCCTCCTTCAAAAAGTACGAGCACCGATTGTTCTTTTTCTACCGTTAACACCAGTCGATATGTCATAGTACATTGCAAATTACCTATTCAAAATTTCAGCGCTTATTTGACTTTTTTCCAGTCAAAATTCCAGGGGTCTGTCTTTCGTCCCGGCGCAATATCATCATGTCCAACCACGTACTTAATAGAATACGTTTCTTTTATATACACGACAAGATTTTGTATTGCTCTGTACTGTTCTTCGGTGTAGGAGTCACTCTCTGTGTTGAGAATTTCTACTCCCAATGAGAAGTCGTTCACATTTTTCCGTCCATCCTTCATCTCCGAGACTCCAGCGTGATACGCAATATCACTTTCATCAACCAATTGATACGCCATTCCTTCTCGATCGACAAGAAAATGTGGTGCCACTCCGTAGCTTTTCCAAATAGCAATGACTTTTTCAACCGAATACCGGTCACCTCCCTGATTATTGTATGAGGAATGAAGCACAATGGTATCAATATGCCGTGCTTTTCTCTCAGCTTTCTCAAAGCCAAAATTCACCAATTTCTTCTGAAGATGGAACGCTTCCGATTGCTTTTTTGGCTGAACCACTCCCTTCTTTTCTTCTGTATTTGCTGAGGATGCAGTAGAGCTTTCATCTTGTATCACCAATTTTTCTTCATCTTGTTTCGCCTGAGAAAGAATCGATTCTTCTTGATTGTTTTTCTCTGCCACCTCAATCACTTCTTCTTTGTCGAGTGTTTCTGTATTTTGTGCCAATTCCTCTTGCTTCGAAAACTCCCATGGCTGATTTTCTGGCCGATGCGCTTTTTTCTGTATCATCCACGCACCAAAAACGCCCCCCCCTACAAGAAAGACCCCAGCTCCTACCCAAAGACTTGTTCGTTTTCCCATACTCTCAAGTATACACGGGTCTTTTTTCGTAAATTCTTTCCAGAATTATTTTGCGCAGAGGATCTTCATTGAACTCGGATCAGCATCAGACCAACCTATTGAATATTCACAATCTATACCTGAAGAACCCAATTCATCATGGAGCCAATATGAATAGGTTGATTCAACCGTATACCCCCCGATAAGGTCGTGTACTTTACAAGCACCTGTGGCATACAAAAATCCAGCATCCGTACATACTTTAGTAGGACTATGATTACCTGAAGTATACCGATACCATCCTCCTCGCGGAGCAGTCACGCTCCGATAATAAATCGTACCTCCCGTATGAATACCCACCCACGCGTAGTCACTCGCTGCTGCCACTGCTGTCTCTACCAAGCGTGTTGTCCCAGAAGCTGTACCCTCGGATTTGATTCCGACCACCTTGCCTCTCCAGTTTGTATCAGTACAATCAATAACATTATCATCCTTATCATAGAAGAACACTCTGATACTGCCTCCAGCAACACCTGTCTGAGTGACTATACCAGAAGCGCAAGCAGCGCCTCCACCCAAAGCGGTTGCCAGAGCGTTGATATCTGCATGCGTCGGAGTTACCTTATAAATCTGCCGCAAGACTATTTCTACGCCCGAATTCGCTACCTGAAAAGATTGATTGGAATTATCAGTCGATAGAGTAGAGCCTCTATTTGAGACAGAAACGGTCGCAACGGTTACTGCAGCCGAGAGAAGAATCGACAGAACAATAAGAGAAAAAACCAAGACTGATCCTCGATTTGGTTTGAGTATTTTCAACATACCAAGTGAATACTTATTAATTTTTTGAAAGAGAATGACTCCTCTTTTTTAGTATATCATTTATTTCTGCAAAATAAAAAAATTTCTCGCATGAATGAAAAAGGCTCCGTGGCTCTTATTGAAGAAAAACCACTCCGTAAAGAGTGGCTTTTCTCATCTGCATCTGTTTGGCACAAAAACTATTTCTTCTTCTTTCCGTTCTGAGCGAAAAGCATGGCTGCTGCTGCACCCAATGCCGCACCAATGCCCGCCGCGACCAAGGCTGCTTTCTCAGGATTCTTCTTCACAAACTGTTCAGCCTGCTTCACGACTGACTCTGTCGTCTTCTTTACTTTCGCTAATTCCTTTGATGCCTGCACTTCTGCCTGTGAAAGGCCTTGCGTAATTTTTTGCTTTACCTCTTTGGCCACTGCTTCAACATTTTTCATATCCATAATCTTCTGTACAGATTATTACTAATTACACCAATTTCATTATCGACTATTTCCGTCCCCGCGTAAAGAGAGACAAAATAAATGCCATCGCCAAAACAATAAATCCGACAATCATCTCACCAATACCCGGAGTTCGAAAAAGAAAACTTAGAGTCTTTGCTAATCCAAAAAGAAGAAAAGCAATACCAAGAAGTGCTAGAAAAAATACAAATGCTTGTCGGGCTGCTCTCATCACAGTGTCAGTGATAGCTTGCTCAACACTCGCTCTTGCCGCATCAAACCAACCACGAATGGCAGCGAGTACTCCCTCAAGAACCATCCCAACGACACCGGAAGTCTCTTTCTCTTGACTCTTTTCAGTATCTTGCATTTCGGTTGTCATACTCTTTATTCTTTAATTTAATTTGAATCTTTAGTATATTTATACCATAAAAAAGACCTCTATGCTATCCCGCTACACTCTTATTCTCTGTGCTCTAGCATGCATTACCTTCTGGGGAACAATTAGCCTCTCTGCTTTTGCCTCATTTCCACTTTCCATAATCGAAGTGCAAACTGAGGGCATTCGAGCGAATGATGAATTTATTCAGTTAAAAAATACTGCTGCTCTATCCCAAGATCTCACCGGATTCAAAATCCTCCACAAAATCTATTCCCAAACAAAAGACACTTGCTCTGAAGAAACACTCGTCACGCCAAGTCGTTTCAGTCACAAATCTATTCTGGGAAATGGAAGTTTTCTCATTGCCCATCCAGACTACGCTGTCTTCCACCCGCTGGATCCACCAGCCGACTTGGTATACCCCGTATCAAATACCCTCACCAAAAACACGATGGAGATCGTTCTCCTTGATGCACAAGGGCGTATTTTGGATACACATGTTCTTGGAACGCTCTGTGAAATACAAGATGTTCCCGAAGAATCCCCCTCTTCGCTTCCGATGACTGGTGCAATCCGTATCAATGAAGTTTTTCCCAATCCCGATACCCCGCAAGATGTCGGTGAGTATATTGAACTCTACAACCTAAGCGACACTGACATCGATCTCTCTGGCTGGCAAATCACTGACGCAACCAAGACAGGGGACTACACTTTCCCAAGCAAAACATCCCTACCGGCCCACGGATATTTCGTCATTGATGATACCGATTTTTCTTTCTCTCTCAATAATGGAGAAGAAGCCCTCTCCCTCTTCAATCCTACCGGTACGCTCATCGATACCGTCACCTATAACAAAACCACCGAGGGTGCCTCTCTCAACCGAACCGCTACCGGCTGGCGCGCGAGCAGGACACTCACGCCTCTGGCACCGAATATCCTGAGCAATACCCTCCCCTCAACCAAAGAGCGTGTTCCCAAGAAAGGCTATCGTCAAGTGAATATTAATTTTGAAGCCAATGGAAAAGATACCGACGGAGATCGTCTCAAATACGTCTGGGATTTCGGTGATGGGCACAAGAGCTATCTCGAAGAAACCAGTCATCGCTATGAAAAATCCGGCACCTATACTGTAACGCTCACGACCAAAGACGGGAGTGAGGAAATCGTCGAAACCTTCCGATTAAAAATCGAGAAATTCGATCCACCCAAACTCCGTATCATGCGTCTTCTCCCCAATCCCGCCGGTGCCGATACGACTCCGGAAGCCGAATGGATCGAGATCCAAAACCATACGAAGAAAAACGTCGACCTTCTCGGATACAGTATCGCTACCGGATCGAAAAAACTCGTCAATCATCCTATCCGCGCCAGCTTCATCATCCCAAAAAAATCCGTTCGCCGCCTCACGCGCGCACACGCACTCTTTGCTCTTCCGAATCAGAAAGGGAAGATTGAACTTCGCGCTCCGGATGGCAAACCGATACACGATCTCAAATATGGCTTCGATTCTTCACTCACCGACAATACGATACTTCAGAAGGAAAAAGGAAAGCCGATCAAAACCATCGCGCCACCTGACAATCCTCCGGTTTCTCCCCCTCAATCACCAACGGTCGAGCAGGTCCCTGCTCCAACTACCGAATCCCCCGTTTCTACTTCTCCTGAACCGACAACTCATACTCCGACGCCCGCTCTCACCGCCCCTCCATCTGTAGACACGAACAACACACGATTTCTGGAACTGACCACTCTCGGCACATCACTCGTGATTTCTGGCGAAAACCAGACGGCTCATCCGACACCTGAGATTCGAATGGATGAATGGCTCGCCCCCGACCCGCACTATGCGCTCGTTTTCCTCACCCACCTCTCTACTCAGGCCAACACGAAAATCAACACCCTCTTCACCTCCGACCCACAGGGAGAATAACGGGTCTTATACTCGATGGTACCTAACTTAAGACTTCTCTCTCAATAGACAGAAGGGCACGACGATCAACCTTTTCCTTGCTGCATGTTCGGAAACATGGGGCATCAGAAAAAGCTGATCGCCGCGCCACAACACACGAAAGAGCAAAAGATCCAAGACAAAAAACAAGTCTCCAGAGAGCCTCATTTTTAATGGAGCCGGTGCGTCAATGATGTTCGAACTTTTTATTTTGGAAAAATCTAATTTAAGCAAAGAAAAAAAGAGCTGGTCAGGCTCTTGTTGTTTTATGACCATGTGCCGAGACGTTACTTAGTCCCATGGATCACGTCGAGGAATCGACGGAGCTTCGGGTTTCGCTTTTCATCGATGAGGTCGAGTGTGGCTTTGCGGTCGCGCTGACCCAGCCGGATGGCTACCTGGAGCATGGCGGCTTCGTCATCGAGCGACCTCAAGCCGTAAAGGCCGAAGATGTAGTCCGTACCGCGGACAGCGCCAGGGAACTGGTTGTTGGCAAGATTTTGCGACTCGAAGCTCGTCTCGTGTTCAGGGTGTCGCAACAAGCGGATGCACATCTCGGACGAGAACTCGCGCCACTTGGGAATCTGGTTGTTTGGCCCGCTACCGATGAGGGCATGCAAGACCACTTGGTCAGTCCACCGATCGACAACACAGAAGTAGGCGCCGCCACGTCCCTGGCCTTGTTCATTGGCGAGCTGGATCGCGCCCTTGACCACGCGTTCGGCGGTGCTTAGTATTTTCACGATATCATGCATTTTGGCCCTCCTTTAGGGCTGGGTTTGATGACCTTAGTGGCTGGAAAGAACGGTATTGACATTCGCTCGGTGTCCCAAATCGAGGGGTGAATTTAGGGGAAATGTCAAATTAGAATTATAGTATTTTTTAACCATAAAGTCAAGTATTGCGTTATGGGGTGAATTCTAACCCCATCGCCCCTTTTTTGGAGTAGGATGGCACATAAGCCATGTGAACCAAAAATATGCCTGTTCAAAGGATTACCTTCTCCGAACGGGAGAAGATTGAAATGTATCTCCGTATGGGGAAGAGGAAGACCTGGATTGCGAGGAAGCTTGGACGGGACTCCTCCGTCATCAAACGAGAGATTCTCCGAAACTCTGGAGAGCATCTTCCATACACCGCTTCCTCTGCACAGAGCATCTCTGATCGGAATGCGAAGAAAACCAACAAACGAAAGCTTGAGAAAACAGCGTATGTGAAACTAAAGGAACTCGTGGAAAAGAACCTCTCCGAAGGATACTCGCCCGAACAGATCGCGGGAGAACTTCGGGAGCATCCCCCGGATGACGTGGAAGGAAGTGTCTGTATGGAAACCATCTACCAATACGTGTATGTCGGAGAAGGACGGATGGGTGGTTTGTACAAAAAACTCAGACGTAAGCAGAAAGTACGGCAGAAACGATGTGACCGAAAACCTCAGAAATCGCGTATTCCAAGCCGTATTCCGATAGAGGAGCGACCACAGGAAATCGGAGAGAGAATACGGTATGGAGATTGGGAAACAGATTCCGTCATCTTCCCTGGGCAGCAATCAGTACTCTCGGTACAGGTAGAACGGAAGATGCGGCTGTGTCGATTGAAGAAAGTTTCCAACAAGACGGCACGGGAACACGAACGTTCCATACAGGAGCATCTTTCCGTCTTGCCAGCGTCTCTCCGAAGAAGCATCACGAGAGACAATGGAACGGAGAATGTCCTTCATCAAGAGACAGAAACACTCTTGAACATCCCTTCCTACTTCTGCGATACGTATTCCTCATGGCAGAAGGGAGGGGGAGAGAATATGAATGGATTGATTCGAGAGTATTTGCCGAGAAGCTGTCATTTTGATTCAATGAGTAAGAGAATGATTTTTGAGATTCAGGAGCGTCTGAACAATCGTCCACGAAAGTGCCTTCAGTATCAAAAACCAAATGAAATTTTCGCCGCCCTCCTCAAGAAAGAAAAGGGGCATTAAATTCTAGAACTCACCTGGTCCGTTTAGGGGTAATAAAAAACAAGTCTCCAGAGAGCCTCATTTTTAATGGAGCGGGTAACGGGAATCGAACCCGTCGCTTAACCTTGGGAAGGTCACGTATTACCACTCTACTATACCCGCTTTTTTGTTTCTGCCATCATCTCGTGCAAAACAAAAACATGCCTATTGTAGCACGCAGAAAACAAACGTAAAGACCAGTTATGCTCCGTGCTTGTCCAAAAAAAAATACATCCTCAACAACTTGCTACCCTTTAACCAAAGCAAACCACGCACTCACATCATAAAATATTTCTTCCCTTCCTTTGGATAAACATATTTCTGCAGCCGATACCAAAGCCTTATTGGGCATGTTGCGAGCTTCTCAAGACCGATGAAGCTTGATAGACTATAAAGGTTATATATTTCTATCTTTCACCAATATATTCTCTATGAAACCATCCAAACCCTTATTTACCAAAAAACGCCTCATCTTCGCCATAGTTATCATTGCAATCCTTGGCCTTGGCTGGATTGGTCTTACAACAATTAAATCACACAAAACACAATTTGCCGTTGGCTCTCTTGCTCTTTTTGAGAAAGTTTCAAAACTTCTTCCTCTCGAACCCAACACCAAAAAAGAAATTGAGGTTGCAAACCAGCTCGTCCAAGAGCTCACGCTTCACGACGATCGAGTTCGTGTTTTCCTGGTTCTCCTTCAAAATAATTATGAACTTCGTCCAGGTGGTGGTTTTCTTGGACAATACGCTGTCATTAAAGTAAAGAATGCTGAAATCATCTCTACGGTAGTTGAAGACGCCAATCTTCTTGATCAACGTATCAAAAATGCAAATATCAAAGTGACTCCACCATGGCCACTCACCCGCTATGCTCAAATCAAACGTTGGATGCTTCGTGATTCTAACTTTTCTCCTGATTTCCCCTACAATGCCCTGAAGGCTGAATATTTTTATCGACTTGGTGGTGGTCGCGAAAAATTCGATGCCGTCGTTGCTGTCAATTCAGATGTTTTCAATCACCTACTCGATATAACTGGGCCTGTTACTATTTCTGGATTTGGAACTTTCTCAAGCGCAGACGGTGCTCTGAAACTTGAGGAGGCTGTGGAAAAAAACTATCTCGGCGATGACGTCTCAGCAGAACTCAAGCAAAATCGAAAGAATGTCATGAAACAAATCGCTGCCGAAATGATTACCCGTCTCAATCATATCGACAAAATACAAAGCATAGCCGAATTTGCTCAGGGCGAACTCCGAAACAAAGATATCATGCTGTACTTTCATGATGAACGACTTCAGTCTCTTATCAAAGAAGTTCACTGGGATGGTGGGGTGGAAACAAGCTGGACTGGTGACTATCTTATGGTTGTAGACGCTAATCTCGGCGCTCTCAAAAGTGACTACTTCGTGAAGCGCTCACTCCAATATACCGTTGATTTCACCGGCGAAATTCCTAAGGCAAATGTTTCTTACACTTACAATCATACTGCCACACATGGCGACTGGCGTACCAGTGACTACCACACTTACACGCGTATTCTCGCCCCGCTTGGCTCTCAATATATTGATCAATCACGAAGACACACCGGCGGCGTTATCAGTCAAGACTCAACCGACCTCAACAAAACAGTTTTTGGGTACAAAGTAGACGCTCTTATGGGGCGCGCACTTGAAACGGGTATCGAGTATACTCTTCCGAATACCATCACACCCGACAATTATCGCCTCCTCATTCAGAAACAATCTGGAACAGGGACCATCCCTGTTACCATCACCCTCAAGACAAAAGATCGAGAATACACCGAATCATTTGAACTCAAAAAAGACCTCAACATCTCCATACAGACCAAAGAAGAACAAAAATAGACAAAAAAAACCCCTGGCAAATGACACCAGGGGGGAGGGCAAAAGAATCGCGCACGAGGGGAGGGAGGAGGCGCGATCTGTCCCCAGAAAACCAAGGTACTACAAAACAACTTCATTCTTAGAAAAGCATTTTCCTGAAAAAAAGTCAAGTTTCTTGCTCCTCTCTTCTTCCTGCACTATCCTGTAAATCATACTTAAAAAGTCTCTTATTCTTCATCTTATGTCTGATATACTCCCCGTCATTCGTCACTCCTTCGCGCACCTGCTCGCGGCAGCCGTCCTCAAACTCTACCCTGATGCGAAGCCAACTATTGGCCCGGCTATCGACGATGGATTTTATTATGATTTTGATTTTATTACTCCTGTCGGAGATGAGGATTTGAAGCGTATTGAGAAAGAAATGCGTAACACTCTCAAAACATGGAAAGACTTCCAGGGCCGAGAAGTAAGTCCCGCGGAAGCTCGTCAGCTTTTTACAACCAATCCCTACAAGCTCGAACTAATCGATGACATTGTCGAAAAAGGTGAACCCCTAACTCTCTACCGCTCTGGCGACTTCGAGGATCTCTGCCGAGGCGGACACGCCGAGAACATTTCACTGATGCGTCAAGATGCTTTTAAACTCACACGTATAGCGGGTGCTTACTGGCGCGGAGACGAAAAACAAAAAATGCTCACTCGTATTTACGGATATGCTTTTGAGAACAAAGAAGCCCTCCAAACACACATCCTTCGTGTCGAAGAAGCAAAAAAACGTGACCACCGAATCCTTGGGGAAAAACTCGATCTTTTTTGTTTTGATGAGTCTATTGGCAAAGGACTCCCCCTTTGGCTCCCAAAAGGCAATATCTTGAAAGAAGAACTTGAAAAATGGGCGAAAGAAACCGAAACAAAATGGGGATATCAACGCGTCACCACACCACTTATCACAAAAGAACACCTTTTCTATACCTCGGGACACCTCCCTCTCTACAAAGACAGTATGTATGCCCCTCTCGTCATCGAGGAGGAAAACTACTATCTCAAACCAATGAATTGTCCTTTCCATCATAAAATTTTCTCTGCTCGTCCAAGAAGTTATCGAGAACTCCCACTGCGTATTGCAGAATATGGCTGGTGCCATCGATATGAAGATTCAGGAAGTCTCTTCGGACTCATGCGTGTACGAGGCATGCAAATGAATGATGCTCATATCTATGTTTCTCGAGAACAGGCCGTAGAAGAATTTATTCAGGTCATCAAACTTCACGAATACTACTACCAAAAACTCGGCATCACCGAGTATATGATGGAACTCGCTCTCCGAGATCCAAAAAACCTCGATAAATACCATGGGGATGAGGCTGATTGGCAAGATGCCGAAGCTATGACAAAAGAAGCGATGGAAAAGTCAGGTGTTCCCTACACCATCGTTCATGAAGGGGCTGCTTTTTATGGGCCAAAAATGGATTTTCAAATTACTTCCTCAATTGGACGGACTTTCACCGCTTCAACAAATCAGCTCGACTTATTCATGGGGAAGAAATTTGACCTTGAATATACTGACGTCGATGGAAAGAAGAAAACTCCTATTGTTATTCACCGAGCCCCGCTAGGAACGCATGAGCGATTTATTGGATTTCTCATTGAACATACTGCTGGAAATTTTCCACTCTGGATTGCCCCCGAACAAGTCCGAATCCTTCCTATTGGTGAAGGGCACCAGACTTATGCTAAAACTATTGAGACGACCCTGCGAGAAGCTTCCATCCGTGTTTCCGTAGATGATTCGAACGAATCTCTCGGAAAGCGCATCCGGAATGCCAAACTCCAAAAAATCCCCTATCTTATCGTAGTGGGTGATAAGGAAATAGAAACAAAAACATTCTCTCTGGAAAGTCGTGATCGTGGTCAGCTCGGCTCAACCGATTGCGCGACTTTTCTCGCTGATTTACACGCTGAAATTTCCAATAAGCATTCATCCGCGACATAAAAACGATATTTTCTTCGTAAAAAAAGAGGTGTCCGCTTGCGCGTGACACCTGAGCAATCTGTTCCAAAATAACTCCCGACTCCTCTTTATGAGACACGAGATTACATTCGTAACGAAGACCGCGTATTTCCAGATAAACCAAGCAGTATTTCTACTGTGTCTAGACTCTCATCAATCAGCTTTTGGTCACAGAACTCATATTCTTGTAAAGCCACGACTTGGTTCGCAAGCCAATCTGCACAGTAACGAGCACTCTCTTTCTCTTCGCGCGACGAAAGCATTCGACAGCGCTCCGTAGCAAAAATCAGTAAGCGACACACGCGGGTTCTGTGTTCTGGATATTCCAGGTCTTCGCCTCCAATCCGAGTAATCAGCCCCTGCATCTCTTGTAGCGTGTACCCGCTGGTGACTCTCATATGAAACAACCGGCGTTCGACAAACAAACACGTTTCTTCCAGTCGACGATGTTTTTTAAATCGCCTGACCGAATCTACGCTCCACCGCAGAAACACACCGGCAAAGAAAAATCCCCACAATACAAGGGGCATCGGATAAATATAGGCACCCATAATAGCATCCTCTCCTCACGAAAAAAATGTTAAAAAACCATTACACAACAATCATCGCCCCACCTTCGGCAGACTCGATGACAGTTGTAACATGGCGCAAGTTATCCGTCAACGAATACTCTCTCGATTCTTCTCTCCCGCACATGTGTTCGGCGACCAGAGGCCTCTCTCATTTTCACGAGCATCTTTTTCTGTTTCTGCAAAAAATGCTTTCCGAGTAATATCTGGCACATACGCTGCAGCATACGCATATCCCTCGCGAACAAGCACTTCGTTGACAAAGGTTCCGTCTTCAAGATACGCAAAGCGAAGCAGTCTTCCGTATCTATCTGTTTCTGATACATCCTTTTCCAACCTCACTTTTTTTCCCTCTACGAGACTTTTATTAAAAGAAGAGGCCTCTTTCCCAAAACACTCGACTTTTCGTCGCGGATCAACTGTTTCGGGTGTGTTGATACCTATATAGCGAACCTTCCGGCCATCCTCAAGCTCAATCGTATCCCCATCGACTACTCGTGTTACCCGATAGAATAACGACTCACTTTCAGCGTCCTCCTCTAAAGACAAGAAAGGAAATCCTCTCTTCAATTCAGACAACATCAAAATAGATACCATGAGAAACAAGGTGCTTATAATACCAAACATGATGGAACGTTTTCGAGAAAGCATGCAAAACGTTTTATAAATAGATTCTCGCGCTTCCTGTGAACCCTCACAAGGAATATCAACCTTTCGCTAGTCGATCATTCGTCAGACGTACAATAGCTAAAATTGTTTCAAACTGATCCTCTGGTGAGCTCGTATTTACCTTTTCATACCCACAAATCACACAGCGATGTGTGATGCGATAGGTATCATTCGCAAGGAGTACCGCGACTGGCGCCATCATTGATTGACACTGAGCCGCACGATCACCTGGCTCCACGTCAACATGCTGACTCCAGAGACAAGAGGGACAATGATTTGTATAACCGTTACCAATCACTGTTTTCCCACAATGTCCACAAGTAAAATTTTCCTTGTTTCGTATAAAAGCCATACTTATTTTTTCAAAAAAATTTGATTGATCGCATCTTCATCATCACAGGAATACTTTCGGCTTGCGGAATAAAAATGTTTGTCTCCACCGTAACACCCATCATTATCCCGATGGAGTCGTGCCATCATCGGTACAAGGAAGCCAATTTTCTTTTCCAAGAAGTATTGATGGAGTCGTGCCAGTGTCTCTTCGCGCGCCGGCCTTTCCATCCGCACAAACCGACCCATATCATCACCAATCTTCCCACTCCAATCAAGATGTATCAGTACATTATTCGATTTCGAAACATATTTCGAATGCCACAAAAGCGCCCAACACCAATCTCCCTGTTTTTTCCACCACCGAGACAGACATGGGCCATTTTCAATTTGCCCATCCGTATCAATCCCGACTCCACCTTCGATAAAATCAAACTGGCGCAAATAGTTTTCATCTTGAATATCATTTGTTTGCGCTCCAATAAAAATTTTCATTCCACGAAAATCAGCATACTCCCGCATCGAAGCAATTACTTCCGGCATCCGAGTCCGATTCAGATCAGAGGCATCCTGATAAAACACTTGTCCGAAGAGAAAGACTTGCACCCCCAAATCCATGGCTCGTTCGGTAATATACTCAAGGTATTTTCGATATTCAGCGCTCTCGAGCGTCGGCTTGCACGTATGTTCACCCCAAAAATTCTTACTCCCATTTCGACACATTTTTTTAAAATCAAAGTCTCGTTTCTCTGTTGGATACTCATAATTTGCCTTGGTATCAAGAGCTTCAGCAAGAAACATTCCGTATACCGTATTTGGTTTCGTAATTTCCTGATGAATCTGATAAGCAGTCTCAAAATCGGGCGGCTCCAACCATGTTTCAAGCGCGCGATGGAGATAATAGCACTGCGAACGATTAATCATCGCAATCGAACTCCGCTCATCACCACCAAAACCATTCAATAGACCATCTGCCACGCATCCTCTTGATTTAATCAAATCCATTTTCGGATCTGGGGGTGGCGGAAGCACGGGCCACCTCGATTCATTTTCTTCGGCTCGCTGTGCCACTGGCTCAGGCTCGTACACCGGAGGCAATGATTCATGTTCAACAATCAACACTGGCTTCTCTATAATACCCGCTGACCGCTTCGCAATCCTTGTATATCCAAAAAATCCAACAATCCCCATGATTAACACCACTAATCCAACCCTTTTTAACCAGCGACGGATAAAAAGGGCCTGTTCAGCTTTCTTGAAAATAGAGCGCGAATCTTCTTTCATAGGTATCTTCTATCATACTCCATTTCAGAACAGGTTTGAAGAATTACTCCTATTTTACAATCTACCTACCATTTTCTTAAAAATCATTCTTCTCCCAAACTATCAAGTATGGAAACCAAAACAGCCTCTACGATTCGGTTTCCACCTATTCAATACACCGTATTTTTAAACAAAGGCTTCTCGTTTTTTTTATCGAATCGATCAGCTGAGCTTAAAAAGCATCTTCAAATAAGACTCATCAATTATCTTCTTTCCCTTTTGTTTGCATACAAGATCATTCTTAAGCAAAGCGACTCCAAGATTTGAAATAGCAGACCTCACCGCTGATATCTGTATAATAATATCCATACATTCTTTTTCCTCCTGTATCATGCGATGGATGCCATTCAATTGGCCTTCGATACGTGCAATTCTATTTGAAAGCTGTGCACGCAACTCCTTCTCGGTTTTCACTGTTTTTATCATATAATTAAGATTACATTTTTCATTTATAGTATAGGATGCTATCCTCTAGCTAAATACACTCTTACAAAGCTTTTCTTTAACTCTCCTGCTTTTTCCTCTAATTGATCCAATCGTCCATCTTTCGCTAGTCGCAAAAGGTCATCAAGATTCTTACGGATTGTTTGAATTTCCACATCAGCAGCTTCTTGTTCAACCAAGGAGAGCTTCAAACTTGCTTCATCATAGGCCATGATAACACCAGGAGCATCCTGTATATTCGCTTTATCAAGAATTTTTTCCATGGAGTCATGAAAGTCCACTAACGCAATGGCCAATAACGAAAAGTTATTCCGTTTCAGAATATCCTGCGTGATTGGACGTATTGTTTCGAGCTCCAAGTGCGCCTCTCTCAAATCCCCATTGTCTACTTTTTTCTTTACGCTCAAAATAATTTCTTCCACTCTTTTTAAATCAGTATCAAATAAAGCATCTCCTCGCAAAGAATACGGTCGATAAGAACGATATTTTTTTTCAAAAAGAGCGTACGAGATAACTAATTTCTCATAATTTTCTTTTGATTCTAGCTGTTTTTCCTGACCAGTTTCAAAAAGAGTCTGCTTGTAATCCGTATTCATCATCTGAAAATCTTCTCCAAAAATTTTCTTGGTAAAAAAAATACTCCCATACGAACCGATTCCCAGCAAAATAAGCGTATAGATACAAAGAAAGAGCGATCGCCTTTTGGTAAGATTCATAACCGGACAAAAAATTTTCTTTCTAAATAATACGTACAGTGGGCAGAATCCTATCACCGAAAAAATACCTATTAAAAAAGACAATAGGAAAAATGCTTTCTGCCAGATTCCACCTGTCCAAAAAAATGCAGTCATCAAAAGGGTTACTGAAATAGTTATTTGAATACTTCTTTCGATGATGCCTTCATTTTGCATATGTTTATTATTAAGAATACGAATTCATTTCACACGAGTAATACAGAAAATTTCTTTACCTCTCTTTCCTCTCTATTTGACATTGTATACCCCACTGGGGTATTATGTCAAACGAAACAGAAACAAGCTTTTCTGTCAAAAATCTATTCGTGACGTAATGCAAAAAATATGCAAAAAATCTCTCTGAAACAAAAACTTTCTGGTCTGGGGATATTTATTCTCCTAACACTCATGGCATTTTCATTTGCGAAAATACCTAATGATACGAATCAAGAAACCAAAACTATCAAATCCGTCAAAATAACTCTCGCCAAAAAGGCTGACAAGAATATGCCTCTGGAAATCTCCGGATTTGTGCGCGGAGAAGAGCGGGCCGATATAGCCCCGATGATGAGTGGAACCATTCTACGTCTCTTGAAACATGAGGGAGAATACGTAAAAAAAGGAGATGTTCTTGCAACAATCGACGCAAACCATTCTGAAACTCAAATTGCCGTCGCGAAAGCAAATGTCGATACTCTCCAAAAAACACTCACAGCAAGTGAAAAATACTACCAACAACTCGTGAGTCAATCAAAAGAAGCCACGAGTTCCGATGCAACAGCCGAAGCAATTCAAAGTGCTAAACGTAGCCGTGATCTCCAAATCCAAGTAGCAAAGAACCAGTTGATTACCGCTCAGGGTGCACTCAATATTGCTCAAACAAGCAAAAAAAATTCAACCCTAGTTGCTCCATTCTCAGGAGTGATCACGGCTCTCCATGGACGTGAAGGTGGTTTTGCAAATTTCTCCATGCCACTGGTAAGTATGAGTACTCAAAAGAACAAGGAAATCGAGACTTTCATTTCAGCTACCCGCGGACGCGCTGTGACCGTCGGTACCACTGCTCTCCTACAAACAGAAATGGGACAGCCTCTCTCTGGTGTTGTCACAGTAATCAGCGCCGGAAGCGATTCGCAAAGTTTAAAAACTCTCGTCCGCATACACCTGAATGATACTGACACGCTTCTTTCTCTGGGTGATTTCCTCCATGGGCATCTCATGATTCCCCGCCTGCAAGATGCCGTCTCTGTTCCAAGAAACGCTCTTATTTCTCGAGGAGGAGACAAGATAATCTTTACTCTCAACGAAGACAACACCGTCAAAGAACAGCCTGTCAGCATCAGCTCCGAATACGATGGAATGCTTGATATCACAACAGGAATTGCTGAGAATCAAAAAATTGTCATCGAGGGACAGCACTCTCTTGTAAATGGATTAGTAGTTAAGCCATATGAATCCAATTAATACACCAAGCAAACAACCTCAGGAAAAACTTGGCCTTGCTGGACGCCTGGCCCGGCTTTTCGTACAAAATCGTGAATTAAATATTCTGGTCATTCTTTTTATTTTGGTTTGGGGAATAGGGAGTTTTATACTCATGCCAAAAGCCTACAATCCAGACATTGTTGCTCCAGCTTTCCTACTTACCACCAATTTTCCCGGAGCAACTGCCACTCAAGTACAAGAACTGGTCACTCGCCCGCTCGAAGATGCTCTCAGTGAACTCCCCGCCATTGATCAGCTCATTTCTCATTCATTTGATGGTGGCCGAAGCGTTGTCACCGTACAATTTGTGGTAGGAACATCCACCGAAAAAGCAAAAATCTCACTCTCTCAGAAATTAAAAGATAATCTACATAAGAAACCAATAGGTGCCGAAGATCCCGCTCTGGTCACCCTGGACCCTGAAGATGTTCCCATTATTTCTATTGCCCTCACATCAGAAAGCCGTTCTCCGCAGGCCCTACAAAGTCTTGCTTTTGATTTGGCCGATGAATTGAAACTTGTTGAAGGAACATCAAAAGTATCTGTGGTTGGTGGGCTCAGTGACAATTTACAAGTAGAATTAATCGCTGAAAAATTAGCGCACTCTCGCCTATCTGTCGCTGATGTAATCGGTGCACTCAAAAACTCTAGTAGTACCTACACTGTTGAACCGCTCAAAAATCAGACTGGTACGGCAATCTTAAGAGTACATGGTGGCATATCATCAGCCAGTGCTGCCGAACAAATTGTCCTCATCCCAGATCAAGAAAACCCCCTCAGACTTGGCGATGTAGCAATCATCACTCAAGGACCAGGAGAAATCACGAGCAATGTCCATATTGCCAGAAAAAATACCCCCACAAAAGATGCGGCTTATGTCACCATCGCAAAAATTCAGGGCGCAAATATTAGTAGTGTGACAAGTGCTGTGAGAGAAAAACTTGCCATTGCACAAGAACAAAGTCGATTTTCTTTGGTCGATTTTGCTATCTTGCGTGACGATGGAGCGACCGCTCATGATGAAATATCAACACTCACCAAACACCTTATTCTCTCTGTTTGTATTGTCGTTATCATCCTCATGGCTTTTCTTGGAATACGAAACTCTCTCATTGTTGCTATTTCGATTCCGCTGACACTGCTGACTTCATTCGGAATCGGTCTACTTGCCGATCAAACTATTAACCGTATCACACTCTTTGCGCTCATTTTAGCACTCGGTTTACTGGTTGATGATGCTATCGTCATTATCGAAAATATACACCGCACCATCAAAAAGAATCCCGGTGTTCGCAAATCAACATTGATTATCAGGGCTGTCGATGAAGTTGGGGTTGGGGTCTTCATGTCTACCGTAACCATCTTACTCGCATTCATTCCTATGGCATTCGTGAGCGGCATGATGGGGCCTTACATGAGTCCTATCCCATTTTTCGTATCCGTAACCCTTCTGGTCTCATTGCTATTCGCCTTCACTCTCAATCCAGCCCTAACGGGTATTTTCTCATCTGGCACAACAGAGGAGAAAGAAAATATGTTCGTAAAAACAATTCACATCATCGAAAATCGTTACGCAAGACTCATCGGGAATCTCGCGCGAAATAAACGCAAAAAAAATATTGTTCTTACTTCGGCTGCGGTTCTGCTTTTTCTTTCCTTACTCTTGCCGCTCTTCAGAGTAGTGCAATTCCGTATGTTGCCAAAAGCCGACAAAGAGCAATTCTCACTCTATCTGGATATGCCAAACCAAACAGCTTATGCAAAAACATTGGCTGTATCTTCCAAATTAGAAATCAAAGCGCTGGCATTACAAGAAGTCACCAGTGTTGAAAGCTTCGTTGGTACACCGCCAATAACCGACTTCAATGGACTTTTTAAAGGCAGCTTCATGCGTTCACAGGAAAATCAGGCAACACTCAAAATAAATCTTACACCTCATGCAGAACGCAAGGAAACATCAGAACAAATTGCTTTTCGTTTCAGAAAAATCATCGAGGAAGAAGTGCTTCCTTTTGAAGGTGATGCAAAAATAGTGGTTGTTGAAGATCCACCAGGGCCACCCGTACGCTCGACATTCTTTCTCAAAATTCAAGGAGACGATCAACAACTTCTTGATACGACTGCCGCAGATATTGAGCGGCTAGCCAGTGGCATCCCAGGAATTGTTGATCTCAAAACATCATCACCTCAGCGTTCTCTCGAAAATCAATATCAAATCGACATCGAAAAAGCAGGGCGGCTAGGAATTAGACCGACAGAAATAACTGAGACTCTCCATGCGGCATTGTCAGGGATTAGTGTTGCTCGCTATCAGGAAAAACTCACCCAGAATGATCGACAAGCAAAAGAACAATTTGTCATTGTACGCATGCAACCACGAGACCGAGCTGATACAAATGATCTGGCGCATATCACGGTAAAAAGTATCAACGGTACGCTTGTCCCAATATCTGAGCTCTTCACTGAACAATCCCCAAATTCATTCAGTGAAATCGCTACTGATTCACGACAACAGGTAGTGTCTGTCAGCGGAGAAATGGAAAATAGAAGTGTCATGTATGCCATACTCGATCTTTTTCCAAAACTTTTCGCCTACCATCTTCGTGATGATACCGGAAAAGTAACATCTTGGTCGCCACTCGGGATCACTTACACCAATACTGCCGGACAAAATATCACTGTTCGTATCGATGGAGAATGGAAACTGACTCTTGAGATTTTCCGTGACCTTGGAACGGCCATGGCTGTAGCGCTTTTGCTTATCTATTTTGTCCTCGTGATTCAAATTCGTTCCATCGTCGTGCCACTACTAATTATGGCAACCATACCCCTCGCACTGATTGGGGTCCTCGTCGGATTTGCCATACTTGCTGCAACCAAAGGCACCTATTTCAATGCAACATCCATGATTGGCGTAATTGCACTCGCGGGAATTGTGGTCAAAAATGCGATCATCTATCTCGCCTATCTTGATGAGCTCAAAGAACAAAAAATGCCTCTTGTCGAAGCACTTATGGAAGCCGGACGCGTCCGATTACTTCCGATTCTTCTCACATCGCTCACGGCCATTCTTGGATCACTCACGATTATCGCCGATCCTGTTTGGGAAGGATTGGCATGGGCAATTATATTCGGCCTTTCCGTTTCAACCATACTGACCCTTATTATTTTTCCGCTCCTCTATCAGACATTCGAAGGAAAGAAATGGGGCGTTATTCGGGAATAGGACTCAAAAAGAAAACCCACCGAAGCAGGTTTCCTGCAAGGTGGGAGAAAAGAATCTAGAGGACACAGAGTACAGCGATAAAACCGTTCAGCACTAGCGCACCCCAAGGAACAAACGTGTTGGCAAAATCTCGCCTCTCGGAACCATAGATCGCAAGGAGGCAAGTCCCAACCGTCCACAGCCACAACCACAACGTACTCGGCTGTGGTACGTTCCAGTAATCGACTAGGAGCGGCATGGTCGACACATACGCTGCTGCCATGTAGGCCCACAGCGCCTTTTTAGCACTCCACTTCAACCAGAGCACTATTGCAACGCCGGCTAAAATGAGTGCCGCTGTCTCGACCCATCCCCATTTCCATGGGTTTTTGCCAAGCGTAATGGCGAGCACGATACAAAACGCCGCAAAACACCAACCGATCTGGAGATACGGTCTTTTGTTCCCAGCTCGATACGCGAGCACCAGACCGAGTCCATCAAGTAGGAATATCAACCCCCAAGTCGCAATGTTTTGCGGGATGTTCTCCTGATACACCGTCCACGCAAAATATGTGGGAACAGCAAACCCGAGAATACCGCTCATAAGAACAGCCAGATCTCTTCTGGTCATTTGGTGCCTCCGTATTTCAGAAGTTGATTGAAAAACCATTCTGGAAACCTCACTCTTCAGAGGAACAGCCAGATCGGGTCTTTCAATCAAACATTGTTAAGTAACGATTTAGTTTGACATATTTTAATATTCTTGTCAACACCTCCGTTATGGTTCAATAGCTTGGAAACACCTGCTACACTAATCCGTTAGCTTTAATCAGGCATTTCCACCTATGGCCTACACAATAAATCCCAATCTTCCCAGGCTTCGAGCCAGAGCCTGTGAGATGG
>JAGOSP010000001.1 GCA_018062205.1 Candidatus Moraniibacteriota bacterium | reverse complement strand
CCAACTGGGTATTTCAAAGAAAAGCGAATGGATCGCAAATGCGAAACTCTCATTGATCCAGAACGAGCACCAGTCATTAAGAAAATGTTTGAGAAAGTAGCGTATGAACATTGGAGCGGGAGAAAAATCTACAACTGGCTCAAATTTGATCTGAACTTTAAAAGTGCCGCTGGAAAAAAGAACCTGAGCCTCGGGAACATTTACAGGCTCCTAGATAACACTTTCTATTACGGAGTGTTTGAATATCCAAGAAAATCAGGGAACTGGTACACAGGGAAACACGAACCGATCATTACCAAAGAGCTTTTTGATCTCGTACAAAGTCAGATAAAAAGCCAAATTCTACGGGTTGAAGGTAAAGAGTTCGCTTTCACGAAAATGATAACTTGCAGACTCTGCGGATCAGGGATAAGTGCCGACGAAAAGTTCAAAAAGAAAAGAGGTGGCGGAGTTCACCGATATGTCTACTACGGCTGTACCAAAGCTAGAGGGACCGATTGTAAGTGTGGCTATACCGAAGAAAAAGAAATCCTAAAACAGTTTGAAGAATTAATAGACAAGATAAGTCTCAATGAGATCGAGGTAAAGGAAAAAATAAAAGCAGACATTGAACAGTTTTCCAAGATGCAAAAGTTCTTTCTCGGAACAAAAGAAAAAATCAGTGTCCCCAGTGTTGATATTCGAGGATACGCCAAATATGTCCTCAAAGAAGGTACGAACGAAGAGAAGCGAGAAATACTGGGTTGTCTCAAAAGTCGGATCTATCTTGCAGAGAAGAAAATAACTTTGGATAAATAGTGTGATATTTAATTTTTTTGACTTTTAAGGATAAATTTTTGATCTATATATTCGCCCAACTTCTTCCCGAGAGCCACTTCATAGAGGGCTTTGTTAAGAAAAATAAAATGGTAGGCATTTTTAACAATCTTTTCTAAAATCAAAACATGATCAAGTTCACCAGTAGCCTTGCTACTACTTCCGTTAATCATCTTCGACGATGCCTTCCCGTAATTATCTCCGTGTATAATTTTACTTCTGAGGATATATCCATTCTTTACCTCTTGCAAGGTCGCTTTTAAATCTATTGTTTTATCAAACTTATGCAAAAATTTAGCGCAACGCAAGCCAAGTTTGTATGTCACTTCGTTCGTTTCTCCATCAAGCAGGATACTTTCCAAACAAATACTCAAATACAACAATCTTGTCCGGATCTGGTTCTCTTTTAAGAAAAGAATGAAAAACTCCACTGAGTTTCTTAGTGGATTAAAATCTTTTGTAGCCAATTGAGATTCAATGCGAGCATAAACTCTCTCAAGAACTTTTAGCTTATTCCTTTGCAACAGTATTTTATCGTCAGGATTAACACCGAACTGGTCATCTTCATCGATAAATAATTCTACATCGCTTTCGTTTTCGATTTCCTTAATAGCACGACAAGTAGCTCTTCCTTCTTTATAAAAAAAGGTAAGAGCAAGGCAGTATCCTTGAAAAACTTCATAAGGTGTTTCGTCTGCCTCCAACACACCTTCGTAATACAAAAAAATTCCACCAGTAAGTTTATAGCCTAATCCTCCAACTAAAGTAGTCAAAGTATCAACATGTGGATGACTCATAGGCAAAAGAAACAGACCCGAAGAAAGTTTTACTTTCCTTGATATCTTCTCATCAAAGGTAACCTCGGGTATAAATCCAACAAACTTCCCCATAAGTTCTACGCTAGGATTTCTTGTCTCTAGGAGGAAATGGGTCTCTTGCTGGAGACATCGTGTCTTTATCTCGAATTCTGCCGTCTCGACGATGGATAACTACCTCACCCCCTCCGGTGTTAACGGCTCTTTGTTTAGCAATTTTTTCAGCGCTTCTCTGAGTAGGAGAAAATGTTGCTGTTTTAGATCCTTCTTTTTTAACAGCCCAACCTCCTTTGGAGCCTCGGACTACATGATAATTAGCCATATACAATAAATATAAATAAAAGAGTATTATTCTTCATTATAAGACTATTCTGACGTGTCTCCAAAATAAGGTAAGCAAAAAGCACGGGGTTTCCGTGCTTTTTGCTTTGTAACCGACCAATGTTGCAGGAAGCATCTCGTGCTACCTGCTGTTGGCGGAAAGGGAGAGATTCGAACTCTCGAGGGGTTTTATCCCCCGCCACGTTAGCAGTGTGGTGCCTTCAGCCGCTCGGCCACCTTTCCGTTGCCTCTTTCTAGAAAAAATACGGTCCTTTTCTTGAAGTTCACACAAAAACCACTTCACTCGAGACAAAAGTATGCTATCACAGCCGAAGCGACACTTCAAGTAATTCCCTTCCTATTTCCTCTCCAGCCATGCCTGCAAAATAATGCGCGCTGCTTCGACATCATCATGTTTTGAAACCTGCTTCGTACCACGCTCTCTCAGATTAAACTGTGCCATCTTGGTGGTAAACATCTCGTTTTCGTAGACAATACGCACCTGGGCTGGAATATGATTTCTGAGACGATTTCCAAACGTCTCCGTCTTGTCTTCTCTTTCTTTTCGATGTACATGCAAAGGAGTGCCAATCACAATCGTCCCCACCTGCTCTCGATCCACAATCTCCGCGATGCGCTCCAGAAGCGATGCATCATTCTGCAGTGTCGTCAGGCAAAAAGCGATGCGTGTTTCAGGATCAGCGAGAGCAACCCCGACATCAGTCGCGCCCCAATCAATGCCCAAATATGCCTTCTCATATTCCATGTTGATTCTCCACAATCCTAATCGCGTGTCACTATCTCCGTCCCTTCGTCGGTCACAATAATCGTATCTTCGAAATGTGCTGAGAGTTTTCCGTCACTAGTCACAAAAGTCCATCCATCAGACGCAATTTTTACCTGCAGTCCTCCAGCGTTAATCATCGGCTCAAGCGCCAAAACCATGCCTTTTGTGAACACAAAATCACGAATCCCGACATGGAAATAGTTTGGCACCTGCGGATCTTCGTGTAGCTCATGCCCGACACCATGACCAACCAAATCTCTCACGACTGCGTATCCGTGCTTCTCGGCATGCGCCTGCACTGCTCGTGCATAGTCAGACAAATGTGCTCCTGCACAGATCTTTGCTATTCCACAATCAAGACTCTCTCGCGTGATTTGAAGCAATCGCTGTGCCTCAGACGATACCGAGCCGACAGCAATCGTGCGGGCCATATCAGTTACCATACCCTCGAATCGTAATCCAATATCCAGTTTTACGAGATCTCCCTCTTGAATAATGCGTTTTTCACTCGGAATACCATGCACGACTTCCTGATTCAAAGACGTACACAGTGAAGCTGGAAATGGTTTCCCCCATTCCGAACCATAACCCTTAAAAATCGGCACTCCTCCGACGGCACGGATTTCCCGTTCGGCAATGCTGTCCAATTCTTGAGTAGAAACTCCCGGACGAACAGCCGCGATGACCATTGCGAGTACCGAACGCAAATGCTTCCCTGATTCTCGGAGGCATTTCAATTCTTTTGCTGATTTTTCTCGATATTCTTTCATAATCGACTCGATATATCATCAAATATAGCCTGGGGTTCACGATTCGCATCCACGCGTATTACCTGGCCAAGCTTTGCAAATTGCTCGACTACCGGAAGCGTGTCGGTATGAAACACTTGAAAACGCTTTCTCACTCCCTCTGGAGTATCATCTTTCCGTTGGGCGATACGTCCACCACAAACATGACACCGCTCATCAATACTTTGAATATCTTGCCCGAGGATAAACGGACGATGGCAACCAAAGCAGAGCACTCGTTTTGAAATACGTTCCACGGATGCCTCTTCCGAAAGTTCCAGAAAAATGATTTTAGTCATCGGCCGATCAAAAGACTGAAAAACAGAAAGGATTTCATCCACTTGCGTGAGACGTCGCGGTGCTCCATCAAGCAAAATACCCTGTTCTTCAGGGACGACTTTCAGTGCTTCAATAAGGACGGCGTACACCAAGGCATCCGGAACAAGCTCTCTTTTCTGATGAATAATCATATTGATCTGCCGCCCAAAGGGAGTCTCGCGCTCCGCTTCAGCCCGAAGTTCTGAACCAATATCGATATGAGCAAGCTGGAGAGCTGATCGGATAAGCTCTGCCTGAGTACTCTTTCCACTCCCCGGAGGGCCGAGGAGGATATAGTTTTTTGTTTTTTCCATCACCCAAGTACCTTAAAACCCATCATAACTTCGCATTGTCATCTGACTCTGCAAATGTTTGATCAATTCGAGCACCACAGATACCACGATCAGAATACTGACACCACCAACCGTCATCGCTTCAATACCAGTCAGCCCCTGCACCACAATCGGCAGCACGGCCACCAATCCAAGAAATACCGCTCCAGCCAAAGTAATACGATTCACAATATGATAAAGATATTCTGCAGTGCTGTTTCCTGGGCGAATGCCGGGAATATAACCACCCTGCTTCTGCAAATTATCTGAGACTTTCGCTGGATCAAAAACCACAGCCGTGTAGAAATAGGTGAAAATAACCACGAGGAAGAAATACAGCCCACCATACACCCACTGATTTTGAAGCCACATGCTCACGCTCCGTGCGACACTGTGTACTGTTTCATTGCTTCCTGCTTGCATCAAAAAGTTCGCCGCCATAGTTGGAAGCAAGATAAGTGAAACGGCAAAAATAATTGGAATTACTCCGGCTTGATTCACCCGCAGCGGCAAGTGCGTGGCCGCTCCTCCGTAGACCTGCGCTCCCCGCATCCGTTTGGCGTACGAGATAGGGATAGCCCGCTGTCCTTCGTTAATAAAAATAACACCGGAAATAGTAATCAATCCGACTGCAAAGAACAAAATATAGACAAAAATCTGCGATGGATCCCAAGTGGCAATAAAACGAGAAAACCCTGACGGTAAACTTGCAACAATACCAGCGAAAATAATCATCGACACTCCATTTCCCAAGCCCTTCTCAGTGATAAGCTCTCCAAGCCACATAAGAAAAATGGTCCCTGCAATCGCGGTCAAGATAATCACCGCCATTGTAAAAGGCGAAATATCGCCCAAGATATTTTGTGAACGCAAAAGAGTTAACATTGCATATGACTGCACTGCCGCCAGAGGAACCGTCAACCAGCGTGTCCACATATTGAACTTCTGACGACCCGTTTCACCCTCTTCTTTATAAAGACGTTCCAGCTTTGGAATAATAGTGGTCATGAGCTGCATGATAATCGATGCCGTAATATACGGCCCAACTCCAAGCAACATAACCGAAATATTAGACAATCCACCACCAGAAAAAACATTTAAAAGACCCATTAAAGCGTTCTCATCGAAAAAACGTTTCAATTGAATCACATCTACTCCCGGGACCGGAATATTGGCTGCCAAACGATAGATAACAAGAATAGCCAGAATAAAGAAAATCTTATTCCGCAGCTCCTTGACGCTCAAGATATTCGTAATCGCTTGAATCATGGAAGTCTTGCAAGAATCTCATCTAAAAATACCGAAGCGGTAGCCTCCTAAATGAAATCCAAAAGCGTTTTATTTGAAGAAACCCTTGGCTGCTTCAGACAGAAGAATCTCTTCTCCGAGAGTCACCTTCTTCGACAACTTACCGGTTGCAACAATCTTCACTCCGGATTTTGCATCACGAGGAGTAATCATGTGTTTTGCAAGCAGTGTTTCGAGTGTAATGACTTCGCCATCAGCATATCGGGCATTGATCTGAGTCAATGTCAGAGTGACCTTCTTGGCATGTGGTGACTTGAAGCCACGTGATTTTTTCATGCGATCAATCAAGGTTGATCGTCCACCTTCAAAAAGCGGATCCTTTTTCTTGCCGTGTGCGCCCTGTCCTTTTGTTCCTCGTCCAGACGTTGTGCCGCGCTTACCGCCGCGACCGATACGCTTGATTTCTTTGCGTGGAGCAAGGGTGAGTTCGTGAATTTGCATAGCTCTTCATTATCAAAAATCTCTCTTCTCTTATTTAGCAGGTTCTGCTACTACTTCAGTAGGAGCAGAAATAACTTTTTTCTTTGGAGCCTTAAGTGTTCCCAATGCCTTTATTGTTGCCCGAGCAACATTAAGCGGATTCGATGCTCCAAGTGACTTCGAAACAATATCTTTCACACCGAGAAGATCAACAACCGCTCGCACCGCTCCACCAGCGATAACGCCCTGTCCTTTGAATCCAGGCTTCAGAAGCACCTTGGCTGCCCCCAACTTCACCAAAACAGCGTGAGGAATAGTCATGGTTTCGCTATCCATTTCTACAGTAATCAGGTTTTTCTTTGCGTCATTGTATGCCTTCTGAATAGAATCAGAAACATCAGAACCCTTAGCTACTCCAACGCCAACCGTTCCTTTCCGATTTCCAATAACAAGTGTTGCTCGAAAACGAAAACGACGACCACCTTTTACCACACGAGTAACACGGCTCAAATCGAGCATTTTCTGCTCGTATTCTGGGCGCTCACGTCGTACGCCACCTTTTCCTTTTCTTCCGTCTTGCTTTGTTGCCATATGCTCACTCTATCAAACAAATAGGTTATTTTATACTCTCCTTTTACAGCGCTAAGCCACCTTCACGGGCACCATCTGCCAATGCCTGGACCTTTCCATGATACAGAGAGGATCCCCGATCAAACACCACCTGCTTCACACCAGCTTTCAAACATTTTTCTGCAATCAACATCCCCACTGCTTTGGCTCCAGGAACTGTATTGCCAAGTGTTCCCTTGAGCTCACGCAGATCTGCTGCTGCAAGAGTTTTTCCTGCTACGTCGTCAACCGCCTGAACAGAAATATTTTTCAGACTACGAAATACCGTCAAACGAGGGCATTCAAGCGTACCAAAAATCTTGGCACGTGCTCGACGATCACGGGCTGCTTTGCGATGATTTTTCTCACGGAGTCTTTTAATCATAGGTGTAGAACATGTTATGTAGTCGTCTTCTTCCCTTCCTTACGACGGACGATTTCGCCGGCATAACGGAATCCCTTGCCCTTATATGGCTCGACTGGTTTCAAATCTCGGATAATAGCAGTAAACTGTCCCACCTGATGCTTATCAATTCCGCTAATAGTGATACTGTTGTTTTCAATCTTTGCTTCAATACCAGCTGGAATTTCCATTTCTACTGGGTGAGAAAATCCCAGTGCCAAATTTATCTTGTTTCCCTGAATGGCCATACGATAACCAACACCATTCAGCTCAAGCTTCTTCTCAAATCCTTTGACAACTCCTTCTACCATATTGGAAAGCAGAATGACAGTTGTTCCCCAGATGCCAGCCGCTTTTTTTGAAGTGCCCACCACCTCCACGGTCATTTCGGTATCTGTCTTTTTCACCAAAACATCATGATGATAGGTGAACGAGAGTGTCCCTTTTGGACCCTTTACGGTAACAACGTCCCGAGCGAGAGTTACTTCAACGCCCGATGGGATAACTACTGGTTTTTTTCCTATTCTACTCATAATGTAACTTCATGAATGTCTTCGTTTCATTAATACCCTAAATTCTTTCCTCCCCTTTCAGGTCTCTAGAACCCCGAGATAAGGCTACGAAAACTTATTCTTTACCAAACCTTACAAATGTATTCTCCTCCTAAACCTTTCCGGTATGCCTCTCTTCCGGTCATGATACCCTGAGATGTTGACACGATGGCGATACCATATCCGTTTTTTACTTTTTCTATATCATGTCGTTTGATATAAATACGACACCCTTCCTTACTCACCCGATCGATTTCGGTAATCGCTGGTTTCTTTTGTGTTGGAGTAACTTGCTCATAACGAAGCCATATCGTAAGACTTGGTTTGCCATCCTCATCGCTTTTTTCGACACGGGACGCATACCCTTCACGAACAAGAATCTGGGCAATAATCTCCTTAACGGAAGAGAAATTCAAAACGACGGAAGCGCGGCCAGCGGCCTGGGCATTTCTCACTCTCGTCAACATGTCTGCGATTGGATCTAACATAGTTTTTTATACCTTCTTTAGAGCTTCATTAGCCTTGCTGTTCTTCCTGAGTTCGAGAAGTTCCGCTGTCATTTACTGATTAAGTGAAACTTATCGAACTCATGAAGGACCAAGACCATTCAATTACCAAGATGACTTCTTTACACCAGGAATCTGTCCGGAACTTGCCAACTCTCGAAAGCAAATCCGACAAAGATCAAACATACGCAGATATCCGTGCTTCCGACCACAGCGCCAACAACGTCGAACTATCCGGGTGGAAAACTTCGGAGTCTTGAGTGAACGGACGTAGGTTGATGTCTTAGCCATAACGCAAATATTCTCAATAGATCATTTTAGGAACCTTTCTGTTCTGCTTCCTTCTGCGCAATCGGGAGTCCAAGGAAACGGAACAAGAGAGTTCCCTCTTCTCGGTTTTGCGCTGTCGTGACGATATTCACTTGAAAGCCGAAAATATGCTGCACTTTCTCAGGAACAATTTCTGGAAAAATAGTATGATCCTTGATACCAATATTCACATTTCCATACTGATCAATAACGGCGCCACTCAATCCCTGGAAATCACGTGCGCGAGGAATCGAAGTATTCAACAGACGATCCAGAAAATCCCACATTCGTTTTCCATGCAAAGTGACCGACACACCGACTTCCAAACCTTCGCGAATTTTAAATCCCGCGATAGCCTTGCGCGCCTTAGTCATAACCACTTTCTGCCCAACAATCGTCTGAAGTGAAGAAACAATCTCTTCGACTTGCTTTGAATCCTTCAGAATCTTTCCAATGCCAGTGTTCACAACAATTTTTTCAATACGTGGAATAGCCATTGGATTTTGTATACCAAGCGCTTCGCGTATCCCTGGGACCGCTTTCTGTGTGTATATCTCTTTTGTTGATGTGACTTGATTCATAAGGACGCTCTTTCGTAGCCTGATATTACAATGTTTTTCCTGACTTTTTACTCACGCGCATCTTCTCGCCGCCCTCTATTCGATATCCGATTCGAGTTGGCTTCCCTGTTTCTGGACAAACAAGCATGACATTAGAAACATGAAGTGGCGCTGGACGTTCGATACGTTCACCCTTCTCACCCTCTTTGCGAGGTTTTTGATGACGCTTCATAAGATTGGCACCTTCAACTACTACGCGTTCTACCGTAGCAAGGACTTGAATAACCTTACCGCGTTTTCCGCGATCTTTTCCAGCAATAATTTCTACCTGGTCGCCTTTCTTAATCTTCATAATATTCCTCACTACTTAAGCTTCTTTAGCTGTGTTCATTTATTCATGCCTCTTTCACTCCATTCGCTTTGATAATCCGAGAAAATTTCTTCTCAAGTTATCAAAGCCAACGCAGCTCTGGAAGCTTCTTTTACAGTACTTCTGGTGCCAATGAAACGATCTTAGCAAATCCCTTCTCACGAAGTTCACGAGCGATTGGACCAAAGATGCGCGTCCCCTTCGGCTCCTGACTCGTACCTTCCAAAATAACTGCTGCATTCTCATCGAAACGAATATAGGAGTTATCTTTCCGTCGGTATGATTTAGCCTGGCGAACAATAACCGCTTTCACTTTGTCTCCTTTTTTAACTGCGCCTCTTGGTTCGGCTGACTTCACAGCTGCGACAACAATATCACCCACACTCGCGTAACGACGTCGAGTTCCACCGAGTACCTTAAAACATTCGATGGTTTTGGCACCACTGTTATCAGCAACTTTTAATCTGGTTTCCGCTTGAATCATAATTCTACCTCAACTCCGTCTAAATTAGTCAGCTATCACAATAAAACACTTATCCTTACTCATCGGACGACATCCGCGAAATACTACCTTGTCTCCAACTCTGTAAGTATTCTCCGCATCATGTACTTTAAAACGCTGCGTAGAAACATATTGTTTCTTGTATTTTGGATGCGTTTTCAACGTTTCAACTGCAACCACAATCGTCTTATCCATACGATCGCTCACCACAGTGCCCTGAAATTTTGGTGCCTTATTTACTTGTGTCATCTTATTTTCCATATGAAACGATAAATGCAATTCTAACAATGTTCTCACGCTTAGTCAAGCTTCTGTTCACTTTCGCCAAGTAATGTCTTCAAACGGGCGATATCTTTCTTTGCGAGTCGAAGCGTATGATGCTTGGTTTCTTCGCGAGCAGCAATTTTAAAGCGAAGTTCGCGTGTCTGCTGTGCAAGCTCATGAAGCAGCTTCTTTTGCTCACCCTCAGTTTTTTCTCGGAGTTCCTTCGTTTTCATAACTTCATTATCTAGAGTGATGAATGTCGCTCGACAAACTTTGTCTTCACTGCCAATTTATGTGCTGCCAAACGCATCGCTTCTTCTGCTGCTGTCTTGGGAATACCATCGAGTTCAAAGAGCACTCGCCCGGCACGAACTTTTGCTGCAAAATGGTCAACGCTTCCTTTTCCTTTTCCCATTGGTGTCTGTTCTCCCTTCTTGGTAATTGGTTTGTCCGGAAAAATACGAATCCAAACTTTTCCACCGCGTTGAATCGAACGAGTCATCGCACGACGAGCTGCTTCGATCTGACGTGCAGAAATCAGCCCTTCTTCGAGTGTTTTCAAACCATAGCTTCCAAAGCTGACCTTCGTACCACGAGTTGCCGGACTTCCCGACCACCCGCCACGTTGGACCTTTCGATGCTTGACTTTTCGAGGCATTGTGAGCATAGATGTAGTTCCTATTCTGTGGATTGTTCTTCAAACTTTTCACCCTTGTAAATCCAGACCTTGATACCGATCACTCCGTAGGTTGTATTTGCTTCCACCCGTGCAAAATCAATATCTGCACGCAAGGTATGAAGCGGAATCTTTCCTTTGGAAAGCCATTCCCGACGACGCATTTCTGCTCCACCAAGACGACCGGAAATCTCAATCTTTACACCAAGAATATCTTTATTTTGTGTCACCTGATCAATCATACCCTTGAGCGCCCGTCGAAACGGAATACGCTTTTCAAGCTGTTCAGCAATTTGCTGACCGACCAATGATGCACTCTCTTCAAACCGCTTTATCTCTTTCACTTCCACCTTCAAATCAGTTTTCTTTCCTCGAAAAAAGTGATTTTTCACTACACGAGCTAAGTCTTCAATTCCTGTTCCCCCACGACCAATCAAAACTCCAGGACGAGATGTTTCAATAATGACCCGAATAGTCGCTGCTGAACGCTCTACTTGAACGCTTGCAATGGCTGCCTGCTTCCACTTCTTCATGATGAAGTCATGCATCTCAACATCTGAGCGCAGCTGCGTCTTGAATAATTTCGCATTGGCGAACCAGCGAGACTGCCAGTCAGCTGTGATACCGAGACGAATTCCGATTGGATTGGTTTTGTGACCCATAGTGATTCTCTCTATTTAAGAAGCCTTTCTCTGAAATACCTTTTTAACCGAACGCAGAGCCGTCTTTGGCTTTGCTTCTTTCTTACGATCATCAACAATACTCGATTTTTTCTTTCCTTCTTTGACAACAATCTCCTCTACTGCTGCTGCATCTTTGATGGTAACAATTTCCTGTTTCTTTGTAACATCCTGGCGATTTTTCCCTTCCTCGCGTTCTTCTAATATCACTTTGACATTCGTTGAACGCTTGAGGATAGGCATAGAGCGACCAAACGCCCGTGGTTCGAACCGCTTAATCCGAAGTCCATCACCAACGCACACCTGTGCTACATAGAGATTGTTTTCATCTAAGCCAAAATTATTCTTTGCATTCGCAATTGCGCTTTTCAACAAATCCAACATTGGATCAGAAGAACGCTTCAGTTGCTTTGAAAGCTGAATAAGAGCCGCCGTTACCGAAAGACCGACAATCGTATGACTGACGAGTCGCACCTTACGGGGAGCTATCCGGAGATTTTTGAGTGATGCGTGTACTTTCATACGTCGTTATTTCTTCTTAGTCTTAGCAGCAGGAGCGGCAGTTTTGGTAGCCTTAGCGGCATCCAAGTCACGCTGCTTCGCGGCTTGTTCAATTTCTTTCTGCATTTTTCCACCATGACGGCGGAAAGTGCGTGTCGGAGAAAACTCTCCCAACCGATGACCGACCATTTCTTCAGTCGCAAACACGGAGATGAAGTCTTTCCCATTGTGTACTCCAAACGTAAACCCAACCATTTCTGGCGCAATAACACAGGCGCGAGACCAGGTCTTGATGACTGTTCGATCACCAACTTTCTTTCCTTCGAGTTTTTTGAGTACCCGAGGATCGACGTAGAGTCCTTTCTTTAAACTTCGTGACATATCTCTGATTGCTTATAACTGACCACTTATCAACAAATTGCATTGTACACTCTTTGATCTATTTCTTCTTCGTTCTTCGTTTGACGATGTACTTATTACTTGCCTTATTCTGCTTCCGAGTCTTCTTTCCAAGAGCAGGCTTGCCCCACGGAGTCTTCGGATGCATACCGAGCGGCTGTCGTCCTTCGCCACCACCATGCGGATGGTCAACCGGGTTCATCGCCGATCCGCGTACCGATGGACGCCTGTTCTTCCAGCGACTTCTTCCTGCTTTTCCAATATGCTCTGCACCGTGTTCAAAGTTTGATACCTGTCCAATAGTTGCATAACATTCCTTCGCAACCAAACGAATCTCACCAGAAGAAAGCTTGATAGTTGCCATCGGTCCATCCAAAGCCATGAGTATCGCTTGTGTTCCGGCACTTCGGACAATCTGTCCGCCTCTTCCAATTTGAATTTCAATATTGCAAATAATGGTTCCTGTTGGGATATTTCCTAACTTCGTGCGATTTCCCTGTGAAATAGGTGCTTCATCGCCAGAGAGAACTTCCTGTCCAACCTTCATCCCCTGTGTGGCAAGGATATAGCGCTTTTCTCCGTCATAATAATGAATCAACGCGATAAGTCCAGAACGGTTTGGATCTTTTTCAAGAGAGGCTACTTTTCCTGGGATACCCCATTTATTCTGACGAAAATCAACCAATCGATAGAGCCGCTTGTGTCCGCCACCACGATGTCGAACAGAAATTTTCCCACCAGAACGACCGGCGAAGTTTTTCTTTGAAACCGTGAGTGACTTTTCAGGACGCTTCTCAGTAATGCCATCAGGCTTTACGATACTCATATTGCGCCGCCCAGCGGTATTGCGTTTGTAGATTTTGATCGCCATATCGTTACATTCCTGCTTGGAAGAGCGCGAGACTCTCACCTTCCTTAATTTCAACCATTGCCTTTTTTACTCCAGACTTTCTCCCCATCGCTCGCCCAAAACGTCGAGTGCGACTTGGAAGATTCACTGTATTAACTGAAACCACGTGCACTCCATATACAGATTCAACTGCTCGTTTAATCTGTGGCTTTGAAGCATCAGCGCTCACTTCGAACACATAGCGATTCTCAGCATTCATTGAATACGCTTTCTCGGTGATACGCGGCTTGCGCAAAACACTATTTGCGTATGCACCACTCAACACCTTTGGCGTCTCCGACTCGAGAGCAGATGATTCTTCTTTTTGAGTTGTCTTTCCAAAAACTGCCATAGACTTATTTATTCCAATCAGCAAATCTTTCCTGTAATGTCTCAATACCCTGCTTTGAGATGAGGAGATATTCCTTATCCAAAAGCTGCTTGGCATTCAAGTCTACTGCAAGTGTATTGACGACTTTCTCTACATTCCGACTCATTCTTTCGGTCTCTTTCTCTCGAATATCGAGAGCCACGAGCAAACCGCGCTGGGACACCTGGAGTGATTTCAGAAATATATCAAATTCTTGTGTTTTTTGTGAAGGAAATGTAAAGGTATCTACCATCAAAAATTTTCCTGATCGAATTTTTTCTGACAAAGCAATCAGAGTCGCTTTCTGGCGCATTTTTCGATTGATTTCTCTGATGAAGTTCCGACTATTACGCGGTCCAAAAACGATACCACCCTTGCGCCAGTGCGGAGCACGCGAAGAACCAATACGAGCACGTCCAGTTCCTTTCTGCTTCCACGGCTTGATACCAGAACCGCTTCGTTCAGCTCGAGTCTTTGTGTGCGCAATCACCTGACGGAGATTCCCCGACAAAACAACATAGACCTGATGCAACAATGAATCGTTTGATGGAAGTGCGAAAAGCGCGTTGTTTAATTCAACTTCTTCGACCACTTTCCCACTCGTATTGTAGACGGATACTTTTGCCATAGACTTATTTAAGACTCATCACTTCGACGATTCTCCCATTTACACCCGGAACAGCTCCACGAACTCCAATGAGTCCTTTTTCAGCATCAATATAAGAAATAGTCAGGTTGCGTACGGTGCAATTATCTCCACCCATACGACCTGCCATACGACGTCCTTTTACAACGTGTTCTGGAAATGTCGAACCGATAGAACCCGGCTTACGCAAATCATGCTTTCCACCGTGACTTGCCCAGCCACCAGCAAAACCATGCCGTTTGACAACCCCCTGGAATCCCTTTGCCTTGGTAACTCCGCAGATAGACACTTTTTCTCCTACCACAAATTGATCAACGCTCAGCTCGCTCTCAAGAGTAAACTTTGCTAAATCTTCCACTGCTGTTTCTCCACTGCGACTGTGTCGGTCAAGACGAAATTCACGACGAACTGTTTTGCGTGCATTTTTTGCGGCTTCTACTTGAATAGCCGCATAACCGTCTTTCCCTTCAGTACGCTGCAGGGTAATTGTATTCTTACCACATTCGATCAGGGTCACATTCAAAGCACCCTTCGTTTCATCGAACAGTGTCGTCATACCAAGTTTTTTCCCAAGAATAAATTTCATGATAGTGCTCTCAGTAAACAAAAAACTGGACCAAAAGCTAGCCAGTTCTCACCGAGACTTCTCGGCGCATCCTGACCCGCTCAGTATCCCTTGCCCTACCAATCTTTTGCCTATGCTTCTTTAGCGCAAGCTGCTGATCGGATAATGACGTGTTCCGGGACTGGAACGAGTAAACCTTTATTTTCCCTTTTGACAAACTACATCTTAATCTCTATATCAACGCCTGCAGGCAGGTCGAGTGACGTGAGACCTTCAATAGTCTTTGCATTTGGATTGATAATGTCAATCAGTCTTTTGTGCACTCGCATTTCAAACTGATCTCGCGCGTTCTTATGAACGAATGTCGAGCGATTCACTGTCACTTTGTGTACTTCAGTAGGAAGTGGCACTGGTCCAGTGATGGCGGCGCCAGTGCGCTCAGCCGTCTCGACAATCTTTCGCGCTGACTGGTCTATGACCTTATGGTCATAAGCCTTGATCTTAATCCGCACGCGTGTCATCGGGGCATCATCAACTTTTTTCTTCGTTGCCATGATACTCGAGTTTACTTTCTTCTCTTTGTTACATTCAAGAGAATAGTCATCCCGACAGCCACTCTGAGGCAACTCGTCGGGACTCAATTCGCTCGAAAAACTATTTGATCACTTTGGTTGCGACACCAGCACCAACGGTGCGTCCACCCTCACGGATAGCAAAGCGCATTCCTTCTTCCAAAGCTACTGGGGCCAGAAGCTTGATCACCAAACGAACAGTATCGCCCGGCATGACCATTTCTGTTCCCTCTGGAAGAGTCACTTCTCCAGTCACATCGGTTGTACGAATGTAGAACTGTGGTTTGTACCCCTTGAAGAAAGGAGTATGACGTCCACCTTCTTCTTTGGCAAGGATATAAACTTCACTTTCAAATTCAGTATGCGGGGTGATTGATCCTGGCTTGGCAAGTACCTGACCACGCTGGACATCATCCTTCTTGATGCCACGGATAAGGAGACCGGCGTTGTCGCCACACTGTCCACGATCAAGCTGTTTGTTGAACATTTCGATACCAGTCACGACCGTCTTCATGGTTTTTGAGGCCTCTTGGAGACCGACGATTTCGACTTCTCCGTTTAGGTTTACGACACCACGCTCGATACGACCAGTCACCACAGTACCACGACCTTCAATCGAGAAGATATCTTCAATTGGCATGAGGAAAGGCTTGTCATTATCACGAACCGGCTCAGGAATCTTCGCATCAAGTGCATCGATAAGATCGAGAATTGGCTTGGCTGCAGGATCATCAAGAGAAGCGGCGGCAAGAGCTTTGACAGCAGAACCACGAATAACAGCGGCATTGTCACCATCAAATTCATACTTTGAGAGCAACTCGCGAGCTTCGGCTTCTACTAAGTCAATCAACTCTTCATCATCCACCATGTCAACTTTGTTCAAGAAGACCACAATGTTCTGCACACCAACCTGATGAGCCAAAAGAATATGCTCGCGGGTCTGTGGCATCGGTCCATCGGTTGCAGCTACCACCAGGATAGCTCCGTCCATCTGAGCGGCACCGGTAATCATGTTCTTGATATAGTCCGCGTGTCCTGGGCAGTCAACATGTGCATAGTGGCGATTGTCTGACTCATATTCACAGTGTGCGGTAGAAATTGTAATACCACGCGCCTTTTCTTCCGGCGCCTTGTCAATTTCATCTACGCCACGTGCCTTGGCAAATCCCTTGAGGGACAAGACATGGAGGATAGCGGCTGTCAAAGTTGTCTTCCCGTGATCGACGTGACCGATAGTCCCGACATTCACATGCGGTTTTGTCCGCTGAAATTGCTCTGCCATAGCTCTACAATTCAATTATTTATTTAAAAAGGCTTTGTTTCGCTCCGACACTTCATCAAAATAAAAAAAGTGCCAAAGCGGAGCATCAAGAGACATAGTATCAAGCCGTTTTTATCCTGTCAAGAGCCCCGTAAAATTTGAAGGTATCTGACAAAAATACACCCCACAAAAAAACAACCAAAAACACTCACTAACTGATGACCAAGGACTCCCTTCAGCTATCGTTGCTCCTCAAAAAATATGAATATATACTCTACACCTTTTGCTGCAATGCTAACAATGAAAAAAAACCAGCCCTTTCGAACTGGTTTTTTCTTCAATACTCATATGTTCTCCTGATATTTACTTCGCTGGAGCGGGAGCACGAGCGCCGATAATATCCTGTGCCACATTATTTGGCACCTCAGCATAGTGATCGAATTCCATCGAATAGCTTGCTCGACCCTGCGACATCGAACGCATCTGGGTGGCATAACCGAACATCGAAGCAAGTGGAACCTCAGCAGTGATTTCTTTGACGCGAGCAGCTCCTTCGCCACGATCCCCCATTTCTTTGATCATACCGCGCTTGGAGTTAATGTCTCCTACGATATCCCCCATCGAAACTTCCGGGGTAATGACTACCACTTTCATGACCGGCTCCAGGATGACCGGCTTAGCCTTACGCATCGCTTCTTTGAAAGCAAGTGAGCCGGCGACACGGAATGCAGCTTCTGAAGAGTCTACATCATGGAAAGACCCGTCGTATACCGTTGCCTTGATGTCTACGACTGGATACCCAGCCAGCACACCAGTTTGTGAAGCTTCTTCGACGCCCTTATTGATTGGCTTGATAAATTCCTGAGGAATAACACCACCCTTGATCTCATCGAAGAACTCATAGCCTTTCCCTACTTCATTTGGTTCGAGACGAATCCAACAGTGACCGTATTGCCCGCGTCCACCTGACTGGCGAATATATTTTCCTTCTGCTTCAGCCATGATACGCACTGTTTCGCGATAAGCCACTTGTGGGCGACCCACATTGACCTCAACCTTAAACTCGCGCTTCATGCGATCAACGATAATATCGAGGTGAAGCTCACCCATTCCCGAAAGAATCGTCTGGGCTGTTTCTTCATCAGTATGCACACGAAAAGTCGGGTCTTCTTCCAAGAGCTTCTTGAGTGCCATACCCATTTTCTCTTGATCTGATTTTGTCTTCGGTTCAACCGTAATATCAATAACTGGTTCTGGGAAAGTAATTGCTTCAAGGACAACTGGCTTGTCTGCATCACAGAGTGTATTGCCAGTGGTGGTCACTTTCATTCCAACGAGGGCTCCGATATCGCCTGCACCAAGTTCTTCAATTTCTTCACGATGATTCGCGTGCATACGAACAATACGTCCGATACGCTCCTTTTCATTCTTGGTTGAGTTCAGAACATATGACCCCGCCTTTACCGTTCCTGAATACACGCGGAAAAATGTCAACTGCCCAATAAATGGATCCGTTGCAATTTTAAATGCTAAAGCTGAAAATGGTGCCTCATCTTTCGTTTCACGCACTTCTTCAGCATCCGTCTTCGGATTAATACCAAAAAGTGGCGGGATATCTACTGGGGATGGGAGATAGTCGACTACTGCATCCAACACAAGCTGAATACCTTTGTTCCGAAGAGCCGTCCCAGTCATAACTGGATATAACTTCGTCTCAATAACCGCCTTGCGCAATGCTGCTTTCAATTCTGCTTCAGATATTTCTTCGCCACCCAAATATTTCTCCGTCAAGGTATCATCCGTCTCGGAAATTTTCTCCACCATCTTGTCGCGCCATTCCTTGGCCTTGTCGAGATATTCCGCTGGAATTTCACCCTCAATCACAATTTCACCCATTGGACCATCAAAGGTGTAGGCTTTCATGTTCATCAGATTGATGAGGCCGAAAAAATCACCGCGTAAACCAAGCGGATATTGGATAGCTACTGCCTTCGGGGTCAACCGATTCCAAATTGAAGAAAGAGCATCTTCAAAAACAGCTCCCTCTTTATCGATTTTATTAATAAAGCACATGCGTGGTACGTCATATTTCTCCGCCTGACGCCACACCGTCTCGGATTGTGGTTCTACCCCCTCTTTCCCATCAAAAACGACGACACCGCCGTCCAAGACACGCAAAGAGCGCTCCACCTCAACGGTAAAGTCCACATGTCCAGGAGTATCGATGATATTGATATGGTGCCCCTTCCAAAAACAAGTTGTTGCGGCTGAAGTGATGGTGATACCGCGCTCCCGTTCCTGCTCCATCCAGTCCATAGTCGCTGCTCCCTCATGCACTTCACCAATCTTATGGGTGATACCAGTATAAAAAAGTACCCGTTCGGTCGTGGTGGTTTTTCCAGCATCAATATGCGCGATGATGCCGATATTACGATATTTATCAATAGGGGTCATGCGAGCCATAAGATTGGTACTTTACGATGAATAATTTATAAATAGATCTCTAGAAGATATAGTGTACTGTATTTATGCCACCAGAGCGAATCTTACCACTTTCACCCCATCTACATCAACGAGTGAGCAGAATTCTCCCAGTGGTCGAAGGAAAATAATTTCCTGAAGCTCAGCGTACTCTGCCCGGTACAAAACACCGACTTCGTCTGTTGACTCAATAACCGCCAGTCCAACAATCGTATACTCTTGTCCTTTGTAGTGTTGGTAGCGCCCATTTATCCGCACTTGTTGTTGAGCTCCTAAAAGCTCTTGCTTGAGTTGTTCGCCGCTTTTGTGACTCATAACATCGTCTCTTCTTTTCTTCTGGGAATAAACGGAAAGACCGCCAAAGCGATCTTTCTTCCTTCTCTCGTAAATCTCTTGTCTAGAACTTCTCTCTTACGCGAAGTGAGCGAACGCCTTGTTGGCTTCAGCCATACGATGCGTGTCATCTCGTTTTTTAATAGCGGTACCCACTTTGTTTGAAGCATCAATAAGTTCATCGGCAAGTTTTTCAGACATAGCCTTTCCTTTCTTCTTCCGACAAGCATCCCGGATCCAACGCATAGCAAGAATCTGACGACGCTCTCCAGATACGGGAACTGGAACCTGATAGTTTGCACCACCAACGCGACGGCTCTTTAATTGCAACATTGGAGCAACATTCTTAATCGCCTGCTCGAAGGTATTGAGTCCAGCCTTCTTTGTTCGCTCATGAATAGCATCAAAAGCGCCGTAGATGATTTTCTCAGCGACACTCTTCTTTCCATTCCACATAATCATGCAAACAAAATGTCCAACCAACGGATTATCATATTGAGAATCCGGCTTCCATTCACGCTGATAATTTCGCTTTCTTCGTGGCATACTTCGATACACTAGACGATGAACGACTGATGACTCATCACAAGACTTGTTTCAGATTTCTGTCGTTATTCGTTAGAAATAATTAGGTATTGGTTAACGTTAGTCCTTTTTCTTCTCTTTCTTCGCACCATATTTTGAACGGCTTCCTTTGCGATTGGCTACCCCCGCGGAATCGAAGATACCGCGTACTACATGATAACGTACACCGGGAAGATCTTTGACGCGTCCACCACGAATCATAACGATTGAGTGCTCCTGAAGATTATGTCCGATACCCGGGATATACGCTGTCACTTCCATGCCATTCGTCAAGCGAACACGAGCAATCTTTCGCAAGGCAGAGTTTGGTTTCTTTGGAGTAGTCGTTGTTACTTTGACACAAACACCTCTCTTGAAAGGACTTTGTGTTTTGGTAATACGATTTTTAATAGTATTGGTAACAAAAGTCATTGCCGGAGACTTAGACTTCCGGACACTCGTCTTTCGTGGTCGCTTGATAAGCTGGTTAATCGTGGTCACAGCAGTACACTGGTAAAAAATTATGTCAAAAACAAAGAGAGAACGCTCATTTGTTCAGTAGTGCTTATCCTACCGAAGAGCGCCGATATTGTCAACATCCCCTCTTTTTTGTCGACTCTAAAGAGCCAGACGCACAAAGAAAGACAGGACAATATTGATAAAAATACTGATGGGCGCTGCTAAGAAAAATACCGCAAATAAAAGGAAAAATAAGCCATATCGTTCAAGCCATATCTTTGTTTCCTCGCGGATTGGCAGCACAACATACAAAAGTTTTGAACCATCCAAAGGCGGGAACGGAAGGAGATTAAAACAAGCCAAGACAACATTCCAAAAAATAATAATCAACAAAAGACCAAATGACACCTGCGCCAATGAACCAGAAAGTGCCTCACTCAACAAACTAAATCGATCAAAAAATGACCCGCCCCCATACACCGCCTGAGCGAACTGCCTCACTATATCTTGCTTGACTCCCTGTGCAAGCGGAAGCGCATGCGCTAAGATACTCGCTATCATTGCTAAAAGAAGGTTGGAGCCTGGTCCCGCCAAAGCAACCCAGAGCGGACCCCATTTCTGATCTTTTAAATTATAAGGATTATAAGGCACTGGTTTGGCCCATCCAAATGCAAAACCGGTTGTTATAATCAAAAGAGCTGGCAACAATAGCGACCCAAACGGATCAATATGTTTCACTGGATTTAGATTCAACCGATCAGCGTATTTCGCTGTCAGATCGCCAAGCCAGAGAGCCATCAGACCGTGTGAAACCTCATGGATAATGACGGAGTACAGTAGCGCAAGAAAGTAAAATCCAATCAAAACAAATTCTTGGGGCATAGACAAAAAAGGAAAAAATGAATAAAAAAACCAAACACTTGCCATTCCTGTCTATCCATGATACTCTCAGATTCGTTACCAAGCAACTGATTTTACGTCTATGAGCCGAATATGTGATTTAACCGGACGCGGAACTAAAACCGGAAATAACCGGAGCCACTCAAATGTGAAGACTCGTCGCACTTTTGCGATTAATGTCCAGACAAAGCGTATTGGCGGTATGAAGCTTCAGCTTTCTACCAAGGCTATTCGCACTCTCGCAAAACAATCAAAAATCATCTAACTCAGAATTCTTCCATCTAGTGATGATTTGAACGGTGATAGTGAAAAAGCACGGACTAAAAAAATAGCCGTGCTTTTTTGAGACTTCCAAATAAAACTAAAACCATAACATAAAGGGACTTTTCCTGCTTATTTCTTTGTACTATTTCTTCGCTTTCTCATTCCGCGCTGGTAACTCCCAAGACCATCTAGAATCGCCGTCCGTGCCGGAATCTCACACTCCATCCTCTCAAGAGCATTCCGACAACCCGTACCCATCAGGATATATGGGCAACCTGGATTGAAATCACATCCGGCCGACGGAACACAATCGACGAAACGCACAAACAAGATTTTACCAGTCACCCTTCTCTCTCCTTAAATTTTTAAACAACACTCTTCTTCTCCTTCTTTCAATTCAGAACCCGGAGAAGCAAAACCTCTCCGGTATCCATTCTCCATCTCGCTTCAGACGATAAACCTATTCGAGAACACCGTCTAGATTGACATCATAGAGCACCTGCTCTGAAACAAGACGATACTGAATCAGTTCTTTTTCATCAAACCAAATCTTGATCTCCCGTTCAGCATCATCAGGATTATCAGAGCAATGAACTAAATTGCGAACCGCGCGCTCATCCAAGCTGGAGAGAGCATATGAATCGATGGTCAAATCCCCTCGTATTGTCCCAACATCAGACAGAGTAGGCTCTGTGCTTCCAACCAGTTTTTTGACGATAGCAATAGACTGATTTCCTTCTACAACGAAAGCTAGCACGGGCCCAGAAACAAAATACTTTACAATCGTATTGATGATGCTCTTGCCGTATTCAATAGGCTCTTTCTCGATTGGAAGTCCGTGAGATTTACGCTCCTCGGTAATACGATTTCCTTTCGAAAGAAACCATTCATCTGTTTTTAAATAGTGCTCCCATGACTGAGTCTCCGTTGGTACCAGAAACTTGAAAGCAATCATTTTCAGCCCAGTGCGCTCAATACGATGAATAATTTCTCCCAAAAGTGCCCGTTGGACACCATCTGGTTTAATAATGACTAATGATCGTTCCTTCTTTGGATGCTGTTCCATAAAAAATGCTTAAGGTATCTCAAAATACAGAAATTATACACACATAAATAAACAGTAACACGGTATTGACTGAAAAGCAAGTATCACCATCCTTTTTCCCGCAGAGAACACGTCTTTTCTCGACAAATATACACAATATCACCCTGCTCATCAGTCCGAAGAATACGTATTCCTTTCTCTTGTAGTCGAGAGAGTACCTCCTCCGACGGATGCCCATACCGATTCTTTCCCACAGATATCACCGCCGCTTTCGGACGGACCTTGGTAAGCCATGTTTCGCTCGTCGAATACTTCGATCCGTGATGGGCTACTTTCAACACTTGTGTAGGTGGAATACCCGGAAGAACCGTCTCTTCACGAGGAAGATCTCCAGTCAAAAGGAAACTCTCATTACCAGATACCAGCCGAGCAACAACGCTCCCTTCATTCGTCTCACGTATCGTGTTAGCTGCACCATTTTTCGGGAACAATACTTGTAATTCTGCTCCTCCTGGAAAAATAATTTTTGATCCTGTTCCGACAACCGATTGCTTTACCATACGATCTAAATCAAGAGCTTGTCTCAAGTCGCGAAAAACTTCACTTTCACCTTCAACTCCATTCGAAAGATAAGTCGCCACACGATACCGCCTGATTACTGCTGCCAAACCCCCAATATGATCTGCATCCGGATGCGTTGCTAAGATTAATTCAATCTGTCTATCCCAAAATGGCATTTGCTGTCCTAATTTTCCGAGTAATGTTTTCCCATCCCGACCGCCATCAATTAATACTTGTGTTTGACCCTGAGAAATCAATATTGCGTCACCCTGTCCAACATCCAAAAAAATAACCCGCAGGGGAGAAAAAGATCTCTCGGTAACAACAAGAAATGCTCCCGAAAGAACCGAGAAACAAAGAAGCGCGATAATACTCAGGGTACGAATACGCATATAGTACCAGTATACTCTTGTATTATTCCTTTCCTTTAGAAGCTCGTCTTCCTTGCCAGAGAAAAAAGGTAAGACAAAATCCATACCACGCAAAAACACCCCACCAATGAACACCTGTATATGATGCGTCTGCTCCCGGAAAACGAGCAATTATCTCTGTCAGAACAACAAGACTATGCAGAATACCATATGTAATCCATCCAATAAATGCACCTATTCCAGGTATCCAACCGAAAATTACCACTCCGAGAGTGAGCAAAAAAGCAATGGGGACAAGAGGAAGTATGATGACATTCGCTAGAAGCGCATAAGGGGAAAGTGTTCCAAAATAAACCAGCGTAATCGGCATCACAAAAAGCAATACTGAAAATGTCGTCAGAAAAATTTCAAGAAAATTCCTCAGCAACCAGGACGTATTCTTAAAACGATTTCTCCATGGAGCAGAGAAAAGAATCGCAAAAGTGGCCAAAAATGAAAGCTGGAAACCAATGTCATATCGAAGGAGGAGCGGATTTCCAAAAAGCATGAGTACTGCAGCGAAACAAAGCAGAGAAAATATGGGCATCGGTCGCGATACCGAAAAGGCCAAAAATCCTGCTATAGCAACAATAGCCGCTCGCACTGCCGATGCCGGAGCGCCTACCAAAAAAACAAAAAGTACCGTCCCGAGAAGAGCTATCCAGATCGCTCTCTTTCGATACCAACCAAGTCCAATGCCAATGAGGAAAAATCCTCCCGCTAAAACTGAAATATTATACCCCGATACGGCAACAATGTGAGAAAGTCCAACTACACGGAAATCATGAGCCAAAGACTCAGGAAGTTCATCACTCCCACCCAAAATCAATCCACGGGCCAATCCTGCTTCTGGTTCTGATATTCGTTCTCCAATAACAGAGGACACGAAGATTCTTACCCGGTGAAGTTTTCCACGCAGCCAATCGCTCTGATCAGGTATCAACTCAAAGGGGCAGTCGGTAGCGATAAAACCTACCCCCTCCTTCGCAAGATACATCGAATAATTAAAATTTGGATCAAATTGTTCGGGACGCCGCAAATCACATGGCCCAAAATGAATTCGCATTCCATCTGAGAATTGCCTGTACCGACTTGTTCGAACCAGTACATATTCCTCTGGACACATCTCCTGCCCACAATCAAGTAGCTCCGTAACAAAATTAGCATGGAAACTACTAAATGACATCTCCCCACGAACGACTCCTATACCTTGCACATTCGTCCTCCCTTCCAATAATTGATAGGTTCTGACTGAATGAGTCGCTATCAGCATCCCTACTATCACACAGCATCCAAGCCAACTCACAAATAAAACATCTTTTCTTTGGAAAGAGACGCTCCAAGCAATGATCATTCCCACACACAGGAAAACCAAAATCCGAGCTTCTCCCCAATCAAGAAAGAGCCCCGCACTTATTCCAAGCAGAAAAGCAATCGAGAGACCCAACAACAAAAAACGTCTCATGTTTTTTCATCATCAAGACTTTCGATAGCCTTCCGAAAGCTCTGCGCACTCCCAAAAGACTTATAGACGCTTAAAAATCGAATATACGCTACTTCATCGACTCCACGCAGTTGCTCCATCACCAAGCGACCGATTTCACGGCTCGTAATGTCTTTCAGTCCGCGATCGCGAATAAGCCGCTCAACATCTCGAAGAACATATGCCACTTTTTCATCACCAAGAGGACGTTTTTCAAAAGCACGCTCAAGTCCAATCCGTAATTTCATTCGATCAAAAATTTCTCGGTGACCATCTTTTTTGATCACAGTCACTCGATAAAAATCTGGCTCTTCGTGTGTACTGAAGCGCGTCTGGCATTGTTCACATTCACGACGCCGACGAACGTTCTTCCCCTCTTGAGTCAAGCGAGAATCAACAACTTTTGTTTCAGAATAATGGCAGTAAGGACACAGCATAATATCTTTGCTATTCGTACATCGATCAAAACAGAAACTTCTCTTGCTTTTCCCGGGAGGCTTAGACTGGTAAGTCTCCAAATATTCAGATCCTAAAAAAGGATTTTCCTTCTTTTTTTCTTCTTTTTACGGAGCCACTTCCTTTACATTGTAATTACAATTTCTAGTTCCCGGACAAATCAAAGTAAGTCCATCGCAACCAGTAGGTACATGCGTATCCTGTATCGTTTCCGAACAATAGGTATCGGTTATTTCTTTAGCGGCTGGTATCGAACAGGTATTCGGAATACAAACAACTTGCACAACCGCAGATTTTGTCACCCCACTATAGGTAACATCAAAACCTTCCGTGGCATTGAACGGCAACGGATGTAGCTCACCTTTCGTTGGGAAAGAGAAGGCATTGCTTGGTACATTGGTATCATCCCAGAGAGCCAAAGGCGTCACATTGCCCAAAGCATTCGTACAGCTTGGGTAAGGGTTAAAACATGCTTTCAAATGACGGTCCGCACCGTGATTCACCGTGAAAGTCTGTCCGGTACGATCTAGAGCGCTATCGCAACTATTCTCACAGATTTTCAATTTATTATTCAGAGTAATTCCAACAGTCTTCGTCCCGGATTTCCCTTTAGCGGTATTAGTACAGGTGAGCGTGTATTGACCCGAAGCAGTTGGCACAACGACTTCCGAACCAGAGGTTGGCCGCACTCCGTTCCAGCTTGTTGAAATAACCGAGGAGGCAGTACAGGTATCAGCTGGATTCAAAACACTCCATGTCAAAGCAGCAGAACCTCCAAGATCAACACTCGCTGGACTGATAGTAAGATTCACGACTGGGGCAGGAACAAAGAGATCGGCCTGACAGGAAGCATTTGTTGCCCCTGTTCCGATGCCATTACAACTCCAAGTCCAAGGACCGGTACCAGAAACGACAGTCGCATTACCAGCATTACAGAAACCACTTGTCGGGGCAGACGAAAGCTCGATGCCACTTACATTCGTTGAAGCGACTCCACAAGCACCGTCAGTGAAAGCGTTAATGGTGACGGTTTTTGATGTCCAGCCAGACAGACTTCCCTTTGAATCTTGGGTTTTTGCCTGAAAAGTATACGTGCCAGGAATTGACCAAGTGTATGGAAGACTTTGCGAGGTACCAGATGCTACGTATGCTCCACCCCCACTCCAATTATCCCATAGCCCGTCACGATTCCAATCAAAGAGATAGCGGACATTGTCACCATCCGGGTCAGTGGCTTTAGCAGAAAAAGTAAGAAGAGCATTTTGGTTGCCAGAAGCAGGACCACTCAAGGTTGGCGCTTTTGGAGGCTTATTAGGTTGATACGCATGAAGACTAAAGGAGATCTTTTGTGCCGAAATAGCAAGAGGATATTCCACTAGTATATCTCCGCCATGCGGATTTGCTCTCGAAAATCTTGCACGCCCATTTATAGCCGAAAAAGTCATTTGAGGTTTAATTGTTCCGGGGGAAGTGATTGTACAATCATACCCATCATTCCAACATGAGAGACCAGCTGTCCCGATTTGGGAAATGGTAATGGTAGGCTTATGCAACTGAACACCATATGCCCAATCCGGATCAATACCCTTTTCCCAGAGATCCTCAATCCACCATCCGTAGGGTGAATCCATTGGTGGTGTAGGAATAAAATAGCTGAGGTCAGTAAATTCAAACTTTTTTCCGGGTCGAAAATAGACATTTTGACCAACTGGAACACTATCTCCATCGTATAGTTGCATACCACCCTTACCCTTAACCACAGCACTATAGATAACATTCGCAGAAAAGTGCGCGCCATCATTGTACCCTCCACCAGAAGCACCGATTGATACGGCAACACTTTTTGCTTCAGCGGTTCCTCCACAAAGAATCCCTCCAAGGAAAATTATACTCAAAAAAGTCATCAGCGCGCCACGCCTTCTCTTCCATCGATACACACCCACGAACACCAAACCAAGTACAACTGTTGACGCAATAATTGCAAGTCCGGTAGTCAAAGAAGAGTCCTCTTCCATAGCACTAAACATATCACCTTCTGATTTCGGGCAAAGATTCGGATCGATCCGGTCACAATCATATTCTTGCGTCACACTTTCAAACACTTGCCCATTCCGCTCCAGCGTTGCCGTCAAGGTAAAGCGTGTGTGTGTTTTTTTGGGAACAAAACTATCGGCAACAGCCATCATTTTCCCAGTGACATCCCCTTGATAAGAATACGTATGAATAATGTTTCCATCTTCATCACGAAGAGTTAGTGTTAAAATATTATCTCTGACTACTGGCTGATTCGTACTCTGCACGCACGAGAAGAGACTAGCTTCTTGTCCAGCCTGGAGTGGATATGTTTCTATACTCGGAAAATTGATGCGCGTTTCATCAATACCGTCCCGAACAAAACGAATATCAAGAAAAGATGAGGATTGCCCATCTCTTATTTCAGCTACAATGTAAGAAACCGATACATTAACTGGGTTAACAACATACTCAACGGTTTTTGTTTCATGTGCTTTGACTTCAACGAGTTCGGTTTTTGTATCGAATAGAGCTTCCGGGCGTAACGCATCCCAAGCATAGTGCTTAAAAATTAAAGCAACTGTCACATTTTCATCTTTCGGATTCTTGATTTCCATCCTCGCAGTGACCACTTCATTTTGTTTGAAGTGTGGTGGAAAACTTGCAAACTGATATTCGTTACCATTTAAGGTGGTAGTATTTCTTTCAAAAGCGACTAACTGTGATTCATTTGGATTTGTCACTAAAAATTGCGCCTGATTTCCTGTTATATCATCTGTGAATGAAAGCCCAAGAAGATTGTAACGATAAGCTGATTGAAAGAAAAAGGCAGCGTAGTATTCGCCTCCTTTTGCATTAACTGGGACTTTCCAAGAAAATGAAATTGGTTTTTCTCCATTTGATCCAAGATCATAGGTATCTGGCAAAGAAAACTGATCGACAAGCGGATAACCATTCTGGTGAGCAAGATCATCACTTATTTCATCTCGTCGGAAAATTTTGACATACACATTCCCATTCACAATTGGATATGGGTTTACATTTTTAATAGTCCCAGAAAAAGTCATACTTGCTCCTGGCACCGTTTGTTCAAGAGATGGGGAAAGATCAACTTGGACAGAACCAAACTTATAACGATCAAAGCAGTTAATCGCTCCGGGAGTGTCCACCTGAATATCGGGTTCTGCCGGAATGACAATAGGGCGAAGCATCTCAGCCTGTATTCTCTCTTCTTCGGTAAGAGTCTGCGGATCTTTCTGGAGAAGAGCCTTAAGGTTCGCCGGAACTTCTGATGCCAAACTGGAAGAGGAAACAAAAAACAAACCGACGAGAACAAAGAATGAGACTCTCATATATAATTATTTTATTTCTTTTTTATTTCTTCTATTTTGCATGAGAAATTATAACATAAAAAATAATAAAAAAGTGCCCCTTCTATATGGGGCACTTTTTTTCACTCCTATTTCTTCATCTTTCTCCGAATAAAAGCAGGGATTTCCAAGTCATCTTCTTCGGCCAACTCCTTGGCTTCATGCCGTTGCACCGCTGGTCTTGGCTGTATTTTTTCCTCAATAATCATCGGGGATGGCTCCATGTGCCGAGTGGTGAATACAAATTCTGATTCAAGATCATCATCCATCACTTCTTCTTTTATTTCCTCTGTTTCAACACTTCTCATTGGAAGAGATCGATTGGGTGGTCTATTAATCACTGGCTGACGCACAACATTCACGAGCCCAACCGGGGACTCTTGACTTGAACCATCATCAAAACCGGTTGCCACTACCGTCACCTGTATTTCGCCCTTGCGCACCTGATCATCAACAACCGTACCAAAAATGACCTTCGCATTTGGATCAATATTTTCGGTAATCACGTTGGCGGCCTCATTCACCTCCAGCATAGTGAGATCATTTGATCCAGAAATATTAAACAACACGCCCTTTGCTCCATCAATTGATAGCTCGAGAAGTGGACTATTAATAGCTGCCTTCGCTGCTTCTACGGCACGATTTTCTCCAGAAGCAATACCAATACCCATCAAAGCACTCCCGCTATCCTGCATGACTGCGCGTACATCCGCGAAGTCAACATTAACTTCACCTTTCTTGGTAATCAAATCCGATATTCCTTGGACTCCCTGACGCAATACATCATCCACAATACGAAATGCATTAATCAGCGTCATCTTTCTATCAATAATCGACAAAAGTTTATCATTTGGAATGGTAATAATGGTGTCTACGCGTTCCCGAAGATTGGCGAGCGCTTCATCTGCAATAGAGCGTCTCTGTGAACCTTCAAAGGAAAATGGCCGCGTCACAACACCAACAGTCAATGCGCCTAATTCTTTGGCTGTCTCAGCAACAATGGGCGCTGCGCCAGATCCAGTTCCACCGCCCAATCCACAAGTAACAAAAACCATATCCGCTCCCTTCAATACCTCTTGAATTTCATCCCTGTTTTCCTCTGCCGCCTGCCGACCAATCTCAGGATTCATACCGGCACCCAACCCCTTCGTAAGGTTTTTCCCAATATGGATTTTTTCTTGTGCTTTTGAATGATGCAGGGCCTGAGCATCAGTATTGATCGCCACGAACTCTACGCCACGAATTTTAGCGTCTATCATGCGTGTGATTGCGTTTCCGCCAGAACCACCCACACCCACTACCTTTATTTTTGCGAAAGTCTCTAAATCGGGCTTGATCTCTGCCATAATTCTCTTGCTCAAGAAAAAAGTATTATTTTACGTCACTCCACAAAAAAACGCCCCGGCAAAGGATGCTCACCAGAGACTTTACTCTATCATACGATAGAAAAAAGCATCAAGTAATGCACTCTCCACTCAAGGAACGTTTTTATTTTCGTTTTTTGATTTTTTATGGAAATACCGTAAATTTGTGTGCTCTCTCCTTCCTATGGAAGAAAGCGTTTCGCAAATTTCTGCGTACTTGCGAAGGTTTGACTCATCCATTCAGGTACTAATCGTTCGGATTTCCATCCTCGTAACCGACCTGTCTTCCCTAGTATACTCTCTTCTGCCAAAAGCACCAGCCCGACAACGGTCGCGAATTGTGGAGTATCAACCTGATCCAATATCCCCCCCAAAGGCTTTGGATGCCCAATCTGCGCTGGAAGTCGAAGTATTCTCTTCGCCAGATCAACAGTTCCTGGCAAAAGAGCTCCTCCGCCTGTTAACACCGCCCCACCCGGAAGAAGTCCGTCACGATTAATAGATTTCAATTCGGTGTTCGTAAAAGTGAATATTTCTTCCATACGAGCCTCAATGATTTCGGCTATATGATAACGAGAAACCAACCCCTCCTCATGCGCATCAAATAAACCAAGATCAATTTCCTCCCGCTTTCCAACTTCACGAGGATCGGCGGTGCCATACTGAAGTTTAACAGCCTCTGCTACATCAATGGAGGTTCGCAAACCAATAGCAATATCATTCGTAATATGGCCACTTCCTACAGGAAGAACCGCTAAATGCAACAAATTCCCATCCTCATATACCGCTATCGATGTTGTACTTCCGCCAATATTTATCAGAACAACTCCCAACTCCTTCTGTTTCTGATGTAATACTGCTTCTGAGGCAGCCAGAGGCTCGACAATCAATGAATCTACCTGGGTACCCGCCTGCTCAAGGGCTCGCCCAATATTCTTCTGCTGGGCAGTGCTCCCGGTCACCACTAATGCTGTTGCCTCAAGACGAACGCCTCTCATACCAACAGGGTCCTTGATATCCTTTTGATCATCTAATCGATAACTTTTCGGAAGAGCGTGTATCACTTCACGATTCAGAGGAAGAGATAAACGAGCCTCAACCTCATTCAAACAACGCGCAACATCATCCTCCCCAACCTCTCCATCAGGACGACTCACTGCCACAACGCCGTTCGCTTCTTGACAAAGGATATCCGCACCCGAGAGAGAAATGGAAACCCGCTCAGACGCATGTCCAGACATACGCTCAGCGTGCTCAAGCGCAATATGACAAGCCTTCGCTACCGCCTCAGTGTCAACCACCGCTCCACGACGAACGCCCATTGATTGTGTTTCACCAACTCCAATCACACGCAACAAAGCATCTTCCGATGCTTCTTCGGCAATAACTACTCGGATATTTGCCGACCCGATATCCAGACCAACAAGAAGACGATTTTTCGACATAATAATCTCGTTTTCTATTTTGTATTTGAAAAAATTTTTGGAAAAATCAGAAAAAATCCACCGCCATTGGCAGCATTAAAATTATAACCCATATCCCCTTACTTTCATAATTTCATCCGATAAGATGTGGGAGGAAAATAAAAATTCCCACTAAAATTGCAACAAATGCTGCGATCAACACTGCTCCTGCGGCCATATCCTTCACAACACGAACATATGGATGAACATTCGGTTTCACAATATCAAGAATACGCTCAAAAATCGTGTTAATAAGCTCTAATGTTAATATCCAACCGATAACGAGTACTAGGAGCGCCCATTCAAAAGGAAGCAAGGGAAACCAAAAAGCAAAAATAATAACGACCATCGCGACACCGCATTCAATTTGAAAATTTCGTTCTCGTGCTAAAGCGAAAACAATACCACTTACAGCATGTCGAATACTTTTGAACAAAATACGTACCTTCATAGATATTTTTTAAGAGGCAGCCCCCCTCTTTTTTTCGAAAAATTACCGATACTTCAAAATCCATTTACAAGAAAAATTCGAATCAGCTCATCTTTCAATCTCTCTGTAGAGTAGCATCATTTTCTTTTCTCCCCAATCAAGAAGCAATGCTATCTGATTCTCTATTCCGGCAAAAGCTCCGTCACCATACGCCTCACCACATCTCCTGATGCCCGCCCTGCTATTTCTTTCATAACAAATCCCATTGCTTTTCCAAGATCTTTACGGGACACCGCCCCGCATTTTTTCAGCGATTCGCTCACTATTTTTCGTACCTCTTCTTCTTCCATTTCCGCTGGCAAAAATTCAGAAAGAATTTGTAATTCTCTTTCTTCTCGTTTTACCAAGTCTTCACGAAATCCAGCACGATACTGAAGAATGCTTTCCTTCCGTTGTTTCACTAACTTTTTCATTACTGATTGCACTTCTTCATCAGACATATCAGTCACTGGCTTCCGAAGATCAATAGCCGTATTTTTGAGAGCGCTCTGTAAAAAACGGATTGCATCTCGCCGCTCCGTATCCCCATTCTTCATAGCTATTTTGATCTCATCTTGAAACACAGTTGTTAATCCCATACATCATTTGTGTTATAGCAAGTTATCCTCAAAAAATATCCGAAAACCCTTCATCCTCTCTGAAAGAAAAAAGTCCGAGGCCTTCTGGCCCAATGACCACGCCTCGGACAATTCTCTGTATCATCTTACTCACCTGCACTAAGAGTTCAGTCGCTTCTTAATTTCTTGAAGCGCATTCTCGTCAAATTTACCCATTTTTTTCAGACGATCTATCTCTTTGCGTATTTTCACTTTATAGAGCGCTTCATTTCGTCGTTCATCTTTACTCTTTTCTCCTTGACGAAAACGGAGCTTTCGGACTCGACGAAGAACGCCGCTTTGTTGGACACGGCGAGAAAAACGCCGGATAAGACCTTCGGCAGTTTCGCGTTCTTTTCGTTTTACTTGTATCATATTTCCCAACCTCCTTTCTCTAGAGAACAACCTTGAAATGAATCCAGGTGCACTTGTTGTCTCACGAATACTCCCTTTTTCACGATACAACAGGTGCACTTTGATAGCTAAAAAAGCTTTTACTTCGTTATCGGATGAATATTTTCAGATAAACGCGCTCCACCCACCACGTGGAGATGCAGATGAGGAATTTCCTGCCCACCATCATGACCAACCCGGATAAGCAGCTTATACCCTTTATCAGAAATTTTCAAGTTTTTTGCCATATTACGGGCTACCAAGAACATGTGCCCAATTATGAGAGCATCTTCATCTTCCATAGTAGCAATACTCTCAATTGGCTTCTTTGGAATAACCAAAACATGTACCGGCGCTATTGGATGTATATCTTCAAAGACGATAACCATCTCGTCTTCATAAAGAATATCCTTAGGAATTTCCTTCCGAATAATTTTTGAAAAAATAGTTTCCATAAACTTCAAATTCATTTTCAATCCTAGATCAGTGCTTGATTTGCCTTGAGAATTTTCTTCACTGCATCTACAAGACGCTCTTGTGTCACTGTTTCTTGAGTACCAGAAATCATATCCTTTACGATAGCTGTCTCATCCAGCGCCTCTTTCTGACCAATGATCACAGTCACCTCAGCCCCAATACGATTTGCGACGCGCATCTGCGATTTCAAACTTCCTCGTCCAAAACTCTCCGCAAGCAATACCCCATTTTTTTCGAGGTCAGCAAAAATACGCAAACTCTTCTTTTTTGCCAAATCACCGAGTTGCGCAAGAAACACTTTTGGCTTTGGCATCTCATAGGGTTTTACCTGAGTCCGTTTCATCTCAAGTACAACACGATCAATGCCAAGACCGAATCCAATGGCTGGAGTCGATTCGCCGCCCAACATTTGTACGAGACGATCGTATCTTCCTCCTCCACCAAGTGAATACTTTTTTCCTTCCTGATCACTCGACCAAATCTCAAAAACAGTTCGGGTATAATAATCAAGCCCTCGTACTAATCGAGAATTAATCACATACGGCAATTCTAATTCATCTAAATACTCAAGCAATCGCTTAAAATGATCTCGTGATTCCTGGTCAAGATAGTCCACTGATTGCGGAGCATGCGCCGTCAACTGGATACATTTGTCTTCTTTACAATCAAGAATACGCATAGGACTATTTTCAAAACGTTCTCGACAATTCTGACAAAGCCGATGCTTTTGTGATTCAAGATAACGCAATAATGCTTTTTCATAATCCTTTCGCGACTCTGGTGTACCGATACTGTTTACCTGAAATTCAATATGCTTTAAACCAAGCTCGCGAACTACCCGGTATGCAAGCTGAAGAGTCTGAGCATCTAAAATTGGATCTTCTTCACCAAACATATCAAAATTTGCTTGTGTGTGCTCACGATAGCGTCCTTCCTGAGGACGATCATATCGAAACAATGATCCAAGAGAAAACAGCTTTACCGGCTTCGTCAAAACAGACATCCCATGCTGAATATACGCCCGGCAAAGTCCAGCCGTCATTTCTGGACGAAGAGCTACTTTGTCACCACCCCGGGTTGTAAAAGTATATATTTCTTTGTCTACAATGTCTGTGCCCTCTCCGATAGTGCGAAGATACAAATGTGAAAACTCAACCATGGGTAAATCAATACGTTGAAAACCATATTCTTGCTGCGCATGCGTCAATACTCGACGTACTCGCTCCCAATAAGGCTGTTCATCTGGCAAGATATCGCGCATCCCACGAAGCGCCTGAAGAAGAATCTCTTCCTCTCCCTTTAGCGGCTTGTCTGATTTTTTAGTTGTTTTCAGGCTTACCGCTGTTTTCCCTGTTGATTTCGCCACTGTAGTCTTTGCCATATTCCTTGATTTATCTGATTTACGAGTTTCTATTGAATCATCCCCTTCGGAAAAATCTTTCTTCAAAATTTATTTCTCTACCCAATAAAAAACACGTCTTAAAAAATTTTTGCTGTATCGAGCGGCCACGCACGGAAGAGAACTCTCCCGGTAACTTGTCCTCGCTTCACTGGTCCAATGGAACGCGAATCATGACTATGGTTTCGGTTATCTCCCATAAAAAAATACTCATTTTCTCCAAGAGTAACTCTCGACATATCCTGAAGACTCAACAAGGCCTCCTGAGATAAGTATTCGCTCTCATCAAGAAACATTCCCTCGGAATTGGTATTATTATAAATAACCACCCGTCCACGTTTTATTTCAATTGATTCTCCCGGTAGACCGATGACGCGTTTAATATAATATGTTTCTGGATTCTTTGAAACTTCAAATACCGCTACATCTCCCCGGTACAAATCCTTGTAAGGACGAACAGTAAAACCAAAAGGAATGCCCAAAAGACTATCCGTGGTCTTATATCCGAATTCAGTGATAACCAAATACTGTCCTTCATCAAAATTTGGTTCCATACTCTGCCCCGAAACAAAGAACGGCTGGAAGAGAAATGCTCTAACCGGTATAATAATAATAAATGCTAACAAGATAACCTTGACTAATTCAAAAAAAAGTTGCCCCGTTGTCAGGGTTTCTTCAAATTCATTTTCAATTTTCGGTACTTCTGTTGACATGTTGGTATCCAAAGAGCATGACACCCACTAAACACTCTCCTCTTTCGCATCAAGAGAGAAAGAAAACACTCATATTCTAACAGATTTTTTGCTCAAATACAAGAGCAATCCCTTCCTTCTAAAAAGCCAAAATACTCAAAAATGGACAGCCTCCAGCCAAAAAAGACACACCCTCCTCTTCGCAAAAAGATATCTTCGACTCCCAATCGGCAACCTCTTGATCTTGGCTCAGAACCAGTTTTCCTCCCTAAAAAAGAACCTTCCTTATACAAAAAATCAGATAATCATCCGATAAGACATCATCGATACCGCCGAATATTCCTCCATACGGGCATTATCATCGGCATACTATTCCTCGGATGGGCATTCTTTCTCTTTGCTAAGGTTGCGCATATTAGCAAAACTCTCTCTTTTGAGAGTCAAACCGATAGCTCGTTTTTTCTTGAAATAACAGATGCTGCTCGCGCCCTTTTCTCAAAACGCACCCCCTTACAACAGACAGATAGAAATCGTATCAACATACTCCTTCTCGGACGCGCCGGCGAACACTACCCGGGGAAAAATCTTACTGACACAATAATGCTCGCCAGCATTGATACGAAAACCCATCAAGTAGCGCTCCTTTCATTTCCACGCGATTTGTATGTACCCATCGGTCAAGGTACTAATTACACAAAAATCAACGCTATTTATCAAATTGGACTTGATACTCAGGATGGCATTTCTCTGCTCCGAGAAACGGTAGAAAAAATTTCTGGCGAACCAATCCACTACTCCATCATCGTTGATTTTGACGGATTTGAAAAAACAATTGATGCTCTTGGCGGTATTTCAGTCGATGTACAACGAGACATTCTCGATACTCGTTATCCAGGAAAAAATTACAGCTATGAAACCTTTGAGATAAAGAAAGGTTGGCAAAAACTTGATGGGGCCACGGCCCTTAAATACGTTCGGGAGCGACATTCCGATCCAGAGGGTGATTTCGGTCGAGCAAAACGCCAGCAGCAAGTCATGCAAGCCGTACGAGATAAAGTGTTCTCTACCGGCACTTTTCTTAATATCTTCACTCTCTCTCACTTTCTTGATGCGCTTGGAGCTAGTATCAAAACTGACATCACCACCGATGAAATAGAAAGTTTTCTTTTGCTTATTCGTACGCTGGATACAAAAAATATCACTACTGTTGTTATTGATGCCTGGAAAAAAGAGAGTCTGCTCCGAGTTTCACATGTTCCAACATCAAACGGCAATGCTTTTATTCTTTTACCACGAACTGGAAATTGGAAAGAAATACATTCACTTGCACACCAAATTTTCTCCATCGAAAGTCTCCAGCAAGAACGAATGCGGATTGTCAACGAACGCGCTTCCCTTCTCATCCGAAGTTCACCTGACCAAAACACGCTCGCTAATACCCTAAAACAGTTCCTCATCGATGAACTTGGTTTTGAAAAAGTTTCCATTTCTACAAACTTGGAAGATACCCCAAAACACAGTACCATTGAAGAGCGTGTTCAGGATCAAAAACTCTACAGCTACAATGCGATCCTCTCTCGTTTTAATCTCAATCAAACAAATTCGTCTTCCGCTTCCAGTGATCGTTTACCAAGTCCGAAACCCGATTTCATTCTTACCATTGGTGAGGACATGGAGGAAAGTGCGTTTCTTGGAGAAATAGGTGCTACGCCCGAAGAAATAACCAGTGAGATTCTCCCTCCTCAAGAACCCCCAAAGAAAAAGAAAAAACGCTAATCATCTTCTTGATACTAGATTTCCTACACTATGAAACTCATTATTGGTCTTGGAAATCCGGGCAAACAATATTTGCAAACACGTCATAACGCTGGTTTTCGGGCACTTGATTTCCTTTGCGAACACTTCAAATTTGAAAATTTTCATCAAGAAAGCCGTTTCCATGCCGAGATGTCCATCGGGACTGTCCATGGAGAAAAGTATTTGCTTATCAAGCCAAATACCTTCATGAACCAATCCGGAAAAACTGTCCATTTGCTCATGCAGTACTACAAATTAACTCCAAACGATATCATTGTCCTTCACGATGACCTTGATATCGCCCCTGGTCTCACAAAAACCACTGCGTCTTCCCGTGCCGCAGGACACAATGGTGTCCAAAATATTATCGACCAATTGGGTACTCAAGATTTTTTCCGTATTCGCCTAGGTATTGGTCGACCATTAACATCGTCACAATCACCAAATATCGCGCCGTCTACCTGCCAATCAACTCATGATTACGTTCTCGAAAAATTTCCAGCCGCCGAAAGAATCCTTCTTGAGTCTCTCTTCTCCTCCCTCCCCGGTCTTATCGCCAAAATTTCTTCTGGACAACTGGGTACTTCGCAAAGAATCTCTTGACTGCGAAACGCGCATAAAAAAAGGCAACAAAAAAACCGTCCTTTTGCGGACAGTTTTTTTCAAGTAGATTCGGATTTCCGCCCGGAAGGCGTGTGTCAAACAGCAAGCTGTCTTTCCCACAATTAAGCCTTGGGAGGTAGGAGGGTTCCTCCATCGGACCCTCGGGCAGAAATCTGAATCCACTTTCTTGAATATCTATTATAGCGTATATTATAATTTCTGTCAATGTTTGTAGCTGTAGATTCAATCTTGAAGTGCACTCTCTTTTTAAACAAAAGGCATCTCATTTTGTGATAAAAAAAACTGGCGCGCATTGCTATGCTAGCCAGTGGACATGCCCAGGAGGTCTTCTTTTTTGAGACAACCTTTTTATTGATCAGGGGCACGAAAAATAATTTCCTCCGCCCCATCAGGAAGATAGCAAAATACCCGGTCCGCCAGAAATGACTTAGGAGAACCAGCTCCTTGCACATGGGTGACATAAATCTTCCTTCCCAATGTTTGCGCGAGATAGCAGAGAAGTTCTCCGAAAACCGGGTACAGTCTTTTTTTCGTTGTTCCTGCCTTGAACTGCGCCCAGCTGGTCACCTGCAATGGAGATCGTCTGAGTTTTTTTGAACTGTCATACGTATTCAGAGTCTCCACAACAACAGCAACCGGTATATGTCTGCGTATCAGATCTATTCCCGGATGGAACCAACGTGAAGACGTTGGAGGTCCCCACCAAGCAAAACTTGTTGCTATGCCGAGATTGACCGCGTGAGGATCGTTCATGGCCACTAAAACCTCTTCTGGAAGATCATTCACAAATACCATATCGAGCCCTCCTCTTTCAGTGAAATTTTCTACATCCTCTTTCTTGAATTTACTTATTTTTTAAATCTGTCTCAACAGAGCACTCTGTATCATACACTCTTAGTATGAAAAAAATATAATATCACGCTTATTTTATAAAGTCAAGAGTTTTTTAAGAGGATCAGCAGCTCAATAAAAAAACCATCCGTTCTTACGGATGGTTTTTTGTGTTTTTTTGAGTAAGTTAGTCTATTTCTTCTTGTCCTTCTTATCAACCTCAACTGCTGGAGCGGATTCTTTCACGACACCAGCGACCTTGGTCACGTCCATTTCGGCTTTCACTTCAAGGGCCGCCATATCGGCATCTGTACGCGGAGCCTCAACCAAAGCAAGTACCGTATCGACATCTGTCATGATTTCAATCGTCTCACCAAGAGCGAGATCTGAAACCTTTATCTGATCATCGAAAGTCACCAGAGTTGAAATATCGACTGCAATAGAATGTGGGAGATTTTTTGGCAAACAACGAACTCCGATACTCTCAAGCGTCTTCACGAGGATACCCCCTAATTCACGAACTGCAGGCGCCTCACCGATGAATTCGAGTGGAATATCAGTTTCCAATTCTTCATCCATATCGACCTGATAGAAATCTACATGCGAGACACGATTTGAGATTGGATCCAATTGAACATCATGTACCAACACATTAAGAGCAGCACTCTTTCCGGCAACCAAAGAAAAAATTGTGCTCTCACCAGTCACGTGCAAAACTTTACCGAACTCAATTATATTTACCCAAAACATCTTCGGTGAAATACCGCGCCCGTACAACACCGCTGGAATCAAACCAGACTTCCGGGAGCTATTCAGATTTTTTCCAGCTGCTTCACGAGGAAGCACTGAGAGAGAAAGTGTGTCGGCCATACAATTATTTCCAAACGATTATTAGTATAAAAATATCTTTTTTCTTCTACCCAATCAATTCCTCAACACCACCCTGGTATTGCTTGAAAAACTGATGTGCGTCAATAACCTGATTCGCCGAGATTGGTTCGGAAGAGAAAATTTGTTTGACTTCTGATTGATCGAGATCGGTCAGAACACCAAGACTCACCATCCCAAATTGCGTCACTGATATTGCTACCAATGTCTTCCCACCGCAGTGTTCGCAAGTCAGATGCAACATCGTACGTTTCTCTTCTTCGGCAATTGGGAGCATACGCAACCCACGACGATGCTTCTTATTGCACACCGGACAGCGCGCGAGCGGCTCCAATTGTTCCAGAGGAAGCGGCATAGCTTAAAAATAGCTCAAAGAGCAGAAAAAAGAGTAACCCCACCCTATCATTTCAGGGCTGTTCCGTCAACTAGAGAAGAGATCCTCTTCCTTTGCTTACAAAATCCCAATCGTCGAAATTCTTTTGCTTTATACGTCCAGGTTTTTGACACTCTTCGCGTGGGCCTGTATGAAACGTCGTCGGGGCTCAACTTCGCTCCCCATAAGCACATCGAATAACCGATCAGCCTCTTCGGCATCTTCAATCGTCACCTGTAACATCAAACGAGTATCAGGATTCATCGTTGTATCCCACAACTGCTCAGGGTTCATTTCACCAAGACCCTTATAGCGCTGTATGGCGATACCAGAAGCAGTTGCTTCCCCATCTGTACCCGAAGCGTCAACTACTACTTCTGTTTCAACCTCATCTGCAATTGCTTTTGTCTTCCCCTTCGCTTCTAAACGTTTTGCCGCCTTATTCAAAGCCGACTGTTTCATGTCTTCTATCACACGTTCCTTCTCTTCATCAGTGTATACATAACGAATATCTTTGCCTTTCTGCAAGCGGTAAAGCGGTGGCTGAGCAATATAGATGTATCCGCCACGAACCAACTCTTCATAATAGCGGTAAAAGAAAGTCAGAAGTAGTGTTCGAATATGCGATCCGTCAACATCAGCATCAGCCATAATAATTACCTTATGGTAACGGAGCCGAGCAATATCAAATGTTTCACCAATACCAGTCCCAAGAGCAATAATAATCGGCTTCAGAGTGTCCGACTTTACCACCTTATCCAGAGTTGTTTTTTCAACATTCACCAATTTCCCTCGAAGCGGTAAGATAGCTTGAAATTGGCGATTTCGTCCCTGTTTGGCTGATCCACCAGCCGAGTCGCCCTCAACAATATATACCTCTGATTTGGAAGCATCTCGCGTTGTACAATCAGCAAGTTTCCCCGGGAGCGTCATCCCCTCAAGAGCGCCCTTCCGGATCACCGCATCCTTGGCTGCCCGTGCGGCGATACGTGCCCGTACGGTCAAAAGGCATTTCTCAACCATGAGCTTTGCATCGGCCGGATGTGTTTCCAGGAAGTCATTCAGTCCTTCAGCCACGACTTGCTGCACGGCACCACGAACCTCGCTGTTATTTAACTTGTCTTTCGTTTGTCCTTCAAATTGCGGGTTGTGTAATTTGACCGAAATAACAGCTGTCAGACCTTCTTTCAAATCATCTGCTGTAAACACCCCCTCTTTTTCCTTGATCAGGTTATTTTTCTTTGCGTAGTCATTGAAGGCCCGAGTCAAAGCCATTTTGAATCCCGTCACATGCGTCCCACCCCCTAGGTTCACGATATTGTTTGCAAAGGCAAATAAATGTTCTTTGAAACCATTGGTAAACTGAAGAGATACTTCGACATTTATATCGTCAATCGTTTTTTCGACATAGAAAGGCGTTGCATTTTTGACTTCCTTGTTCCGATTAAGAAACTTCACAAAAGAAACAATTCCAGAATCAAAATAAAACGAATGCCGACGCACTTTATACTCATCTTCTGGACTAGCTGTTTCTCGCCAATCCTCGGTATTAATACGAATACCCTTCGTCAAAAATGATTGGTAACGAAGGTAATCAAGAATTTTTGACCAGCTGTATTCGATTTCTGGAAAAATCTCTGGATCTGCCTGAAAAGCGACTATCGTTCCAGTTTTGTTTGATTTTCCAATCGATTTAACATTATATCGCGGTTTCCCTCGATCATATTCTTGTTGCCAAATCTTTCCCTGTCGCTCAACAGTCACTCGAGTGACGACAGACAACGCATTTACAACCGAAACACCAACACCGTGCAAACCACCAGAAATTTTGTACCCATCACCATCAAACTTTCCTCCCGCATGCAATACGGTTAAAACAGTCTCAAGAGCAGATTTTTTCGTCTGCTCGTGCATATCTACCGGAATCCCACGACCATTATCTGAAATCTCCACCCAATTATCTGGCAAAAGTCGCACATTAATTTCCGTACAGTACCCTGCCATAGCTTCGTCGATCGAATTGTTCACCACTTCCCACACAAGATGATGCAATCCTTCAACAGAAGTGCCACCAATATACATACCCGGGCGCTTCCGCACAGGATCAAGCCCTTCGAGAACCTGAATTGATTTTGCACCATAGCTCGAGCCAGTATTCTTGTCTGCCATAAAAAAGTCGTTATGTAATATGCTATTTCTTTCTCAAAGCCTGTCTCAGTGAAAGCTCAATTAAAAAAAAGAAAGCCAAGACCAAGCCCGCAGTCCACCATACCAATGATCGAAAATATTCGAGAAGCACCAGTGTCGTACACAGGCCGCCAAAAAGGCACGCTTGTTCCATGAGCCGCCGTCGACACTGAAGAACTCCTGCTTCGCCGACATAGTGTCGATAAAGCATCAATAACCCCAATGCCACGCTCCCGAAAACTGCCAAAAACAGTAAGACAAAAAAAACAACTGGTGCCCATGGTTTTTCTTCCGGATTCACTCCCGTAATCAAAAACATGAATCCGAGAATAGAAATCAAGGAAAAAAAACGAACGCTCCAGGCGAATGCGGGGAACGACATATTTCTTCTTTTTTAAAGCCTTTCTCTGTCCATTATAGCCTCTTTTTGGTAAAAACGCAACGGATAATGTACGAGCCATTTTCACAAAAAAAAAACAACCATCTATCATGAAAACACAGAAAAGAAAGAGACTGTCTCGGTATCTCCAAAAAATCCCTAGGCACGAGAAACGTATGTCCCTTTTTCGGTATTCACAACAATAGAATCCCCCTCTTTCACAAAAAGTGGTGTCGTCACCTGAAGACCAGTTTCGAGTGTCACCATTTTATCTCCACCTGAAGCGGTATCTCCTTTAATGCCCGGAGGAGCATCTGTCACTCTGAGTGTTACTTTAACCGGAATTTCGATATTAATTGGAGTGCTATTCCATGTCAAAAGAGCTACTTCAACTCCTTCAATAAGATACAATGCCAAATCACCGATAACATCTGTCGGTAATGAGAATTGATCGTAGTTCGACATATCCATAAACGCAAAACCATCACTCTCTCGATAGAGGTATTGTGCTTTCGCGCGACCCATTTCAGCTTCATCGACTTTATCTGATCCTTGAAAAGTATGGTCGATAGTTGATCCAGAAAGAAGATTTTTCAATTTTGTACGAAGCACGGCTCCGGCTCGGCCCATTTTCGAGTGCTGGTAATCGAGTACGACATACGGTTCTTCATTAAAAAGAATCCGTTTTCCTGTTTTAATTTCAGTCAAATTCAACATAAAGAAAGATACTAGTCAAAAAAACTCAAAAGAGTTTCTCTTCAGTTTTTTTATTTGACGACATATGGGACAAGCGCCATAAAACGAGCACGCTTCACTGCCTGAGCGAGATGACGCTGCTGCTTTGCAGAAAGGCCATGCTTCTTCGGCGGGTACATTTTCCCTTGTGAGTTCATAAACTTTCGAAGGAAATAAGCATCTTTGTAGTCAATAAGTGCGAGCTTTTTCAGCTGCTTCGTTTCTAGTGTCATAGATATGAAAATATTCTCTGGTGATTTATAAATCTTCTCTTCTTACTATTTTTGAACTTCTTTCGTATTGAGGTTTAAAAAGGAACATCTTCAATACGAATTTCCTTTTCATCATCGAGATTGATAGTCGGGATTTCTTCTTCCATCGTAGAAGATGCTGCGGACGCCGGACGCTTCGTTGCCGCAGTTGGTCGCGAAGCATTCGATGCTGGCGAATAACTCCCGCTTCCCTGCCCTCCGCTCTGAGCTCGTGAGCCAAGCTGCATAGTCTCACCAATAATTTCTGTCGTCTTCCGTTCTTGCCCGGCCTTATCGGTATAAGCACGACTCTGAAGACGCCCTTCCACAAAACACTCTTGCCCCTTCGTCAGATATTGCCCAGCAATCTCAGCCAATCTCCCCCACAATACCACGGTATGGAATTCTGTTTTCTCTTGTTTCTGCCCAGATTTATCGGTCCAGTGATTATTCGTTGCCATTCCAATGGTCGCAACGGACTGCCCGGTTGGAGTTGTTCTCATGTCTGGATCACGAGTCAGACGACCAACGAGAATAACTTTGTTGACGTTCATAAGTATATTGTTGTTTATGAATTTTGGCTTACACACCACCACTCCCTTATATACCCAATGATTCCAATTGCTGATCAATATCTTTTTCGGAAACCGCTTGAGCTGCTGGAGTTGGCTTAGCCTGAATCACCGGCGTATCCTTCACTGGTCGACCAGCGCTTCGAAAACGCTCTCCGCGACCAAGTTTCTTATCGGTTACTGTTTTTTCTTCTCGTTCGATCGCCTTCAGCTCAGGCAAATCATCAGCACGTAAAATAATAAATCTCAGCACTTGCTTAGAAAGCATCAGTGCTCTCTCAATGCTCTTCAATGGATGAATTTCATCTATCCCACGTTCTATTTCATCATGATCTGGAAGTGTAAAACGACGAGCAATATAGGTTCCCCGAATTTCACCCTGAATTTCATACGCCAATTTCCGAGCCTCTTCAGTGGCTGGCTCAAGAAATGTTCCTCCAAAATCCGTGACTAATTTAGCAACCGTTTCCTTAATCTGCGGCAGCTCTGCCTCCTTCTTCTCCCCGACCAAATAAAACAACTCGTATTCCAGCGCCATACTGTTTTTCCTTAAAGAAATAAAACTCTCTTATAACAAACGAAAGCTCCGCCAACAAAGAAAGTCTCGGGACGGAGTATTGTGATTCCTAATCCTGTTCTCAAGAAACCAGGCGGGAATCACGTCGGACTTTCTTAGTTGTCAAAAGAGGATAACATGCGAACCAGGAAAAGGCAAGCGAGCGCAGTAACCACAAAGACAATTACAGAGAAAAAGTCTAGAGACTCTGCATCTGCCCGCCCTGACTATGGTGTCTGCGTGCCACGCGAACACGTGCCATTTCTTTTTGCAAAGCAGCAGCCACACGAGCATATTCTTCATCATCAATATGCACACGCTCTGCCATGAGGGCCTGTGCGCGTTTTTGCGCCTCCTCTGCTCGAGCGAGATCGATATCTGCGGCCCGCTCTGCTGTATCGGCCAAAACCACCAATATGTTGTCATGAAACTCAACAAAACCACCAGAAGTAGCCAGCAATGTCTCTTCTCCGTTCATCTCATGGCGCAAAAGGATTTCCCCAGCTTGAAGCGAACCAATATACGGCATGTGCTCTGGAAGCAAGGTCACCTCACCGCCCTCAATCGGCAGGGTCGCTTGATAGATTTCCTCTTCGGAAACTGTCCTTTCGGGAGTCACAATTTTAAATTTGATAGGCATATATTTTGCTCCTATTTTCTTCCTTCTGCAATAACTTCCTCAATATTCCCCTTCATATAGAAAGCTTGCTCAGGAATATCATCCAGTTCTCCCGACAAAATCTTTTCAAAACCAACGATGGTCTCTTCCAATTTGACATACTTCCCTGGTGCACCCGTAAACTGTTCAGCCACAAAAAATGGTTGTGAAAGATATTTTTGAATCTTGCGGGCACGAACGACGGAAAGCTTGTCCTCTTCGGTTAATTCTTCCATGCCAAGAATCGCAATAATATCTTGCAAATCCTTGTAGCGCTGCAGCACTCGCTGCACATTACGTGCCACCAGATAATGCCTTTCTCCGATAATCTGCGGATCAAGAATAGTCGAACTTGAGTCGAGCGGGTCGACTGCTGGATAAATACCCAATTCAGAAAGCGCACGCGAAAGCACTACCGTCGAATCGAGATGGCCAAAAGTAGTCGCTGGCGCGGGATCGGTCAAGTCATCCGCTGGGACATATACTGCCTGCACCGAAGTGATCGATCCTTTTTTGGTCGAAGTAATACGTTCCTGTAGCGTTCCCATTTCTTCTGCCAATGTTGGTTGATACCCCACCGCACTCGGAATACGCCCCAGGAGAGCTGACACCTCTGAACCTGCTTGCGTAAAACGGAAAATATTATCGATGAAAAGCAACACGTCTTTCCCTTCATCATCACGAAAAGATTCAGCCATAGTCAGAGCCGAAAGAGCTACGCGCTGGCGAGCTCCTGGTGGCTCGTTCATCTGACCAAAGACAAGGGCTGTTTTGTCGAGGACGCCTGATTCTTTCATTTCATGATAGAGGTCATTGCCCTCACGAGTACGCTCACCGACACCAGCAAAAACCGAATATCCTCCGTGTTCCTGTGCGATATTGCGAATCAGCTCCTGAATCACGACTGTTTTACCCACACCAGCCCCTCCAAACAATCCAACCTTCCCACCCTTCATAAAAGGACAGATAAGATCGATGGACTTGATACCGGTTTCAAAAACTTCCGCTCGGGTCGACTGCTCTTCAAACTTTGGTGCAGCGCGATGAATCGAACGGCGCACCTTGGTAACAACCTCTGGCTTACCATCAATTGCCTGTCCAAGTACTCCAAACATACGCCCAAGCGTTGCCTCTCCCACGGGTACTGAAATCGGCGATCCGGTCGAGATCACTTCCATACCTCGCTTCAATCCATCAGTCGAACCCATAGCAACAGCTCGTACTCGGCCACCACCCAAGTGCTGATGTACTTCCACCACGAGTTTTCCGCCGTCAGTCAGCGTGACTTCAAGTGCGTCATAAATCTTCGGCAATGCCGCCGACTCCAAAAACTCTACGTCTACCACCGGCCCAATAATTTGTATCAGTGTACCTGTACTGTTCATATTCATACTTGATTAGTGGTTTGGATATATTCTCAAATTATCATTTTTTTGCACTACTTCGACACCGCTGCCATCCCTGCTGAAAGCTCAGCAATTTCCTGAGTAATTTTCTGTTGACGGATCTGGTTGTACATAAGCGTAAGATTCGCGGCCATTTCCTTGCCCGCATCGGTTGCATTGCGCATGGCCATCATGCGTGCAGACTCCTGAGAAGCATTGCTCTCAAGCAAGGCATGGTAGAGTTCCATTTCGAGCAAGCGCGGAATCATTTTCCAGAGTACCTTTTTCGGTGATGGCTCAATCACATATTCTGAAGTCAACACGCGCTCTTTGATAGCACCGTGTTCAATCTCATTCAATGCTTTCTGGACATCTTTTTCAACAACAGGCAGGAGTGCGCGCACTTTTACCTCCTGTGACAACATTGACTTGAAGTCCGTATAAATCATAACAACGCGATCAATACGTTTGCTCTCAAAAGCTTCGATGAGTATTTTTGCAATTGGGCGAACGCCTTCTGCTGAAGGTGTTCCGAGCACATCTGGAAACGAGGCAATGATTTCACTGCCTACTCCAGAATTGGCAGGGGTAGACAACAGCCGTCGCACTGCTGCATCTCCCTTTTTTCCGATAGTAATGAATTCCGCTTGTCGACCAGCATCCTCATGAAGAATGGCTCGAACGCGTTTGATAATTTGCGAATTGAATGCCCCGCACAATCCACGATTGGATGTAATAACCACATACAATTGTTTGGAAACCAGACGCTCTTCAAGAAGCGGGTGATCTTCTCCAACTACCGCTAATTGGTGAAGCACCTGAATAACATTTTCTGCATAAGGACGAATAGCCAAAACTGAAGTAACAGCTTTACGCATTTTGACCGCCGAAATCATCTCCATCGCGCGTGTAATCTTTCCGGTGGCCTTCACCCCTTTAATACGTCTTCGAATGTCTCGTATTGAAGCCATACAGTGCTATTGATTATGCAAGAGATTGATTGAGAAATGCTCTTTCGAGAAAAATTCTTACGCTGCAAACGTTTGCTTAAACTCTCCGATATGCTTCTTCAGCGATTCCTCTACCTCGGGTGTCAAAGCTCGCTCCTTTATGATGCCATCAATAGCTTCTTTTCCAAGTGTCTCAAAATAGGCGACAAACTCTCGCTCAAAACGTGCGAGGTCATCCACTTTCACATCATCGAGATACCCGCGAGTCAGCGCGTAAAGAATAGCCACCTCTTTTTCAACCGGCAACGGCGCATATTGAGGCTGCTTCAAAATCTCCACTGCCCGACGACCACGTTCAATAAGCGAGCGAGTTTTTTCATCGAGATCCGAGCCAAATTGCGCGAAAGCTTCCAGCTCACGGAACTGTGCGAGGTCAAGACGGAGTGTTCCAGCCACCTGCTTCATTGCTTTGATTTGTGCTGACGAACCTACGCGCGAGACCGAAAGCCCGACATTCAATGCTGGACGCACACCCTTATAAAAAAGATCTGCTTCCAAATAGATCTGCCCATCCGTGATAGAAATAACATTGGTTGGAATATAAGCTGAGACATCACCCGCTTGCGTTTCAATAATAGGAAGAGCGGTAATCGATCCTCCACCAAAATCTTTGTTCAGTTTGGCACTCCGTTCAAGCAAGCGCGAGTGAAGATAAAAGACATCTCCCGGATATGCTTCGCGTCCTGGTGGACGACGGAGAATAAGGGAAATTTGGCGATAGGCAACCGCATGCTTCGAAAGGTCATCGTAAATCACAAGAACGTCTTTCCCTTGATCCATAAAATATTCCCCCAATGCACACCCTGCATACGGAGCAATAAAAGAAAGCGCAGCGGCTTCCGACGCCCCAGCTACCACGATAGCGGTATATTCCATTGCCCCTGCCTTTTCGAGTTCAGCAACAATGCGTGCTACTTTCGACTCTTTTTGTCCAATAGCAACGTAGATACAAATCACATCTTGACCACGCTGATTGATAATTGTATCAATTGCAATAGCGGTCTTACCGGTCTGGCGATCACCGATAATGAGCTCACGCTGACCACGACCAACCGGAATCAAGGCATCTATAGCTTTAATACCGGTTTGCAGTGGCTGATTAACCGACTGTCGAGTAATTACCCCTGGCGCAATTTTTTCTACTGGATAATATTGAGCTGCTTCAATTTTTCCTTTTCCATCAATAGCAGCCCCAAGCGCATTCACGACTCGCCCAATCACCGTATCAGATACTGGCACTGAAAGAATACGTCCGGTTGATTTGGCGATGGTTCCTTCTCGAATATCTCCCGTTTCGCCCAAGAGCATCACACCCGCTTCTCCTTCCTCGAGATTCAACGCAACTCCGTAAGCGCCATTCTCAAATTCAATCATTTCAGAAACCATGACCCCAGAGAGACCCGACACGCGAGCTACTCCATCACCCACCTCAAGCACAGTACCAATCGCCTCCGCTTTTGGTTCATGATGAAATTCGCTAATCTGTTTTTTTAATTCTTCAATAAGAGGATTTGGCATATAATTTTCAGAATATCGAATTTAGAATCTACCATTGAGTTTCTGCATCAACTCCATACTATATTCCATATTCCATATGGATTTTTTTTCTAGACTACCCTCGTAGATTTTTTCCAAACTGATTGAAACGAGTTGCCAGTGTGGCATCATAAAAAATTTCCTCACTCTGCATCTTTACCCCACCAATCAAACGCGCATCTACTCCGAAAAATGCTTCGATTGTCTTCCCAGCAAACACCGCTGCCGCCTGCTTCTTCAAGGTCATACGAAGCGCCTCGTCCGTCTGGTATGCAGTTGTGATATGAATCAAAGTGACTCCAGATTGCTCTCGTATTAAACGCTCTGCCTCACGGATGATTCCGCCCAATTTCTTTGTCTCACCTCGACGTGATAGCCATGCGCAAAATCGTGCACTTCCTTTCGCTGCTTCTCCTGCCGCCTGCTCTCGCTCTAAATCAAGAAGCGCTTGTGCGTATTGTCGTATCGAAAGTCGCATACTTAATTCAGATGTCGTTCGATTAATTCTTTTTCTTTTGCGGCACTCATCTTCTCATGCAAAACTTTTTCAACCGCTAAAAGCACTGTTTCAGCAAGCTCGTGTTTGGCTTCTTCGAGCATTTTTTTCTGATCCGTAGCTATTTTGACCTCTGACTCATGAAGCAGTTTTTTGACTCTCATTTCAGTCTCTCTCATTTGAGCAGCATCGCGCTTCTTAGCCACTTCATCTGTCTCTGCCAAAATACGCTTCGCTTCTGTCCGGGCTTCAGCAAGTACGGCCTTTTCTTTTGTTTCTATCTCACTCAACTTTTGTCCAGCATGCTCAGCATCAGCTAAACCTTTTTCTATCTTCGCCGTACGCTCATCAAGTAACTTGAGCATTGGTTGATACGCAAAACGCTTGAGTACCAAAAGAACAATCACAAAGTTCACCACCTGCGCGAGGAGGAGCTTCCAGTCAATACCGAGATTGGCGAGTGCTTCCATAGACTCTTATTTTTTTCTTACCACCAAATGAAGTAAAAAAATATTTACCGGAACAAAATCATCAATGCGACCACCAGGGCATAAATCACTACCGCTTCAGTAAAAGCGATACCAAGAAACATCGTCGTTTGAATTTTCCCAGAGGCCTCCGGATTACGTCCGATAGCTTCGAGCGCCTTCGAGAACAATAGTCCAAGACCGATACCAGGACCAAGGGCACCAATTCCAATAGCGAGAGCGGCACCGAGCATTTTAGCTGATTCGACTTCCATACGCTTCTATTATTGATAAATTATAATTCACAATTACTTACTATAAAGCAAAAACGCCTCTTTGTCCAAACTTCGAAAATACTCTCTCCTTATCCACACATTCACGCATGCTCAGCGGACGTTGTAGCCATCTTCAGAAAAACTGCCACGAGCATGGCAAAAACTGCTGCCTGAATGAATCCCACAAAAATCTCCAAAAAGAGAAAAGGGAGCGGAATAAAGTATGGCACCAAATGAAGCATCACCGTCAAAAGAATTTCCCCGGCAAAAACATTCCCAAATAATCGAAAGGCAAACGAAAGAATTTTAGCAAATTCAGAAACCAGTTCCAGTGCTCCCATGAGCGTCCCAACAACGTAGGGCTTCTGAAACGGACTCACCAAGAATTTCCTTGCATACCCACGAATGCCTAGTGCAAGAATACCGGTTACTTGGATGGTAATGACCACAAAAAGCGAAAGTCCGAGTGTAAAATTCAAATCGGCTGAGGTGCTTCGTAGAAACGGAATGATAGTCGCATGCCCCGTTGTGCTCTCATGTGCGAGGCCAACGGTACCGAGTCCAGGCAAAAGTCCAATCCAATTCGAGAGCAAAATGAAGAGAAAAAGAGTGGCAATAAGTGGAAAAAACTTCCTTGCCATGCTCCGATCCTGCAGAATACTTTCAAGAAGTCCCAACACTCCATCGATAACCATTTCAAAAACATTTTGAAACCCCCGAGGCACTGACCGCCATCGCGTAAGCAATACCTGCGTAGAAAGTACCAGCAACACACTGACAAGCATGCCAATAAGCAAAGCATTCGTCACGGGTAAGGTGCCGAGCATAAATAATTTTTCTGCTGCGATTGAAATTTCCATGCCAGTCGTCGCTTGTATCAAAAACTCCTCTCACCAGAAAAAGGCGTCTTGCGCCTATTCCAAAAATGACAAACCCAAGCCAATTTTACCCTTAATTCGATAAAAAAGTCAATCTTTCTCTACCGGCTTCCGGTCCTGATCTTTCGCCGCTTCCTTTGCTGCTTCCTCTGCCATCAGGGTTTGAATATAGGTATCCATCTGCGGGTCGACAATCCCCTCCTGCTGCATATCTTCAGTAGTACTCCCTGTAATCCGGGCGCTCCCCATAGCATTTGGATTCAAAGCATCCTGCTTTTTTGTGGATGGGGGGGTGATGCTTCCATCGTCTACTGGAAAGCCCATCGCCAGACGATTAAGGTTCTCTTGTTCTTTTCGGCCATACGGATCCGAATCATCATTTTGACCCATCGGTACTTTCCCCGCAGCAGACGACGTCGTTTGTGTTGATCCCCCCCAAACATCTCTATTTCCTACTGCTTTACGCCGCGCCTCTTCCCATTGCCGATTTTTTTCTGCCTCAGCCGTGAGCCTCGCTTGCTCCTTCGATGCGGCTGTTTGTGATCGTAATTTGTCAAAAAATCCCATAAACATTTTTTACATGTCCAATATATTAGGGAAAACCTCAAGCATATTTTTTCGGAGCTGTTCCTCAAACAGAGTATACGGTATTTTTTTAGTCTGAGCGATAGACGAAGCTACTCGAGTGACATAGGCTGGCTCATTGCGCTTCCCTCGATATGGCACTGGGGCAAGATATGGAGAATCAGTCTCCACCATCAGTCGTTCAACCGAAATCATTCCAATCACCTGTTCGGTATCCGAACCAGCACACGCCTTATACGTGATATTCCCTGTAAATGAAAAATACACCTTCGAAAGACCCAAAAACTTCTCTGTCATTCGCGCATCGCCCATATAGCAATGGAGAATCACTGGTGGATACTTTTGGTCCAAATCCGCCTGCTCCGAAAAAAAAGACTGGAGCAAAGCATACATATCTTCATATGCATCCATACTACCAAGAGCTGGACGGGTGTGAATAATCATTGGGAGAGAGAGTTCTCGCGCAAGAGCCGCCTGAGAAAGAAAGCCATTTTTTTGTGTATCCTTTTGTTGCTCAGTGATACTCTGTGTAGCATCATGCGAAAAATAATCCAAGCCGCATTCTCCAATCGCTACGATCTTATCAGAAGACTGGGCAATTTTTTTGAGCTCTTCTATTAATTTTGATACTTCTCTTTCATCCTGATGAGTACAAAAAACATGCGGGTGAATACCCGCGCTCGCCCATACGAAAGAAGAAGACTCCGCATAGGCAATCGCCTGTTGACTCTCGATAAGATCGGTTCCTATAGTAATCAAGGCTTCAACACCAGCGAGTCGCGCTCGCTCAATAACCAGATCCCGATCTTGATCAAAGGCTTCATCATGCACGTGTGCGTGTGCATCTATCATACTCGACACACTTTTACGGGTATCCTCTTCATTTTCGCATTAAACGAATTCTGTCTATTCACAAAATATCTCGCACACCCCATGAAAAAAATCGGGGTATATCCTGCCTCATCCTAAACATAACTAAAGCCATCCTTATCATTCTCAGAAAAAAAATCTTCCGATATATACGCCCCCTCATTCCACCAGGCACGTAAAGCTAATTCATTTTCTGGTTTCAAAAGGCTTCCTAACCTCTTCATTTGATCATATATGCGACGGCGCTGGTATACAGCAGTTGTCGGTGCTCCATTCCACTCCGCAAGTAATTTCTCTTGCGCCAACAAAACATCTCCGCGAATTTGTGCCAATTCTACTTGCGCTATCCTCTCTAATTCCTCCTGCCTCTTTTTCTCCTGCTCAGTATGGGCCACTACATTCCGTGTCGTCCTGCGCTGGGCAGCAATACGCCCCTGAAGAGTCGCTAGACACTCCAAATCAGCGTCTTTTGCAGCATGCGTTTGGAATAAATTTTGCCCTTTCCATTTTTGATCAAAGTACACCTTAAATTCTTCTAATTTTGCTTCGAGTGCCTGAAGCAACATCTCTTCTGAGAGATCACGTGGCATCTCAAGTGCTTTTTGTCGCGCCAGAATTGTATCTTCATCAAGGACAATCGGCTCAACCTTCTGTGTTTCTGGACTCTTCTGAGAAGCTGCTTTCTGAACAACTGGTTCCTCTTCCTTCACAGAAGAAAACCCCCGGAGTGCTTCGAACTGCCTTTGTGCTTCTTGCACCGACCCAGTAGATAGTTTTCCGTCAAGGTCAGTATATCCTGTAAATCCAGGCATTTCGAAATCCGGCAAATCCGTCGACGTTCGTGGTTTTTCCTGTCCTCTCGTATGAAGCGCTCGTCCTTCAAAAGGCATATATTTGTATGCTATTTTTTTAAGAAATTTTCTCTTGATAGCACTCTGCCAGCACTATTCCCCTCAAGAAAGAAGCAAGGATATTTTAACACATCTCTTCAAAAAATACAGTTGAAAAAATTTGCAAGAAAGAGGATTTCACACTACTCGTCGAAACAACACCTCTGTTTGTCTTTCTTTCAATGCTCGCTCTATTTTTTCACTTGTCTCAGAAAGAAATGGTCGTAAACAATAAGCAATGAACGCAAGCTCCTCAAGAAATTCTCGCATGACCACTTCAAATTCTTTCCCATCCGTCTTTACCAAAATCCAAGGTTTTGTTTCAGCAATACGTCGATCCAACACACGTGTCCGATCTAAAATCCATTCGAGTGCCTCGCACAAACGGTACTCCGCAAATAATGTTTGCAATTCTGATGGATATATTTTTTCTGTAACAGAAACTTCAAACGATGTCTCCAGCTTTTCGCTCAATTTGATAAGACGTGACACCAAATTTCCGAGTCCATTGGCGAGATCAGCATGATATTTCTCAGTCATTTTTTCCCAAGAAAGATCTCCGTCTTTCGTGTACGGTAAGGCTGAAATAAGAAGGTAGCGCGCTCCATCGATACCGTAGCGTTCAACTAATTCGCTTGGTGCAATCACATTCCCCAGCGTCTTCGACATTTTCTGTCCCCCAATAGTCAGGTATTCATGCGCATAAATCTGCGTCGGCAGCGGCAACCCAGCCGAAAGTAACATCGCTGGCCAATAGATTGCATGAAAACGAAGTATCCCCTTCCCAATCACATGCACTCGCTCGCCATCTCCAGACCAGAGCTTTTGATAGAGAGCTCCTTCCGTTGCATAATCAAGCGCAGTAATATAATTCGAAAGAGCATCCACCCAAACATACATGATCTGCTCAGCATCACCCGGTACCGATACTCCCCAATTCTTGGCGCGCATCACGCTTCGAGAAATCGAAAAGTCTTCTAGTCCACTATCAATAAAAGCCAGTACTTCATTTTTTCGGTATTCTGGAAACACCCGAAGCTTATCGCTCGAAATGAGTTCTCGTAATTTTTCTTGATATGCCGACAAGCGAAAAAAATAATTCTCTTCATCAACTACTTCTGGCTCCTTCTGATGATCCGCGCATTTCCCATCAATTAAATCCTTCTCGCCCTTGAACTCTTCGCAGCCCACACAGTACAAGCCGCGGTAAGCCCTCTTGTAGACGTCTGATGAATCGAAAGCCTTCCACATTTTCTGTGCTCCAGCAAAATGCCGCGCCTCAGTCGTCCGGATAAATTGATCAAATGAAAGCTGGAGCGACGAAGCCAGCTCCTGAAAAAAATGCGTCTGCTCATCGATGAAAGCCTGGGTCGGCTGGCCCACCTTCTCAGCCGCCTGAACATTTTTCAGACTATTCTCATCCGACCCCGTGAGAAAATACGTTTCATCCCCCAAAATATCCCGGTGATACCGGGCAATCACATCCGCGAGAATCTTCTCGGTCGCATGCCCAACATGTGGTCGGGCATTGACATAATCAATAGCTGTTGTGATATAAAATGGCTTATTTAAAGTAGTATTCATATATGAGTATTGACAAATTCATTATTTAGGTATATAATAAATTTAAGTTATTTTTTTTTCGTCGTACCTTACAGAAAGGAGTTCCCGTGTTGAAAAAAAGATATATCGCTTCGGCCGGTGGCGCACTTGCCCTGTTCCTGTTAGTAAGACTACTCCTCTCAGCCGACTGCGCTACTGGCGGCGACTGCACCTGGTCCAACGGCGACCTCTTCACTCACGTCGCTACGGCATTGCGGCCTCTTTCATCAGAGGACCCGCTCCGGTGGACTCGGCGCTAAACCGACGCGCTCACCCCTCTTCACCCAAGGCTCAGCCCACCACAGCTGAGCTTTTTTCATTCTCACCCGAGCATACCACACTTGAAATCCTGCAAACACCCTTGCTCCTCATCCCATCTTCCTGTCACCAGATAGAGGTGTCCGTTCTCCTGACCAAGGACCAGAACGCAGAGTGTTCCTGGCTCCTCCCGGCTCCAGTATGCCCCATCTTCATCCTCAAGCAAAAGATGGAGAGTATCTGGAACAAGAGCGAATTCCGCGACCAGTGCAGACTTGATCGCGGGTTCATATTCAGAAGCAAGTTCATTCGGCACTTTCAATGGTAAATCCATATAACTTTTCGTAAGAATTATTTTTTCTTCTCACTATTCCTTTTTTATTCCGCCCGAGAGGCTGCATTTTCAAGGAGTTTCGCATGATTGAGACGAACAGCACTGACGCTCCTAAAGTTCTCCCGCAATTGATCGAAAGAAAGCTCTATTGGTTCGGCTGTATCCCAAGGATTCGTAAGGATAACTCCCCTCTTCTTCTGATCGACTTTCAGAAGTGAATACACATGATTTCTTACAAACCTTTTCTCTATCCCTCTCCCCCGATAATATATTCTTCTTGGAAAACCGAATGATTGACGTATCTTATCCCATCGCCCAGGAGTGAATGCACGTGAGTTCACCGTCACCAGAGAAGTCTCAAGATCGAATTCTCGCAGGAACCGATCAATCGACGGAATCGTGTCTCCTTCGGCTTTTCCCTGAAATTGCTGGCCTCTGCTATCTGAAGGTACCATCTGAAAACTCGTGTCAATGACTTGTTTTTTTCCCAAGAGATGAGTGAGCACTTCATTTCCATATCCACCTTCCGCGGCAAGCCGGTTCACCGATCCGAATTTCGCCTTGATATACGCCGCTTCCAAAACGCGCATCCCTTCGCTCCCTTGGAGCGGATGAAGGACCTTTCGTCTATCCAGACCTCGGGTATCATCCCATTTCAAAAAGCCGGTATTTCGCTGACTCGAAATCTCTTCCGGAGAAATTGATATCATCGCACCCCGCTCATCCAGAAGTGGAATCCGCACCTTCCAGGTCCCATCCGGAAGACGCCGGCACGAGGAACGTACAAGCATCTCGAAATTCGGCGACTCACTCAAGGCATGGAGTGCGGCCACTGCATAGCAATCACCCACATTCCCCTGACGAAATCCTTTACGTTCCAAATGCTTATCGGTAAAGTATTGTTCATAACCTTTCTTTGAGAGTACAAACTTGTTCCGCTTTTCCAAAAGATCCACCAATTTCCCACGTGCCTCACGAAATACTTGTGGATGAATAGGCTTTTCTCGCGCTGGCTCCGCTAAAGCTAAAGCCCGATCAATTCCCGCTACAGATTCATGTCTCAATTTCGGAGGTTTTGAGACATCCTTTTCTCGAAACTCTTTCTCAAGCTTTTCGCGCAGTCGCGCCTTGATCTCCACCTCGCGCCGGAGCATCGTCGAAAGCGCCCCGGTATCATGCTGTGCAAGAAAAGTCCGATGCGATGTCGTAGCCCTCTGCTCCGGTACAGCCATATCCGAAGAAACGTTTCCTTCCTCGACTCCGAAATGCGGACTAGCAGGATTTTCTTTCCTGACTTTTTTCCCATCGTCAAAATGCTCCGCTCCCTTCGGTGCTGTTTTTTCCTGTTTTCCAGAAACCAAAGATGATTGTTCGAAAGATACCATATATGCCTTATCATGGACTCCCTTACACACCGGAATCAAAAAACGATCACCGCGAATTCTCCCTTCACTTTTCCCGGATGCTCGCTGAAATACACAAGTGCTTCTTCTATGGTACCACGCACGATTTCCTCGAACAGTTTCGTCAATTCCCGCCCGATGATAACTCTTTTTCCGGAGGCAAACGACGCGAGTAATTCGAGATTCTTCAATACCCGATGTGGCGATTCATAGTACATCACGGGCATTTCGGTGGCAGCTACTTTCTTAAAAAATGTTTCCCGGCCTTTCTTGTGCGGTGGAAAACCGAGGAACACGAATTCCCGCATATCGATTCCCGCTACCGACACGAGTGTCGCCAAAGCTGATACTCCCGGAATAGGGACAACCGCGATGTCAGCCTCAAGCGCCAATGAAACCAGCTTGTTCCCCGGATCCGAAAGCCCCGGCGTTCCAGCATCCGACACAAAGGCCAATGACTCACCCTGCTCAAGACGCCCAATCAACTGTTTGAGTTTGCTGTCGTCCGTGTGTTCGTGACAGGAAACCAGCGGCCGCTTGATCTCATAGTGCGCGAGCAGCCGGCTCGTTACCCGAGTGTCTTCACACAAAATCGCGTCGACCAACTTGAGCGTCTCGAGAGCGCGTAAGGTCATATCACCCAAATTACCGATGGGTGTTGCGACTATGAATAAAGTTCCTGATTGTTGCATACATCTATGAATTATCAATCAATATTTTTCTCGTCACTCCCCGATATTTTCCGCGAACCCTGTCTTCCCTGATTCTTGAGCACAAAAGAGTCTCTTTTACGAGGTCGTTGTTAGCCCCGTCTTTTCTCAAAAATATCCTCCACAAAAACCGAGAGGACCATAGTTATTGGTACCGCCAAAATAACCCCAAACAGACCCCCTAATTCAATCCCAATCAGAATCGCAATAATGAGAGCTACTGGATTCAAATTCGCTGAACGTTTCATTACCTGTGGAGCAATAACATGTGCTTCCACCTGATGTGCAATTAAATAGAAAATAAGTGCAGCCAATCCAAGTCCTGGAGAGTACAATAACCCAATCAGAATAGCTGGAACCGCTGCCAATACAGGACCGATATAAGGAATAATTTCCATCAATCCACCAAAAAAGGCGATCGCAAGTGCATAGGGCACACCAATAATAAGCAGTCCAATGTAGTAAATAATGAACGCAATAATCATCAAAAGGACCTGCCCAAAAAGCCACTGGCTTACCTTTCCTTGCATGCGTAAAGCGAGCGAGCGAGCGTGAGCATGGTATTCCTCTGGTGTGAGCATGAGGAAAAATTTTTCAATACCCTTTTCTTCAAGCGAAAGATACAGGGCAAGAAAAAAGAAACCAATCACATGTATAAATCCCTGGAAGAAATCCAAAGTCGTGGAAAAAAAACTGCCAAGCCATTCTGACAATGAACCCTCAAAATTATGAAACAATGTCTGCTTATCGAAAGAAAAGCCAATAGTTTGTGCGTAAGTATCCAGCCCGGAAAGGAGAACTTCCAGTTGCTCGGTATATTTCGGCCAATGATTCAAAAACTCTTTAATTTCAGTGAACAATACCGGTATACAAACCCCTACCAAGGCTACTCCTCCGAAAAAGAGTACCGTGTAAGCCAAAATAACAGATACTGTCCTCGAGAGTCCCCACTCCTGCAATTTATTGATGGCTGGAACCAAAACAGCAGCAGTTAATACCGCAAATAGAACTACTATTACCACGTCCTGAAGAAGATACAGGAGATACGCTCCTCCCACGAACAAAGCTGCTCGTAAAAGCAGTCTGTTGCCAATATCGACTTTTTCATTTGAAGTCATATTTTCCTCTTATCCTATTCCACGTTCAACATTTTTTCGAGCTTGGATTTCCCAGCATGAGGACCGATAATCGCGAGATTCAGTTTCTTATTCACAAACACACTCTTCGCCACCCGCAAAATATCTTCGGGTGTTACGGCTTCAAGTAATGCTATTTTTTCCTCTGGCAGTACTATCTTGTCACGTGATACTTCTTGTCCAACCAAATATTCAATCACATCGTCCGATCCCTCAAATCCCATTGCCATTTTCCCTTTGATATATTCTTTAGCCTTCGTGAGTTCTTGGTCTGTCACGAGATGAGTCGCAATGTTTCGATATTCATCAAGAATAACCCGGATTGTTTCTTCAAGATTGCCGTGCTCAACACCACACTGGGTCGCCAAATATCCCGCATCACGATAGGCCTCAACGCTGGTATGCACATTATAAGCCAAGCCACGCCGCTCTCTCACCTGAATAAAAAGCCTGCTCGACATACCGCTCCCAAGAATGGTTGCCAGAACTGCCAGCGCATATCGATCTGGATGAAACATATCAAATGCTCGTACGCCAAGCAGCATGTGTGTTTGATCTGTTTTTTTCTTCTGAATGAACAGGCTTGGCGACGATTGCTTATCAGAAACTTTTTTACAGGCCGGCTTCACTCCATGCCCAATATGTGCGAATCGTGATTCAATATCCTTTTGTATTTGCTTGGCATCAAATTTTCCTGCTACACCAACAACGACATTCTCCGCGACATACCCACGCTTCATATAACGCACGAAATCTGCTCGCTTAAATGAGCAAATATTTTCTTTCGTTCCAATGATTTCCCAACCGAGCGGATGATCTCCGTATAAATGCGACTCAAAGATATCATTGATATGTCGCATCGGCATATCCTCATACATACTCAGTTCTTGGACAATGGTTCCGCTCTCTCGGGTGATCTCTTCTTGCTCAAGCTTGGCATTCATAAAAATATCACTCACGATATCAAGCGCCGTCTTCGCGTGTGATGCCGCAACTTTGGCATAGTAACCCGTGCATTCCTTCCCAGTAAACGCATTATATTCTGCACCAATACCATCCAATTCAGCTGAAATATCATGTGCTGTTGGTCGTTTGGCTGTTCCCTTAAACATCATATGCTCCAAAAAATGCGCGATACCATTTTCTTTTTTTGATTCATAGCGCGATCCAACACCAGTCATCACCAACACGGTCACCGTCTCTGCTTCTGCCATCGGCGCAAGCACTATACGCAGTCCGTTCTTAAGTGTCATTTTTTCGTATTTCATAGTCATTTGTTCATTCGATTATTAAGGGTGAATTATACCCGATTTGTGAGTTCAAGCCAAGTCATCATACATCACAGCATGCCGAGCAAAAGGAATAAGTGCCAATATCGTTGCCGAAGCATATTCGGATGTGCGTGTGATTAAATCACCTGTCAAAATCCCCAAAGCTCCGTTCGTATGCTTCGAATTTTCCACTCCAAAGACCTGATCATTCGCATGTCCGAGTTCCATACCAGAAGTAATAAGCTGTGTAATCGCTGAGGGCAATTCGAAGGTACCTGTCCTCGCTTCCCCTCGTTTCCGCGCCTGATCTTCGATCACAACCCAAGCAAAGGCAAACAACTTCTCACCAATACGTTCCACACCGCCCTCAAGTGCTGCATAGTATGCTGCTTCTGGGTATGCCAGACGCGCTGCCGCAAGACGGTTATATGCCCCCCGAAGCGTCTCTTGGTTACCCTCCGGTTGATCCTTCACACCCGAATCAGATGGAAGCCCCTCACATACAAATATTCCTTGCGTTCCAAATACCGATTGAAATCCCTCAAAAATCGCTTGCTTCTTCACTGGATTCATCGATGCAACGATAATATATGTCTTCTCTTTTGGTTTCCCCTGCGATATCATATTCATTTCCACATTCGGCAGTGAATTATACCGAAAATTTTTCTTTCAAATATTCAGGGAGCACTGTAATTTTTACCCGTTCCTGCTGCATGTTATCACGATCACGGATGGTGACGGTATCAGCGAGCGCGACATTATCTCCCTGCCCGATGGTATCAAAGTCTACGGTGATACAATATGGCGTGCCGATTTCATCCTGCCGACGATAACGTTTCCCGACATTACCATTGTCATCAAATTCCACTCGAAATGATTTTCTCAGTGTGAGATATATTTCACGTGCCTTCTCTACCAACTCCGGCTTGTTCTTCATGAGCGGGAACACCGCTACTTGTACTGGTGCTAATTTTTTAGGAAATTTTAGAACGATACGCGTGTCGTCCTCACTCAGTTTTTCTTCCGTATACGCCTCAGTCATAACCATGAGAAACGTCCGCCCCACTCCGACTGAAGTTTCTACGATCCAAGGTGTATATTTTTCATTGGTCTGCGGGTCCCGATAGGAGAGGTCGACTCCAGAAAATTTCGAATGCTGGGTCAAATCATAGTCGCTCCGATTATGCACCCCCTCTAATTCCTTGAACCCGAACGGAAAGTTGTATTCGATATCCCAGGCTGCTTTGGCATAAAAAACCAGGTTCTCATGCTGATGCCATCGGAGATTTTCTGGCTTGATACCGAGGTCAATATAGTACTGGAAGCGCTTGGCCCGCCACTCTTCGTATACGGTCGCTGCTTCCTCGGGACGCACGAAATACTGAAGTTCCATTTGCTCCAATTCTCGAGTACGGAAAATATACTGCCTGGCGGTAATCTCGTTTCGGAAGGCCTTACCAATCTGAGCGATGCCAAACGGCACTTTGACCCGAGAAGAGTCGAGCACATTTTTGAAATTGACATAGATTCCCTGACAGGTCTCACCCCGAAGATAGGTCGGTTCTTTGGTCCAATCCCCCGTGAAGTTGCCGAGATTTGACTGGACGAGCTGATTGAATTTTTTTACTTCGGTAAAATTTTTCTTGCCACATTTTGGACAAACCACTTTGTCTCTCACGGAGTCAAACAACTGATTGATTTCTTCGTCATTCATTTTTTCGTCAGCAGACACACCGACTTCCTCGAGTACATGATCTACACGCACCCGCGAGTGACAATCCTTGCACTCAGAGAGCGGATCGGAAAAGCCTCCGACATGGCCAGACGCTTCCCAAACTTTTGGATGCATAAATATAGCACTATCAAGCCCCACGATATTTTCATGATCGCGCACCATGGCCTGCCACCAAGCCTCGCGGATATTTTTGGCTAGCTCCACGCCATAGGGACCGAAATCGTACACCGCTGCGAAACCACCATAAATTTCCGACGATGGAAAGACAAAGCCACGGCGCTTGCAGAGCGACACTATTTTTTCCATAAGATCTGGAGTTTTTTCAGCCATAGAAGTATTGACAAAATTGATTAATTAGAGTAAAGTATATATTTTCTTTAACAAGTTCATCGTACAGGGTTTTTCCCTGTCTTTCAAGCTTTTTCCCACCCTGCGACTCCGGTCGCAACTCAGAAAGGAAAGGTATTATGGCATATATTCTGGTTTGTTTTCTCGGACTCTGTTTTCTGTACTACAGGAGAGTCAGGAAGGACACTGCCGAAAAAAAATAGGAGTCGTCTTTTTTGTCCCTCTCACCGCCGTGCGTAGCACTCTACCGCGGCTTTTTTTATGCCCATTTTAATAATATCGCTCAACTCGCTTTTCGCCACAATCGCGTTTTGCGCGCCTCTTCGTAGAAGAAAATCAGTAGAGTAAACGTAAGCGCGGTAAGCCAATCAATGCCTCCAATCTCCGTCATCCCGAGTGCAGACTGAAAAAATGGGAGATTGGTAAACGAGATCATCATCGCAATTGAGATGGTCATCGCTCCCCATACATAGAGATTCGAAAAGATTCGCATTTTGAAAAATGGCGTAGTCGCACTCCGTGATTGAAGGAGGTTCGCCATTTGCGTGAGAGCAATCGTGATATAGGCCGCTGTGGTCGCCTTAACATACAGAGGTCCATCAAGAGGAAGGCTCTCTCCGAACACCCAACCGTCACGCAAAAGTGACAAGAGAAAAGTGGTGACTGCACCAGAGGCCATCATAAGTCCGAGAATAACAATGCGCCAAACACCCTCCCACTCCATCACGCGCTGTTTCCTGTTCGACGTCTTCCCTTGTTGTGTCCCCGGCTCTTCCGGCTCCATACCGAGAGCAAACGATGGGAGCAAGTCAGTCGCCAAATCAGTCGCCAGAATTTGTATTGCGGTAATTGGCATTGGAATGTGCAGCAAAAATCCAATTAAAACTGTGAATAATTCACTCGCATTTGAAGTAAACACGTAGTGAACAAACTTTTTCAAATTACTAAAAATAGTTCTCCCTTCTCGAATTCCAGAAACAATTGAGGCAAAGCGATCATCCAGAAGAATCATATCAGCAGCATCTTTCGATACGTCTGTTCCGATAATCCCCATGGCGATGCCGATATCGGCTTTTTTTAGAGCGAGAGCATCATTTACACCATCCCCGGTCATCGCGACAATATGTCCTTCACATTGAAGCAAGGCGGCTATACGCAGCTTCTCTGCTGGAGCAATACGCGCAAAAATAATATCTTGTTTGAGTAACTCCAAAAGCGCCTGATCAGTCATACCCGGAACCACCGCTCCGTTCACTACTCCTTCTTTTTCGTTTGAGGAAAAAAATCCAATTTCGCGCGCTATCGCAAGTGCTGTTTTTTCATAATCTCCTGTCATCATCACCACCCGAATACCATACTCGCGACACTGCTGTATCGCTTCTTTTGTTCCTGCGCGCGGCGGATCAATCATTGCCATCATCCCCACCCAAGTCAGCCGATTTTCCGCTTCATCGGTATAAGTAGATGCATCAATTCCCTCAAGATCACGATAGGCAAATGCCAAGACACGCAAGGCCTGAGAAGAAAGTTTGTCATAGAGAGATCTCACAAAAACTTTGTCCTCTATCGTAAAAGGGAGCCTCCCTTCTGGTGTCATCCAATGCGTCGAGAGCTCAAACAACGCATCCGGAGAGCCTTTCACATACGATGCCGTTATTCCATTTTGATACACGACACTCATGCGCATCCGCTCAGAAGCAAAAGGTAATTCAAATATCTTGTGATTTCCTATCTCAAAAAATCCCTGCTTCTCATTGTATTTTCGAGTCGCAACAAGAATAGCGCCCTCTGTCGGATCACCAAGAATCGAGTACACTCCTTTTTCAACAACAAGACTTGAGCTATTACAAAGTGCTCCAATCCGAAAAAGCATCTCTCCTCCAGGTAGCACCGTGGCATTGATCGGTTTTCCATTCAAAGAAAATTCTCCTTCTGGGGTATATCCGACACCGCTCACCTGATACGCGGTCGTACCGAGAACCACTTGCGTCACCGTTAATTCATTTTTCGTGATGGTTCCTGTTTTATCAGAACAAATGATAGAAACTGAGCCAAGCGTCTCAACGGCCGAGAGCTTTTTTGCCAATACATTATGTTTAAGCAATCTCCGCATACCGAGAGCAAAGGCCACAGAAACAGCGGCTGGTAATCCCTCCGGAACCACTGAGACAGATAAAGCGAGGGCGAGCAAAAAGCTTTCATACAAAGAAAGTCCGGCTTGTTGTCCTACGGTCAACACGATAATTCCCATACCCACAGAAAGAAGAGCAACCACATGTCCAAATCGTGTCATCTTTTTTTGCAGAGGTGTTGGTTCTTGTTTGATATCAGCTGTCATCTGCGCCATTTTTCCCAGCTCAGTTTCTGTACCGGTACCAACCACGACCATGCGTCCTTCACCGGCCACGACTAACTCACCAGTGAACAGCATATTCTCTATATCATTCTGTCTAATTTCTCCCTGCATTGCCCCAGAATGACGCTCTTCGGGTACTGATTCTCCAGAAAAAATAAAACTATTCACTTTTAAATTATATGCCTCTAAGATATACCCATCAGCTGGGACACTTGATCCTCCATCCAGGAAAACAACGTCTCCCGGAACGATATCGTTCGCATCGATTTCATGTTTTTCTCCGCCACGAATCACAATAGCGCGGTCAGTCATATACTGTGCAAGTTTCTCCAAAATTCGTTCGGCCTTGAACTCCTGGAAAAAACCCATCAGCGTATTCACCATAATGATGATGCCAATCACTATTGCGTCCCGTGATTCTCCAACAATAACTGCTAAAAGACCCGCCACCCCGAGAATCCAGACAAAGACATCGTTGAATTGACGGAGAAAGAGTTTCACCACCCAGTAATCTCGTTTTTTTTCTATCGTATTTTTTCCGTATTGAAGTTGGCGTGCCAATATTTCCTCTTCGGAAAGACCCTTCACTCCCGTACCAAAGAGAGTAAGTATTTCCTCTGGCTCATACTGATAGAATGGTCGATTTTCTGGCATATATTTTTGAGAGCTAACTAGTTTGACAAAGTAGAAAAAATTGCTTACTCTAAAGCACTTCTTTAACATGCTCATTATACTCCAATCAGGATATTTTTTCCTGCTTCTCAACCCGCCCTACGCGGCGTAACTACAAAGGAAGGGTAATCGATTGACACGTTGTTCGCATGTCTCTGGTAACATAGCACTAATTGTCAATGGTATTCTACTCTTGTCTGGCGATACGGGCAGCCTCGCTGTACAGTTTTGTCGCAACTGCGGACAAGCCTTCGTCAATGACCCATCCTTACTGCGCCAGATGAATCCGACAAATAAGGCGGCTCTAAGCGGTACCCTTAACCAACTGCCAATGGGTGAAGAAATCTTCACCACACTATTCGAGAGCAACGGAAACTGAATACCGCTTCCTCTGTCCCGCTCTACAACCCTACAAGGAGGTCACACTCATGTCGTCTTGGCTTTACTTTATCGCGTCGATCATCGTGTTCGTGTTGCTCGGGGTAGGATTCATGTCCTTTTGGAGCACAACGAAAGGACAGGGTTTTACCAAAAAAGACCACTGATCCAAAAATTCTCGGGCGCTTGCCACCATTAACTCCGAATATGTCTCGCCGGCATCTCGGAGTATTTTTTTCTCAAAAAAACTTGATACCTCTCGCCCGATACGGCATACTATAAGCACTATGACTACTCTTGCTACCAATAAACGAGCTGGTTTTGATTACACCCTTGGAGACCAATACGAGGCTGGTTTGGTATTGTCCGGCGAAGAAGTCAAAAGCGTCAAAACCGGACACATTAGCCTCAAAGGAGCTTTCGTCACCGTTCATGGTGAAGAACTCTTCCTCACGAATGCCTTTATCCCTCGCTACCTCCACGCCTACAAAGAGACTCCGCACGAAGATACTCGCTCGCGAAAACTCCTTCTGAGACGCTCTGAAATCCGCTCCTTGATAGGAAAAGTCCGCGTTCAAGGCTTGACATTGGTGCCAATTCGATTGTATACTCGGAAACAACTCGTGAAGCTCCAGTTTGCTGTGGGCAAAGGGAAAAAAGATTTTGACAAACGTGCTGATATCGGGAAAAAAGAGTCTGATCGACGCATCAGACGAGCCCTACGCGATCATTCCTAAACAACCCTCTGATTCTAAGATCCAGTCTCTATAATTTCACTTTTTTGGAATTTGGAGTTTGGAATTTGGAATTCCCACCAAAAAAATGGGTACACCTTGGGGCTGTCTCGATTCGACAGGACGTACTTTCAAAATATGCAAGCCGATCATGATGGTACGATCGCAAACACTTCCATCAACTGATAAGTGCAAACTTTATCTCAAAGGCCAAGTCGGCACTCGCTTCGGCGTTTACTCCGTCTTACGCTTTCGCCCATGCCTAATCCCCTTGGAGCCACACTTCGGTGTTGCTTACTCGGCTAGGCTGGACCATCGGTCTCTCAATTCTCGATAGAGAAACACCGGTGCTATACTTCGAGAAGGTCCGAGGACTTTCTTCTTGTTTTTCTTCTTCGGTTTCCTTTTGCGAAAGACTCGTCTTCTCTCCTCTTTTGTCTGCTGTTTATGAGAGAAGGAATCCACAGCGGACTATGCTTGTAGACTATTTTGAAGGAATATGACTGGACATGGGTGCAATACCCATCAGCTCCACAATTTTGTTTTTAAATACAGTTCTCATGAGACGAAGAAGGCACAATCGACCCAAACCAAAGATCCGCCCAAAGGATACCATGCGTATCAATGAGCAAATTCTTGCGACCGAAGTCGTCGTCATTGATGAAGCAGGTGAAAATCATGGCATCATGGCACTTGATGCGGCCATTGCATTTGCACTTGAACGGGATGCAGACCTCGTTGAAGTGTCTCCTCTTGCCAAACCTCCTGTCTGTAAGATTACTGACTACGGAAAGCTCGTCTACCAGCAAGCCAAAAAAGAGCAACAGGCCAAAGCAAAGCAAAAGAAAATTGACATCAAGGGTATTCGTATCGGCTTCAACACCGACACACACGATCTCTCCTTCAAAAAAGCTCAGGCTGAAGGATTTATGGCCAAGGGACACAAAATACGAGTTGAGCTAGTCCTTCATGGTCGCGAAAAGGCTCTCGGAGACAAAGCGAAAGAAAATATGAATGTCTTTCTCAAAAGTCTCACCACCCCGTTTAAGTTCGAAGAAGAAATCAAACGTGCACCCAAAGGATTTTCCGCTCTTATCGCACCAGAATAATCACGTTGCAGCATCAATCAATAATTATCCCTGAATCAAGCAAGTTTATGAAACAGAAGACGAACAAATCTGTCAGCAAGAAATTCCGAGTCACTGGATCAGGAAAAGTTACTCGTCGTTCAACTGGCCACAACCACTACAATGTTCGTGACACGGGAGTTGCAACTCGCAACAAGCGCTCTGATGCCGGTATTGCTGTCCGTGCTGACGAAAAGAATCTCCTCCGCGTCATGCCATACGTTTAAAGAACTTGTTCCTCGATGAGTTGACTTTCCAGAGAAAGACCTGCTACCCTGACATTTCGGTTCCACAAAGAAAAAACTTCTGCTTATTTATCCACAGTAAACACACTATTTTATGACCAGAGTCAAGCGTGGCGTCATGACCAAAAAGCGCCACAACAATATTCTTGAGAAAGCCAAGGGCTTTCGTTGGGGACGAAAAAAATTATTCACCAAAGCAAAAGAGGCTGTCATCAAGGCCGGTGTCTATGCTCGCCGTGATCGACGTGCCAAAAAGCGAACCTTTCGCTCTTTGTGGATTATCCGCCTCAACAACGCTTTGCGTGAACACGGCATCACCTACCGCGCCTTCATTGCTTTAGAGAAAGAAAAGAATATTGAGCTTGATCGAAAGGTGCTCTCCCAAATGGCTACTAACGAGCCCGCAACCTTCACAGCATTCGTCAACAGCGTGAAATAAACAAAACGCTGGTCACGAATCAAAACAAGAAAACACCGTTCAGGAGATGAACGGTGTTTTCTTGTTTTCGACAGATTTTCAGAAATAAGTCCTCTTTACACTGCTCTGCAGTATATGATTACGCGCAATGCAAACAATCAAATTCCCAATCGCTTCAAGACTTCGTATTCTGATATTGTTGATAACGAAGATTCATCCAAACAATATTCTCCCGAAGCCACGGAAAAGCTGCCGGTCGCCAGGCAAGAAATTTCACTATCACGTATCCGATCAACAAGAGAATCGATTCAAAAAAAGGAACTCCAAACCAATCGGATGTGCTCATAAAAAACCGATGAAATACAATAAAGAAAAAGGCTGGGTATACAAGACGATGCCATTGCTTCCATTGTTTCCCTCCCAATACACGTACCGAAAAATTATTCGATGTCAGAAGAGGTGGCAAGATAAGGAGAAGACCAATCAATCCAGTCACAATTCCTTTTTCCCAAGAAACACTCATGCCAGTCCAAAAACTGCCATGAGTCACCCAAAAAAAATGTGGAGTAATAAAATATCCCATACCATGCACGAGAGCAAGATACCCCATAAGAATACCCAGCTCTCTACGCAGACCCATTAACAAAAAGAGTAGTCGTGTACGAAAAATTACAGAGATCGGACTGAGGAAAAGAATGAAAATCAATATATTTCCCGCAATTTCCCCAAAGTCTCCGCGCAACGAAGTAAATATCGGCAAAAAAAAGGAAACTAGTACTGAAGAAGCGACCACGAGCAATAGCCGTTTTACGAGAGAATAATATCGTGAAAGCATTCTCACCAATTCATCATGGCAGAAAAACCCGAGAGTAAATATTCGGTCAAGATACGCCCTGGTATTTTTGTGTATTTCCATAAAAAACATCTTCGAGCTTGCCCAAAAAATACCCTTCTACATAAGATATCTCGTCCCTCCTTATTTCAAAAACCAAAGAAGGATCAGTGTTAAGAGAATAATATGTATAAACCCAAGTAAGACAAAAAGAGGTGACTTCATAATGCTATGCAAAAAAACCTTTCTGTATCATACCCTATGAAAACCACACAAGCAAAGCCACTTCCACCACAAACAATACCTCAACAAGAATTGAGAAAAATGCCCTGCCTATGCTATTCTTACAAAAGATATTCTGCTTTCAAAATCAAAAATAATGAGCGAGCCAATTATTTCTGTCGATAAACTTCGGATTGTCTACAATCAGGGGAAATCCAATGAATCGCGTGCTCTTGAGGAAACCAGCCTGACTATCTACCCGCATGAATATGTGATTATTTTTGGTCCATCGGGTTGCGGAAAATCCACCCTCCTGTACTCGCTTTCCGGGCTCCAATCAGCAACCTACGGAGATGTCAGTGTCAAAGGGAAATCAATCGCGCAGATGAACGAACTCGAAGAACTCGAACTTCATCAGACCGCTATTGGCATGGTATTCCAAGCTTTCTATTTGATTCCTTCTCTCAATATCATTGACAACGTCGTTCTTCCAAAGGTATTCCGTGGGGAAGCACCGAAAGATCGACTTGAGGTCGGATATCAACTCCTTCGCCGTTTTGGTATTGCCGAACAAGCAGATAAATTCCCCAATCAACTCTCCGGCGGACAAAAACAGCGTGTTGCTATTGCTCGATCGCTTGTAAATAACCCTGATATCATTCTTGCTGATGAACCAGTCGGAAACCTTGATAGCGAAAGCGCTGAGAATGTTTTGAAAATCCTGAAAGAACTCAATGAAGTTGACCAAAAAACCATCGTCATGGTCACGCATAATCCCGAGCATCTTCAATATGCCGATCGCGTCATTCACATGAAAGACGGGCGCATCATCAAGGAAGAAATCCACAAGGAAAAACGTGCTATTGTTCATCATAAACGAGACGAGGAAGAAGAGCCCGACGAAACGAATCCTGAACTCAAAATGCTCATGGCCTCCTTCAAGAGCCTCTTACCTCAACAAGTTGATGTGCTCTTGGTTCCTTTCAAAGCAAAACAACTTATCTCCCATCTTCTTTCCGAACTCAACGAAGAGCAGGTCTCCATGGCTGAGGCCTTCCTTAAAGAACTCCTTTTCAAGAACATTAACAACGCTACTTTTGTCGAACGGCTTGACTTAGATCTAGAAAAAGGTGGTGCCGGCTGGAATCATATGCGCGCCGAATCCTTCTCAGCTCGGACTGAAGAAATACTCTCACTCGCTCAATCCATGAAAACCGATGCTGATCATGCTCCGATTTTACTCGCAAGCTATCTTATTACTCATTTCCATCTCAAGCTCGATGCAAAAAGATTACTCCGATTCCAAGCAACCCTCAAGCTCCGTATCGAAAGCCAAATCGGTCAGATTGAACTTCGTAAACGCCTTGATGCCCCAATGATTCAGGATGGTGTTGGACTCCACAAAAATACTGTCGAAAAAGTTGCGCGAGAAATTGAAATCATCATGCTCCTTAAGTTTAGCTAATCTCTATCGTCTTTGGTAACTATGCGGATTTTTGACCTTATTAAGCTGTCTCTTCGTATGTTCAAGGCTCGAGCCATGAGAACCTTTTTGACCGTCCTTGGTATGAGCGTCGGTATTGCTGCAATTATTTTTCTGGTTTCTTTTGGCTATGGACTCCAAAGAACCCTCCTCCAAAAAATCACTACTTCTGATGCGTTGGTCAGCCTTGATGTTACTCAGACCTCGGACGAAAATACGATTCCCCTCAACGATGAGACGCTCAAAACGCTTCAGTCTCTCCCGAATGTCACCGATACAATCCCCGTTCTTGAGCTTGCCGGCCAAGGAAAATTTGATACGGTGACTCTCGATATCAATACCGTCAGCGCTCCAGCCTCTTTTCTCAAAAGCGAAGGTCTCAAGATCAGTACCGGGCGTTTCTTTACCAAAGAGGAAACAACAAACATCGTTATTACCCAAGCAGTGGCCAAGGTATTCAATCTCACTCCCGAAGAAATGATTGGCAAGCCAGTTGCGATTACCCTCTTTCAAACTGATACGAGTGGACGTTCACAAAAAAGAAGCGCCTTCGCTCTCAAAGAATCCTATACCATTGTGGGTGTTGTGCAGGGAGAGGAAAACATCGTCTATCTTTCACTCGATTCGCTCGATGGATTCCCGCTTACCTCCTATACTAAGTTGAAAGTGAAATGCTCCTCAACAAGCACTCTTGATAGCGTGCGAACACAAATTGAAGAGCTCGGTCTCGCTGCGTCCTCTATATCTGAAACAGTTGATCAGGCCAATAAGGTCTTCGGTGCCGTGCAAGTCGTTCTCATGATTTTCGGTCTTATCGCCCTGATCGTTTCCGCTATCGGTATGTTTAATACCATGACTATCGCTCTACTTGAACGCACAGAAGAAATCGGCATCATGAAGGCCATCGGGGCCGCCAAACGCAGCATTGCTCTTATGTTTCTTACAGAATCAACCATTATGGGTCTCCTTGGCGCCCTGGGAGGAGTTATCCTTGGATTTCTTGAAGGCGAGGTGCTTAATATACTTATCAATATGATTGCCACCCGCTTCGGCGGCGAATCAGTAGATCTCTTCTTTAGTCCCTTCTGGTTTGTCTCGACCGTCATCTTGTTTGGCGCGGGGGTTGGATTTGCGACGGGTATATTTCCAGCCCGCAAAGCCTCTCGCATCGACACGCTTGAAGCCCTTCGATATAAGTAATACCGACGTTACCGATTGACATATCGGTTATTATCTTTTATACTAGCCAAAATCGGAATCATTCCGATTTTTTCATACCTTAACAATTTGATCGAGGAAAAGGAGAAACAGATGTTCAGACTTGGAAAAGAACAGAACGTGTTCGACCCCATCTTTTGTGCCACAGGATCTCGAGGATTTTTCGGAGAAGGATACCCATTTCATAAATACTGGCAGTACGCCGGCATGACGTGGCAGGGTACTGGATTCGCCGGCAAAACACTCACCCTCGATCCAAGACGCGGAAAGGAATTCGGCGAAGCAGGCAATATGCCTCTCCAAAATGATGGAACTACTCCGGTAGAGCTTTTCCCTCAATCCATTTGGGCAAGCTTCCGTCATGGTGGCGAAATGATCAATGCGGTTGGACTCTCGAACTTCGGAGCTGATTTTTACCTCCGTACGGGCCGTTACCACCAAATTCAGCAGCCTTTCTTCATTTCCGTCATGCTTGTCGCCGAAGACAAAAGTGGACGCGAAGCGGAGCTTCAGTTGTTCTGCCAACTCTTCGGGCGGCATCTCCCCTTCAGGGCCCCAGTTGCCCTGCAAATGAATTTCGGTTGCCCGAATAGCGGACACGATCCATCGGAATTTTACGCGGAGATATGCAGCCTGATTGAGCAAGCCAAGGCAGCACTTGGTATCCCCGTTGTCATCAACACCAATGCCCTCATGCCAACGGCCGTACTCATCGAGGCCGCCCGTGTTGCCGATGCCCTCTGGATCGGAAACACCATCCCCTTCGGAGACCAGGCAGCTAGCCAAGACATTGATTGGGCACGCTTCGGGACGACGTCGCCCATTCGGAGACGTGGTATAGCGGCCGACGGAGGACTCTCGAGTCCGGAGTGTTTACCGATAACCATGCGTAAAGTACACGAACTCCGAGACAGTGGTGTCATCGTACCGATCGTCGGCGGCAATGGTATTCGAACCGTTCACGATCTCAGACAGCTTTACCAAGCTGGTTGTGACGCTGTCTTTGTTGGGTCACTCGCAGTCGTCATGCCCTGGCGCATGCCAACCATCATCAGAGCAGCACACGAGATCTTTACGTAACAACAACCGAAACAGGAGGTATCACCATGACCAAAAAAACCATTACGCTCTGTCGGCCGGATGACTGGCATCTGCACCTTCGGGATGGAGAAAACATGCGAGCAGTACTGGGACATACCGCGAATGTTTTCGGACGGGCGCTCATCATGCCCAATCTCAAGCCGCCGATTTCATCCACATCCGAAGCTCACAGTTACCGCCGCAGAATTTTTTCGGCTCTTTGTGACAAGACTGGCGTCGCCCGCCGATTTGGGCCGCTCATGACCATTTATCTCACTCACCGCACTTCTGTGGCGGATATCAACCTGGCAGCAAGTGACCATTGCATCCTGGCAGCCAAGCTTTATCCAGCGAATGCCACCACCAATTCCGCCGATGGCGTGACCGATATCAAACGGCTCCAGCCGGTTTTTTCGGCTATGGAGCAACACGGTCTGGTTCTCTCCCTTCATGGCGAAACCCTCAGGAATGACCAAGGGGATGTCGACATCTTTGATCGGGAAGCGGTTTTTCTCAAGGAGACCCTCGAATGGCTGCTCGAAAAGTTCCCCAATCTCCACATCGTGCTGGAACACATCACCACGGGTGAAGCCGTCGAGTTCGTGGAAAAGACCGGCCCCAATGTCGCTGCGACAATCACAGCGCATCACCTCCTCTACAACCGGAATGCCATTTTCCAGGGAGGCCTTCGTCCACACCACTACTGTCTGCCGGTGCTCAAGCGGGAAAAACATCGCCAAGCACTCCTCCGCGCTGCCACTTCCGGTAATCCGAAGTTTTTCCTCGGTACGGACTCGGCGCCCCATGCGCAAGGCGCAAAGGAAGCAGCGTGCGGATGTGCAGGATGCTACACCGCTCATGCTGCCCTCCCGCTCTATGTTGAGGCCTTTGATAGTGTCAACCGACTCGATCGACTCGAAGGCTTCGCCAGTTTCTTTGGTGCTGACTTCTACGGTCTTCCGCACAATACAGATACCGTGACACTCATCCAGGAACCCTGGATTGTCCCTGCAACCTACCCATTCGGGGAAAGCGTTCTGGTTCCGCTCCGCGCCGAAGAGCAGGTGTTCTGGCAAGTCCAGAACACCTAGTTCGAACTCATCGGCGCTTATATTTCTCATGGCTCACCCCGCCTCCCCCAAGAGGCGGGCTTTTCTTTTTTTTTCATAGAGCAGAAATTTGCTCTACAAAGAAGGAACAGGACTTCTTTTGGACCATACGAATTTCTGTATTCGCAGGGAAAAAAAGTCGCTCTCTTTTTTTGTTCCCAAGAGAAACCAATGGTAAAATATCCGAAATATATTCCATTAAAAAGTTCTTTTTTCCAGGAATATTTGCGTACAATTTCGCACCGCGACCGCATCCTCGCAGTCCATGAGAGCGGTCCGTAATTCTTTCGCTCCGTCGAAACCATGCACATATGCCTGATAGTGTTTCTTCATCAGCGCAAAACTTTTCTTCCCCAAAAAAAGTTCTTCGTATATTTCTGTATGCTCACACATCACCCGAAGTCGTTCTTCGACTGACTCAGGAAATGATTCCGTAAAAAACCAGGGATTGCCAAAAAGTCCGCGTCCAATCATCACACCGTCACACCCTGTTTCGTTCGCTCGTGCTCGGGCCTCTTCCATACTCTTCACATCACCATTTCCAATGATAGAGACTCCCGTCCCCCGCGCCAGCTCGACTGCCCGCGTAACATGCTCCCATCGAGCCGGTACGAGTGAAAGCTCTTTCTTGGTTCGAGCATGCACCGTAATCGCCGCTGGCTTCGCTGCGAGGAGTGCTGGTACCCACGTTTCAATTTCATTGTGACAAAACCCAATGCGTGTTTTTACAGAAACCGGAATGGTATTCTCAACACCCTCTTTCGCCGCAGCAATGAGCTCTTGTGCAAGTGATGGATTTTGTATGAGCTTGGCTCCTGCTCCCTGTTTCAAAATACTTTTATCAGGACAGCCCATGTTGATATCAAGTCCATCGAAACCAAGCTCAGCAATAAAAGCGGCTGCTTCACGCATTTTTTCTGGATGTGCTGTAAATACCTGGGCCACAATTGGTCGCTCAGCTTCCGTGTAAAGGAAATCTGTCACTAGTACCTGACGCCCCACGGGATGGCAAAGACCATCAGCCGAAACGAATTCCGTCCACGTTACATCCGGTTTGCCATATTTGGCAAACAAACGCCGAAAAGCCGCGTCAGTAACATCAGCCATCGGCGCCATCGCAAAAAACGGCTTCGGCAATTGTGTCAAAAAATTTCGCATAAGAAAACAGTGTACCGTACTTCTGAGTGATGAACAAGGATATGCAGAAGTACCTTTTCGCATCTTCTCCCATTTTCTGCGAAGAGAGATCTCTCTTACTCCAGAGTCTTCACTCTTTCAAAAGCGAACTCATCCGTGATAGCCAAAAAGTTCCAGAGAATCTTCCGTGCATGTGGCACCCATTCAAGCGACGCAAAAAAATCTTCCATGTTGCCCGAAATATATTCCGGATGCAATCGGAGTCGTTCTTCATGATCTTGTCGATCTAGTTCTGGGTGAAATTGCACTCCATATACTCGAGTTTTATAGCGAAAAGCTCCGACTCGCGAACGCTCTCCGCTTGCCAGCAATATCGCTTCTCGTGGCACTTCAAACGCGCTGTCTCGATGCATAAAAAATGCTTTCCAATCATCAGGCACACCAGCGAACAAAGGATCTTGTCGTCCATCGAGCGTCATGCGAACTGAAAAAGATCCAGCCTCCGCTTGCTCAAGATCATTTACAACGGTTTCGCCAAGAAAGGTGGCCAAAAGCTGATGCCCAAAACAAATACCCAGTGTCGGAATATCCTGTTCGAAAAGATAAGAAACAAACGGCCGCATGCGCTGAAGCATAGACTGATGCTGTTCCTCATTCTCTGGAGAGAGATTGCCACCAAAATAAAATTCTGCTGATCCACCAAGAATCACTCCTTGCACGCCAGTCAAAAGCGTTGCTGGCTGCAAAAGATAAATCTCATTTTCCGCATCAAAAGCATTCAGGAAAATAATCTCCTGCGTAAAGTTCTCCACTGACGAAAATTTCTCTCTGAAGGCTCTTTGTTCAAGTTCAATCCCTCGTGCATCAGTTCGAAACTGCACCATAAGAAGTGGTCCTGATGTTCCCATATATCTGAAGTATTATTCTGTATCAAACATTTCTATTATAGCATAATTTTCGTATTCTGTCCAATATTCATATTTCCCTTGACTTTCTCTCCCATTCTCCTATAATATGGACTTAATAAGTCCACTATTATGCGTATCTCAAAAAAAGCTTACTATGGCCTCCGAGCAGCAGCAGCCCTTGCCAGAAACGGTGGGGAGCTCTCTGTCCACGAACTCGCACATACTGAGGATATGCCTGAAGATTACCTCCATAAGATCCTCCAGTCTCTCCGAAAAGCCAGTCTCGTCACTGCTGCCAAAGGTCAGGGAGGTGGGTATGCTCTCGCTCGAGATACCGCGGACATTTCCGTTTTGGATGTCGTCATTGCCCTCGATAGTGGCTTCAAAAATTTCTCTCCGCCAAAACTAACTCGCTCCTCTCCCTACCCCAAGCTGACCCATTGCCAGACAAATCAAATCTGGAAAGCTCTTGAAAAAAGTATCGAGGACACTCTCGCCGAGATGACACTTGCACAACTTCTTTCTTCCTCGCACAAAGACAGTGCTCCCAAGGAATAATCATTTTTTTCTCATTTTTCTCAATCAATTTCTTATGCTCGCTATCGAACACCTTTCCGCCTCTATCGACCAGAAAAAAATCCTTCACGATATCTCTTTTTCATTCGCAGCCGGAAAAACATACGCCATACTCGGACCAAATGGTTCTGGCAAGTCGACTCTTTCAAGCGCCATCATGGGACACCCAAACCTGGTTCTCTCCCGTGCCAGCAAAATCCTGTGGAATGAAAAAAATATCAAAAATCTTTCCCCTGACAAACGAGCGGCTCTTGGCATAAGCATGACTTTTCAGAACCCCCTTGCGCTCGCTGGCGTTTCTGCTCGAGACCTTCTTCGTCTTGCTCTAGAAAAAAAATATGATGTCATCGTGCTCTATCAAAAAATCCAAGTAGCTGCCAAGGCGCTTCATATCAAGGAAGAACTCCTCTCTCGTTCACTTAACGATGGATTCTCGGGTGGCGAAAAGAAAAAACTCGAAGCACTCCAAATAGCCTTACTCGAACCACGATTCGTGCTCTTTGATGAAATCGATACCGGCGTCGATGTCGATGCCCTGAAGGCTATCACGCTTTTCCTTAAACAATCTTTGCCGAAAGAAAGCACACTTGTTTTCATTACGCATTCAGCGAAACTGCTCAAGTACATGCGACCGGATCATGTCCTCGTGATGAAAGAGGGTCGACTCATTGCTACAGGTGACCAAGAGCTTGCTGCTCGCATTGAACGTTCTGGATTTGAATCGCTCTCCTCATAATCACCTATGTCCTCACGTTCAAAAAAAATCGACTTGGGAGAATATCAGTATGGTTTTGCTATGCCCGAACGATCAGTCAACAAAACCAAACTTGGACTCTCAGCAGATATCGTTTCGGAAATTTCAGCCATCAAAAAAGAATCCGCCTGGATGCGGACTCTTCGCTTACGCGCCTATGAACTGTTCATCAAGGCACCTATGCCAAGCTGGGGAGCGAATCTCTCTCCCATTGATTTTGACGCAATCACCTACTATCTCCGAGCCACAGATGAGCAGTCAAAAACTTGGGATGAACTGCCTCCAGAAATCAAAGAAACCTATGACCGCATCGGTGTTCCCGAAGCTGAAAAAAAATTTCTGGCTGGTGTTTCAGCTCAATACGAAAGTGAAGTTGTCTACGAAAGCATCGAAAAAACTCTTTCGGCCAAAGGAGTGATTTTTTGTGATATGGACACCGCTGTTCGCAAATACCCCAAACTCGTCAAAGAATATTTTGGCACCCTCATTCCTCCACATGACAACAAGTTCGCGGCACTCAATTCAGCCGTCTGGTCTGGTGGATCTTTCGTCTATGTTCCAAAAGGCGTTACGGTTGATCTTCCTCTTCAGGCCTATTTCCGTATTAATTCGGAAGCCTTTGGTCAGTTCGAACGAACACTCATCATCGCCGATGAAGGAAGTTCTGTGCACTACAGCGAAGGATGCACCGCGCCCATTTATCGCACAAGCTCACTCCATTCTGCTGTTGTGGAAATTTTTGTCAAAAAAAATGCCCGCGTACGATACACAACCGTTCAAAACTGGAGTAAAAATATCTACAACCTCGTTACCAAACGTGCCCGAGCTGAAGAAGGAGCTACTATGGAATGGATTGATTGCAATATCGGATCTGGCGTGACAATGAAATATCCAGCGGTTTATCTGGCTGGTCGTGGTGCACACGGTGAAGTCCTCTCTATCGCCTATGCTGGTACGAATCAGCATCAAGACGCGGGAGCGAAAATGATTCACCAGGCTCCAAACACAACGTCGCGTATCATCTCCAAATCCATCAGCAAGGATGGTGGACGAACAAGCTATCGTGGTCTGGTACACATCGGCCGAGGTGCCACCGGAGCCAAAACATCAGTCGTCTGTGATGCGCTTCTTCTCGATGACCATTCACGTTCTGATACCTATCCAACTATGCGTATTCAAGAACCAACGGCTCAAGTCGAACACGAGGCAACCGTAGAAAAGATTTCCGCCGAAAAACTCTTTTATCTTCAGTCTCGTGGTATTAAAAAGTCTGATGCTGAAGGGCTCCTCGTCAATGGCTTTATCGAACCAGTTCTCAAAGAAATTCCTCTCGAGTACTCCGTCGAACTCACTCGTCTAATGCAACTCAATATGGAAGGCAGTGTTGGGTAATACAGAAAACACAGAGGTTAACAACTCGATATTAAAACCAAGCTTCCTCTCTTTTCTGGTATTTTCCAGATAAGGAGAACGCGGGGCTACTTTTTTTTCTTTCAACTGAAAATGAAAAATTCCATTATGCAATTTCACGACATCACACACGATACACAAACCATATACCGCCTCAAGGCTCATGAGCATGCGGTGTTTTTGCTTCGTGATCGCGGAGGTGAAATTACTTTTGAACTGACAGAATCAGGTGCCGAAGCGCATATTTTTGCTCTTTTTAATCTCTCTAGGGATACAAAAATTCGGAGCCAAATACACCAGGTCCATCTCGCCCCCCACACCATTTCCTCTTTTGCCGGACGAAGCGTTCTTTCTGGACAAGCAACTTGCGACTGGGAAGGATCCCTCGTTATTACCAAAAATGCTGCACAGTCCAGTGGACACCAAGAAATGCACCATCTCCTTCTCTCTCCAGAGACAAGGGCTTCTTCTTTTCCTTCACTTGAAATCGAAAATGATGATGTGCGCTGCGGACACGCCGCTACCATGAGTGCTCCTGATCCCGAACAGATTTTCTTTCTCCAGAGTCGTGGCCTTTCTCAGGCTCTCGCTATTTCGCTCATTGCCGATGGATTTACCAATACACTCTTCGAAAAAATCCGCGCGCTTGGAGTCAATATTTTGAAATAGATATCTCTCTAAAAAAAGAATGCTCTCGGAAAGATTTCCAAGAGCAAAACAGCTGCTTCGCAAAAAAGTTTTATACCCCGTCCGGAACCACGAAAAGGAAAGCCGCATAATCGGGAAGGTGCGTGTTCCCAGACTGATACAGGGGATACGCATCCGCACAGCTCTCGTCAGGCATATCCGCCTCTGCTTCCGAGCCGTCAGAAGGGCAAGCCCGTCGCAACCAGAGAAGCATCGGTGTTTCTGTGAAACCATCGCTCTGCACTACAGGGTCATGCATCACGAGCACCGATTGAAGCCCGAGAAGCTCTAGTATCTGTGGCGAAAGATTCTCCGCGATCAACTGCCCCGTCTCAACTGGTGGAGCAATCCATCCCCATCTCGCCGCTACGCCACGTACCAATTCCTGAGTTACCCTTACCTCCGAAAGAAACAATCGGGGGCTAATGATGCCGATTGTTATTTGATTTATCAGCGAAAATCTCCCGACAGTATATATTTCTCCGCCAAGAGGGTCATGCTCATACAGCCCCAAGTGATTGGGTGCCGACCGTTCCCCGCTGGAGCGCATTGGAATCATACGACGCCCGCATTTGAGCGGGTCCAAGGTGTCCGTCAGGGAGTCGTACAACTCAACAGGATTCCGAACCCACGCATCCTTGATATGAGGAGGAAGCCCCTCTATTGCACGCAAAAACTCGCTCAACAAAACAGCCATCTGATTGGTACTCTCCATTTCCTTTTCCCTCCAAAGAACGTTTCTGATTCGCCCAGAAAGAAGGCGGTCCCTCTACCCTTCACGCAAGAGCACAATGACCAGATACTGTAGCAGATAGTCTGGCCCTTGGCAATATCCCCTCTGTGTGGTATACAGAGGAAGTATTAATGTGGACTTTTTGAGTCTATTTTCATTTCTCTGCAAGATATGCACAATTTCAAGCACCATTTTCCACTCTTTGATCAGCGTTCCCATCTGGTTTATTTGGACGCAGGCGCAACCTGCCCGAAGCCAAAGCCAGTTATGCTGGCTGAACGGGAATATGAAGAAACCCTCTCCACCAATGTCGGGCGTGGGCTCTATCCCCTTGCCGAAGAAACCACTTCTCGCTTCGAAACAGTCCGCTCACAAGTGGCTCATTTTATTGGGGCCACCAGTGAAAATGAAATTATTTTTACATCCGGAACCACTGCTTCTCTTAATCTCGCTGCCATGCTTCTAACTCCCACTCTTCGTTCCGAGCATCATATCATCACTACCGCACTTGAACATCATTCCAATTATTTGCCCTGGATCGAACTTGCTCGCACTCAAAATATCGGCCTTCATCTCGCCCCCTTCACGCAAGATGGTTGTATCGATACTGAAGCCCTTCTCTCGCTCGTCAACGCTGAAACCAAAATAGTAGCTCTCTCGGCCCTCTCAAATGTGTTCGGCGTCATCAATCCAATAGCTCCTATTATACAAAAAATACGCGCCAAAAATCCTGACATTATCATTGTGGTTGATGCCGCCCAAGTGGCCGGACATCATCCTCTTCGTGTACAAGAATGGGATGCTGACCTTGTCGCTTTCTCGGGACACAAAATGTATGGCCCAACAGGCATCGGTGTGCTCTTCGGGAAACAAGCTCTCCTTGAGACATTTACCCCGGTCACCTTTGGCGGCGGCATGGTCCTCGATGCTTGTTCATATCCAACTGAATATAAACCAAATCCCTTCTGCTTCGAGGCCGGCACCCCAAATATTTCTGGCGTTCTTGGCCTCGGTGCAGCCATTCAATTTCTTGAGACTATTGGATTTGAGACCATACGCACACACGAAAAACACCTTCTCGATCTAGCGCTCACAAAACTCAAAGAAACCTGTGGCGTGAGTATTCAGATTCTCGGACCGAATACTCTTGAGCAACGGAGTGGACTGATTTCCTTTACGCTTCAGCATGTTCATCCGCATGACCTCGCACACATTCTCGGTGAGCAAGACATCTGCATTCGTGCCGGTGAACATTGTGCTGCTCCGCTTCACCGAGCTCTCGATCTCCCAGCTACTGCCCGCATCAGCTTTGGTTTGTATAATACAGAAGATGATATCGAAAAACTCATTAAAGGACTCCAAAAAGCACAGCAGCTCCTCCTTACATAAACCAGCAAATGTCTTTCCCAAACAGTTGAGCATATCCCTATGTCACTCTACCAAGCACTTATCCTTGATCACTACCGAAACCCACGCTGCCAGGGAGTCTTGACCGCCCCCACCCACGCTGCCACCGCACATAATCCGACCTGTGGCGACCGTCTTGAGATGCAGCTTCTTGTAAAGAATGATATTATAGAAGACGTGAAGTTTTCAGGTTCTGGTTGTGCTATTTCTCAGGCATCAGCTTCGCTCCTCTCCGCATCCCTAATCGGGCAAACGGTTCTGGCAGCAAGCACCAAAAACAAGGAGGAAATACTGGCACTCCTCGGGGTCTCTCTTTCTCCCAATCGTCTGAAATGCGCATTGCTCTCACTTGAAACCCTCCAAAAAACGCTAAACAATAAATGTTAATGCTATGGCATGGAAAGATGAAGCCCGTCCTTATGGACCAGTAAAACTCGCAAATGGTTGGACTGTTGAAGTTGATGCCAATGTCTGCATCGGCGCTGCTCCTTGCACAGCTATCGCAATGAAAACGTTCGCTCTCGATGAAAGTGGCAAGGCCGCTGTCCTCTCGACCGCCGATGAAGATGATACCGAAACCATTTTGAATGCCGCACGCGCCTGTCCAGTTGCTGCCATCATTCTCAAAGATGAAACCGGCAAACAAGTTTTTCCGGAATAAATCTTTCAGGAAACATTCTTTCGAAATAAAAACCAGTCGAAACGAGAAAACACAGGTCTTACTTTTCAGAACAGGAACGAAAAAGACAGAGCGTGTTTCCAATCTCCTGTTTTGTCTGGTTTTTGTTTTTGAACACGTACTCATACTCAACTATGAAAAAATCAGCCACAAAACTGACGACTGAAATCATCGAAAAACTCAAGCTCGTCCTTGATCCAGAGCTCGGTGTGTCTATTTATGATCTCGGCCTCGTCTACGAAACCTCTCTCTCTAAGGAAGGCGTCGCCACCATTACCATGACGCTCACAACTATCGGCTGCCCACTGTTCCCTGTTATTCAAAAAGATATTGAGGATCGACTTATGGAGATTGATGGCATTGAGGAAGTGAAGATTAATCTGGTCTTTGATCCACCCTGGACACCCGACAAGATGAACGAGGAAACCAAAATCCGTCTCGGTTGGGATTAAGACAGACTTACTCCCCTTCTCCTCGTAATGAGATAAGAAAAAATCGCCTAGCTTGGCGATTTTTTCTTATCTATTTCTTCACATACGAATCAACGAGTGCGCGAACCTTCCCATCATCTCGATTCCGGTGTAGAAGCATATCATCTCCTTCTCGCACGAGACTTTCATACGTTGGCCGGCCAGTCTCTCGATAAATAATTCCAAGCGCAAGCCGCTCTTGGTCCATGCCAATTTTCCAAGCGGCTGCCTGATCCGTTGCATCATGCGCTTCATCTAAAAGATATGTGTGCTCCATAAACCACTGATAGGTATTCTGCTTATTGAAGACTACACATGGCTGGAAAATATCTACAAGAGCATATCCTTTGTGTTCAATGGCCTGCTTCACAATCGCTACCGCCTGTGGGATATTCCCCGCATAGGCACGAGCAACAAAGGTAGCTCCAAGAGAAATCGCTACCGCTATCGGATTGAATGGCTCAACAATAACTCCCCCTGGCTGAAGCGGTGTTACGAGACCTTGTTCAGAAGTCGGGGAAGCTTGTCCTTTAGTCAGGCCATAAATCATATTGTTATGCACGATATTGGTGATATCTGGATTGCGACGAATCGTGTGCAGAAAATGATTTCCCCCTTCACCGTATGTATCACCATCTCCTGATTCTGCAATCACCGTCAATTTTGGACTGGCAATTTTGGTCGCAATTGCTGGCGCCAATGCCCGACCATGCAGTCCGTTGAAATAGTTTACACGTAAATAGTGTGGGGTTTTCGCCGCCTGACCAATACCCGAGGTAATCACGACTTCTTCTGGAACTTTGCCTAGCTCCGCCAATGCTGTTTTGACGATAGTTAAAATAGGGAAATTGCCACAAGCCGGACACCAGGCATTGTCTGTCCCATGTGGCATATCATAGAGTTTTTTGTCGATCATACCCTTGTACTTTAAACGCTCACTTTTTTTATGTTTTCAATGGTTTCTTCTACCGAAAACGGCGTGCCGTTATATTTCAAAATTCGCTCAGAGACTTCGATACCGAGTTCTTGCTCAAGAAGATTGGCGAATTGCCCGATGGCATTGTTTTCCATCACGACAATTTTTTTGCGTGTGAATATTTTTTTCACTGCTGGATTAAGTGGATATACTTGGGAAAAATGCAATCCGGCGATAGAAGAATCTTTGATATGTGCCAATGCTTCCTCGAGCACTCCATAATTAGACCCCCAAGTCACAACAAGCGTCCGTGCTCCCTTCACCGCCTCAATCGATTCAGGCATCAAGGCTCTTTCTTGTAATAATGTTAATTTCCGTAGGCGCTTCTCATGCATCGCTATACGCACAGTCGCACTTTCGGTGATATGGGCCGACTCATCGTGCTCATCACTATCCACCCCAACCAAACCAAGCCCAAACCCCGGCACACCGCGTGGTGATACACCATCTTCAGTGATCACATACCGTCGATAATCTGCTTGGGTTTCCACAACATGATTGATTATCGGCAGAAGTTCCAATTTTTCCTTGGGAATCGTGGAAAGAGAATCCAGAGAATACTGATCAGACAACACAAATACCGGCACTTGAAAGGTATCAGCTGTTTCAAAAGCCTGCTGCATTGCATGAAAAGCTTGTTCGGGTGTCCCAGGAGCAAATATCGCTCGTGGGAACTCACCATGCCCGGCATAGAGTACTAGATTGAGATCTGCCTGTTCGGTACGTGTCGGAAGTCCTGTTGCTGGACCAGGACGCTGTCCAATGTGCACAACAACTGGCGTCTCAATCATGCCCGAAAGACTCACTCCTTCACACATCAGCGCAAAACCACCGCCCGAAGTCGTCACGAGCGCTCGTGCTCCAGCATACCAAGCGCCTATGGCCATATTTATTGCGGCTATTTCATCTTCTGCCTGATCAATTACGACTCCAAATTCTCGACTCTTCCCCGCTAAAAAAGTAAGGACGCCCGTGCCAGGAGACATCGGATACGAAGAAATAAAATTACAACCAGCAGCTAGCGCTCCCAAACCGAGCGCTGTATTTCCATCTAGCAACAATTCTTCGCAAACTGACTCATCTTTTTTGAGCGTCACCTCAAATCCTTCCATGAAAGCAATGTGCTTGCCGAGATCCATACCGCGAGCTGCTGCTTCCAGATTTTTTGCCACAATATCCTCTCCTTTTCGTGCAAAATGCCCACGAAGATACTCTTCAAATGGTCCCCGTTCTGCTCCCAACATACCCAGCACTGCTCCCACCGCAATCGTTGAGGCAAAAACTGGATTCCCCAGTTCGGATGACAATCGTGTGAAAGGAACATCGATAACATGAATATCATCACGCGCTATTTTTTCTTTTTCCCCAAGAAGAATGGTGTGCCTGCTGATACGCGCGGCAAGATGTTCGATGACTGCCTTATCGAGAGCAAGCAGAAAATCTATACGGTGTACATATGCTTTCGGCTCATGGCGACCAATGCGAATCTCTGTCGAATTTGATCCGCCTCGGATACGAGACATGTATTCTTTGCACGCGAAAATACGATACCCCTCTGCCTTGAGCACTGAGACGAGCATTGCCTCAACCGTCTGAATCCCCTGACCAGCTGCCCCGCCAAGCACGATAGAAATATCCCCAGAAAAATGTTTCATAGCAACTTTGTGTATTGGTTTTTGTCTCTTCTGAGTATACCACATGACAAACGCCGAAATAAAAAAACGCCCCACCAGAATTCTCTTGAGAAGAGGGTTGCTCTGGTGGGGGTACTGCTTCGCCGTGGGATCAGCTGTAGGTGATCGATGTCGCCGGTGACGTTGCGGCACACGTGATGACCGGAGATCCGTTGAGGCCGATGTGGTCGTCACCTTGGCTCGAAATGTGCTGGCAGTCGTAGACGGGCAGGCCAGTGGCGGAGGCGGAGGCGGGAAGCTGTTTCATGTGATATCTCCTATTTCAGGCAGTGGGAGGGAAGGCCCAACGATCGAAAGACATCAGAGCAAGCCGTCATTCCGATTGGGCGCACAGTATTTTTTCTTTGGATTTCTCCCCCGAAACAATACTCGGCGCCCAATCGAACCCTGCCTACCATCAAATGAAATCAGCTACAAAAGAACTCTGAAAAAATTTTACCAAAGACACCAAAAGCTGTCAATACCACACTCCCTCCACTCAATTCATCCCTCCTTCTTAAGACTTTTTTTCACTATTTCAAACTCATTCTCCACCTCATGAAGGCGGGCTTTACTCTCCTTGAGAAGCAGCACGCCCTCTTTGACTTTTTCAAGTGCTGCTTCCACGTCAATCGATTCTTGTCGCTCAAACCATTCCGTGATTGCCTCAAGCCTCTTGAGTGATTCTCCGAGTGATTCTTTTCTTGGGCTCATACTTTTGTGTGCTTATTGGATAAAATATGTTTCACTTCTGCCTCTACCATACCATTTTGTATCTGTGCCAGTATCAAGCTCCCTATTTTCACTTCTTCTACATTGCGGACTATTTTGCCTTGGGAACGAATGAGACTATACCCAAGTGACAACGCACGCTCTGGATCATATTCTCGAAGTTTTTCCTCAAGAGAAAGCAGTTTCTGAGAAAAAGTCTCTCGCAGACGCTGATACCCAGAGAGGCAGAATACCTCTGCTTCCTCAAGCTGTTTATTCGCCAAACGGAGCGCATACACTATCTGTTCAGACATACGAACAAGCTCTTGTTCAGCCCGAACAAAACGCTCTCTCAGACGAGGAAATACCGACGTCAATACCCGCTCCCCTCCTTCCAGAAGAGTCTTCTGCTGTGATAAAACACGCTCAAATCTTTCTGGAAGCCACTTTTCCGCATACAAAACCGTCTGCCGCGCCCGTTCAAACGGCTCTCGAAGCGTCCTTGCTGTTGCGGTTGGAGTAGAAACCATGACATCAGCCACCAGTGCAGCGAGCGTCACATCCTTTTCATGCCCAATACCGAGGAGCGTCGGAATCGGGCACTCCGCTATCGCTCGCACCAGCATCTCATTATTAAAGGCCTGTAAGCTTTCCAGGCTCCCTCCACCACGAATCATTACCAGGAGATCATATTTCGAAGCTTGCTGAGAAAAAAACCGCAGAGCCTCCAGTATATCCGGAACTGATCGATTTCCTTCAACACTCGCTGGATAAAAATCCACCCGGATCCCCAACCGACCAAGATTCATGGTGAAATCCCCCAGAGCCGCTCCCTGCTCGGAGGTAATGAGCGCCACCCTCGAAGGAAACGGCGGTAACACACGTTTGCGTTCGGGAGCCAAAAGCCCTTCTTGAGAAAATTTTTCCAAAAGCGCATCGTAGGCTTTCTTAATCGCCCCCTCACCAGCAAGCACGAGAAACCCCACCTTAAAAGACAATCTCCCACTTGGTTTATAGATATCTGGTGATCCCTCCGCGATGACTTCACCTCCAATCACCAGCCGAACACCTGCCATCTGATAGGCCGAACGAAACATGAGACAATTTAATGTACTCCCATCCGTACTATCCTTGAGTGTGAAATAGACTACTCGTTCTCGTTCATCCACGCTAGATATCTCTCCTTGTACTCGGGCTGCCATACCTGATAACTCAATATTGAGTCCATCAAGAAATTGGCTAATAGAAAGTGGTTTTTCTTCGGCCGCCTGCTCTGTCACCGTTGAAGAAAGTGATTCATCGGTAATGCTGGAGAAAAAATCCTGCAATCCCCCCTTATCGCTGGTTATTTCTGGCTTGGACAAACCTGCCAATATCCCAAGTATCGCTTTCCCGTATTTCCGATACTTCGCCTCCTTAATACCCTTAATAGCCAATAGCTCTTCCTTTGTCTGAGGTATAGCAAGTAATAATGCTTCCAAAACCGCATTCGGCAGAACGCGGAATACTTCCACACCCTCTTGTTCTGCTTGTTTTCTTCGCCATTGCCACAATATCCCACGCACATCCATAGACAGGTCTTTCAAAAGGTACTCTCGTATCATAACGGTTCCGGCCGAACTTTCCAACCCTTTTTCCCTTTACAGAAGGGAAAAATCATGATACCATTTCAAACAAGTTAGTTAAGCATATTTTGTCATGTTTCAAATCGATTCACTCTCTGGGATACTCACGATTGGAGGGTTCGCCTTCGCGAGCATTGCCTTTGGCCTGACACTCCTAATGTTCTTCAAACAACGCACCCTGGAACAAAAGCTCTTCCTCTTTTTTTCAGGAAAAAATGCCAAAACACTCGAAACAATCCTCACGGAACAGCTCAAACAAACCCGAGAACTCGATCGTGAAATTCAGGAGCTCTTTGATGCCATGGAGAAACTCCGCACCCTCAGTTTTAAAAGTTTACATAAATATGCTGTTCTCCGCTTTAATCCATTTAAAGAAGTCGGCAGCAATCAAAGTTTCAGCGTCGCTTTTCTGGACGGTGATGACTCGGGAGTTGTCGTGTCTTCTCTTCATACCCGCGAAGGAACTCGGGTCTATGCGAAACCCATTCTCAAGGGCAAAGATTCTGGATTCCCTTTTACCGAAGAAGAAAAAAATGTCATTCTCAAGGCAGCCTCTCTCAAAACTCTCTCCTCATAAATTTTATTCTCTGTGTCACATCGTATGAACGAAACGGAACCAAAAAAAGTAGTCGCCATCACCGAAACGGTCAGTGTAAAAAAACTGTCAGACTTGCTTCATGTTCCAGTATCAGCTGTCATTACCGAACTCATGAAAAATGGCATCATTGCTACTATCAATGAAGAAATTGATTTTGATACCGCAAGCGTCATTGCCTCTGATCTTGGATTTGAAACAAAGCCCGAAGAGGAGGAACTCGAAGGAAAAATTACTCTCGAAAACCTCCCAGAAATTCTGGCTTCCGAACAATCTGGGGATGAGCCACTCGCTCCTCGCGCGCCTGTCGTCACTATTCTCGGTCATGTTGATCACGGAAAAACGACATTGCTCGACACTATTCGCAAAACAAGTGTGGCTACCGGAGAAGCAGGTGGTATTACTCAATGCATCAGCGCCTATCAGGTAAAAAAGCATGGGAAAATGATTACCTTCATTGATACACCTGGTCACGAAGCGTTTTCCGGCATGCGCAAACGCGGAATGTCGATTGCAGACATTGCGATTCTCGTTGTCTCGGCCGAAGACGGTGTCCGCCCGCAGACCAAGGAGGTGATTGAGTTTATTAAAGAAAAGAAAATACCGGTCATTGTCGCTATCAACAAAATCGATAAGCCCGAAGCCAAGCCCGACCGAGTAAAACAAGAATTAGCCGAATACGGAATTCTTTTCGAGGACTGGGGTGGTGATGTTATTTGCAACTACATCAGTGCAAAGAACAATATCAATATCGACAAACTTCTCGACAGTATCTTATTGGTAGCGGAAGTAGAAGATTTTCGTGCCAACCAAAAGCGTGATGGCCTAGCGGTTGTCCTTGAATCAAATCTTGATCCACAAAAAGGTCCAGTGGCAACTGTTCTGATTCGAACGGGAACACTCAAGGTCGGCCAGGATATTATCGCCGGAGGTACATTTGGACGTATTCGTCGCATCGAAGATTTTGCTGGACGCAATCTTACTGCCGCTCTCCCGTCAGTTCCTGCCACTCTTTTTGGTTTCAATGAGCCTCCAGCTGTGAATGATATCGTCCAGGTGGTGAGTAGCAAGGCTCTTGCCCGTCTGAAATCACAAGAACAGGGCGAACACAGCTCACTCAAAAAAATACGTTCCGAAGAAAATGAGAACGTCAAACAATTCCGAATCATCATCAAAGCCGATGTGCAAGGATCAGTCGAAGCGCTCCAGCAAATTCTTTCCGGTATCGGGAATGAGGAAATCATCCTCGAAGAAATCAATTCTGGCGTTGGCGCGATTACTGAAAGTGATGTCAAACTTGCCGAAAGCGCAAGCGCGATGATACTCGGATTTAATGTTGAGCCAACAGCTGTTGCCAAACGTATGGCCGAAAATGCGCATGTCAAAATTGAAACCTTCAATATCATTTACAAGCTTGTTGAAGCAGTCAAAAACCATATGTCAGCACTCCTCCCGCCAGAAACCATTCGTACTGATTCCGGTCGTCTTTCTGTGCTTGCAATATTCAAAACCGGGAAACGAGATATGATTGTCGGCGGTCGAGTCTCCGAAGGAAAAATGCTTCGTGGTTCTCTCTTAGAAATAAAGCGTGATGATGAAATTCTTGGAAGTGGTACCATGAGTAATCTTCAGCGCAACAAAGAGAATGCCGATGAAGTTGGACAAGGAAATGAATGTGGCGTCGTCTTTGATGGTTCTCTCAAAATTCAGGTGGGCGACACGTTGATTTGCTACAAAGAAGAAGAAAAGCGTCGTAGTCTGTAACAATAGGCTATCCCCTCTCTTTGGACTCCGGTATAGATATTCCTCGTTTTGTTTTTCGCACGTGTTTATTCGTACCCTAAACACGACCCGTGTTCGTATGAAACATTTCCTTCCTCTTCCTGTTGCTCAAACAATCGAAAGCCTCAAAAAGGCTGGATTTGAAGCATACATAGTCGGTGGATGCGTTCGAGACATGCTACTCAAACGAGTACCCAAGGACTGGGATATTACAACGAACGCCAAACCCGAACAAATACAAGAAATCTTCCCTGATCATGTCTACGAGAATACATTTGGAACTATTGGTGTCAAAGTCGATCGTTTTCATCCGCTGACACCTCCTCAGTACGAGCATGACATTATCGAAGTAACCACCTACCGAACAGAAACTGGGTACAGTGACCATCGCCGACCAGACCAAGTGACTTTTGTCACAACCCTTCCGGAAGATCTTGCTCGACGAGACTTTACCATCAACGCCCTTGCAGCTTCCATTGATCAATGGCTACCCTCCCAAAATACATCACTCACAACCCTTTGCACGCTCTCTCTTGTTGATCCATTTGATGGTTTTGGTGATATACAAAAAAAGATTATCCGAGCAGTCGGTAATCCAGAACAACGCTTCGAAGAAGATGCTCTGAGAATCATGCGCGCGATTCGTTTTGCAAGTGAACTTCGGCTCCCAACAACATCAGAATCTACTGTGAACTGGCATATAGACGAAGCGACTCTGGACGCTATTAAAAAGCAGGCATCTACTCTTCACGTCATTTCTCTTGAGCGAATTCGGGATGAACTTTCTCGTGTTATTCTTTCTCAAAATCCTGCTTTTGGCATCGAACTCATCCAAACAACTGGGTTGCTCAAATATATCATTCCTGAACTTGAGGAAGGTGTTGGTGTAGGACAAAACCTCCACCACATCTATACGGTCTGGGAACATAATCTTCGTGCGCTCGAAACCTGTCCTTCTCCAAAACTCCACGTTCGTCTCGCCGCTCTCCTGCATGATGTTGGAAAACCTCGCACTAAAAAAGGAGATGGGTATCGCTCAACTTTTTACAACCATGATCACGTCGGTGCCCGTATGACGAAAAGTATCCTGACGCGACTCAGATACCCAAGAGATATCATTGATAAGACCACTCTTTTGGTTGACAATCACCTGTTTTACTATAATGTAGGAGAAGTGACCGAAGCTTCAGTCCGAAGACTCATTAAAAAAGTTGGACTCGAAAACATGCATGATCTCATGGATGTCCGAATTAGTGATCGTTTAGGCTCTGGTGTTCCAAAGGCAAAACCATACAAACTTCGTCACCTAGAATATATGATTGATAAGGTCTCTCACGATCCACTTTCAGTCAAAATGCTGAAGATAAATGGCCAGGATCTCATACGGGAGCTTGCGCTCTCTCCCGGACCAAAAATCGGAGCAATTCTTGATGTCTTATTAGCAGAAACAATTGAGGATCCGAACATCAATACCCGAGAAACACTTCTTATCAGAGCAAAAATACTTCTCGAACATAATTTGGATGATCTGCGGACTCTTGCTCAAGAAAAAATTGAGGAGAAGCGTACGATTGATGATCAAGATATCAAGCAACAACATTTTGTCCAATAGCATTTCTCGTTATTCGTGGAACAGGGTATAGTGGCAGCATGCATGCTTCGGGTGCGTAAGGTTTTGGCGCAATTCCTAATGTTCCGACGGTGATGTATCCGTATTATTCTATGAAAATTATCATCCCCCATCCAAGCGAAAACTCCGTATCGATCATGCGACGAGCAGGATATATATTTCAACGAGCAGCAAACGGTGAGCAAAGTTTTATTCGTCCATTGGCTCGTTCTGGTTATCCGCGTTTTCATGCGTATGTAAAAATAGAGAACGGTGATCTCCTTCTTAATATGCATCTTGACCAAAAACGCGAAACCTACGGTGAGGATACTCGCCACCACGGCGAATACGGGAATGAAGGCGCCCTCAAAGAAGAATCGGTTCACTTGCTCCGCTTATTTGGACCAAACGCACACATAGTGTAGTGTGAAGAGAGGAGTCGAGAAGAAGCATTCGGCCGAGGTGGTGAAATGGTAGACACACTAGCTTTAGGCGCTAGCGGGAGCAATCCTATGGAGGTTCAAGTCCTCTCCTCGGCACCCACAGACAAAAAACCACCAGACAGAATCCGGTGGTTTTTTGTCTTTCTTTTGTTTTATTTTGTTTTTCGTGAAAAACGCCGAGTGATAATCAATGACCCGAAGAAATTCACCCCAAACAACGTGAGAAAACCGAGAAGTAAAACGCGAAAGGTAAATAGGAATGTCTCTGGAACATAACTAGAGAGAAGAGCGTAATACTTTTTGATTCCCTTCTCGTTTCCTGAAGCGAGCGCCCCATCTTGAACCTCAACTTGCATTTTCCCAGAAAAATTTGATTCTGTAGAGTCGAGAGGTGAAATATTCCAGATATCATACAAGGCTCGCCGCATCAGATCAGTTTGCAAAATAATTGCCTGGAAAGAAATATCATAAGAGGTTCCTCCAAATTTTTTAATCGGAAATGAAATCGTATCAGTCACTGATTCCTCTATAGATTCTCCGTCTACCCGCCATTCAGTATGCAATCCCGGATGTGATGTAATAAATCTCGGTACATATTCTGCTTTCAGCACGACAACTGAACCAGAAAAAGTTTGTAATGCTTCGTCTGAATAATTTGGGCAAAGACCCGACGGACAATTTGTCGTTGCTGTACCAAGAACATCGCGATAAAATCCGAGTAATTTTTTCCAAGCAACGGCCGTATCTGAAGATACGATTTGTACATAAGGATCAATAACATAAAATAGCCTTGACAGAGTTACTTCCTGACCCGTTGCTGTGTTGGTAGCTGTTACCGTTACATCATAACTATCGCCAGTTTTACCTGTCACCGGAAAAAATACGGTATTCCCCTGAGCGGTATCCGAACAATCCGGAGAAACACCAGATTGATTACACATCAGTGGCTTCTGATTAATCTGCCATGAAAAATCACGAAGGCCGGTACTATCCACCCTCAATCCAATAACCTCATTCTTAATTACCTGACAAGCCGTACGTTCGAGCGCAGAACCATTGCATATCATTGCACCAGTATTTAACTTTACGTGCGTTCTTGAACCAGTAGCAACAGGATCAACCAAATACGCCTGAATACGTTTCCCTGTCGAAGTAAATTTTGCAATTACCTCAGAATTGCCTTTTCTGATGCCGCCACCAGAAATATTTTCTTCGGCTCGCAAACGAAAACGAATATATCCCGTGCCACCAGACATTCCCCCAAGTAATGCGGCTGGCATATTCATTTTGAAATGCAGCGTGCTCAAATCATTCCCTTTTGTCCTGGTTGTTAGTTCAGAACTTATTGCTGCTGCAGTAATATTTGTCGAACTCGTAAAGCGCGGATTAGCACTAATGTCAATAATCCAGTCATAATGCATATTGCTGCTTTCTTGCAAAGCGTTCTCAATAGATGTCTGTACGGTTACAAAGTCCCCGCTTTTATCCGATGTCTCATCATTCGTCAAACTTCCAGAATTCACATTCAGTTGTATGGCAAGGTTTGAGGATTGACCCCCCTCAGTCGGATTCACAAGATTGTGTGAGATACAATCATTTGGGTCCATATCTGCAGTCGGGAATGCAACTGGATAATTCTTCACTGACTGTACATACTGACTCGTTGACCCTCCAACCAAAGAAGGGTTACACTTATTTTTTGAAAATGCCCACATAACATATGACGAAGAATCATCGTGTTTGGTTGGAATCATAGATGTTCCCTCAACCGCAACTCCGACCTCGTCACCACTGAAATACGTCCAAGAAAAAGTGTCTCTACCGAGACCGACTACCGTCGCCTCATCTTTCTGCCCATTATTTGCCGTACTTGGATCACGAGGATTCGTTTTCCAAAATCGTTCTTCTCCGGCGCCAAATGATCCATCTCCAGAAGTAAGACCACCGGGATGAGCAAATACGTGTTTACAAAGATTTGTAATAGATCCTCCTGTGGTGGCTCTACACGAGAGAAGGGATGCTGAACAAACAGTCGCTGTGGCTGGATCAGCCACACAGCAAGGAATCCCTGATGTGCAAGTAGGGGTATGCCCGCCTGCACAGACAGGCGTGCCTACCGATGAACATCCCCCCACATTACAGTTTGGTGATATTTCAGAAAAAGGGGTAATTGTTCCGCCACCCGAATTAGCAACTGGTTCTCCGAAAATATCCACTCCGCCACCGCCAAATGTAATAGTGCTTGTTTCGGGATTAATTTGTGTTTCCCCTTCAAGGCAAGTTGGCGATGTTCCGCCTGGACAAGAAAAAGAAATGGATGAGCCTGTATTTGCTAACTCATATACGTCTCCTGATCTTGGATCGTACACAGCGCAGTAATCAGCCTTTCCTTCTTTATCATCCCCACCAAAACGAGCTTTGTACCCATCATTATCATCATCTACCGCATAACTCGTTCCGGGATCCGCATTATCATATCCATTTTGAACCAAAATACCCGCTGCTTCAATTCTCCAATCTTTTGAGTTGTAAGCACCATCGCCATTGTAATCACAAGTAGAAGCATTACAATCCTTTCGTTTTAAATACCAGGTATAGTACATCGACTCCGATGGGTTACTAAAGTAGATTGGCATCGCACGCGCAGTTATTTTCTCTCCACTTTTTGGATCAGAAGGGGAAAAGAAAATCGAAACTTCCGGGACAGTTTTCTTTCTATTATTCACATTGAAACTCTGCATTGTGTCTCGAATACTATCTCCATTAACGTTATAGCGTGCCTCAAGTTTATTGGCTACCTTTCCTACCGAGGGAATACTTGCTGCTAATATCGATGAAAATGGCGCAAAGAAAATACCAACCAAACTCATAAAAGCCACGCATTGCTGTAATTTTCTTTGCAAAAAATTTTTCCTCATATTGAATTTTTTACGCCTAATGTAATACGAGAAAGACGATATCCACCAAGAAAAAAAGGATCCAGTTCGCCAGCCACGATGCATATATCGACCGAGAAAAATAAGCTACTGCTCCCGAAAAAAGACTTGCGTAACAGAGAACCGCATACTGCCAAGAAAAACCACTTGAAATTCCAATAAAACCAACAAAAAGTACTGACTGCAAGACAATTGCGAGAGGCCCGATTGAGCCAAGCCACAATTTCATTACTAACCCACGAAAAAACACTTCGTACAAAAGAGCCATTCCCCCTACAACGGCAACTTCGTATAGCACAAACCACCAAAAACTTTTTTCGATAAAAGAGGGGAGCTCGTACGCTAATCGAAAACCCTCTATCGGCAAAAGAAAGAACAAAAGAACTCCTCCTACTGCTACCATAATGCCTCCCCAAAAGAAAGCTGGCAGCCATCGAGCCTCTTGTATGCCAAGAGCCGAGAGAGGTTCCTTTAATATCATTTTACAGTAAATCATCGGGAGTACCAAGAAGAAAATGCTACTCGCAATAATCTCCTGCGTGATTAAATCCAACGATTGGCTTTCGGGCAAACGATAGAGGATGCCAAGCGAAATGAAAATGAACAATGTAGTGAGAATCATTTTCTCTTTTTTTGTAGGCAGGCTTTTTTTCATACTCACTTTTTAGTCAAATTTTGCTTCCATCTCCACGCTCCGGACATTTCAGCTATTGTGCGTACTCATACCTCATTTTATAAAAAATTTCCCTCAGGCACCAATAGATGAAGCATGTTTTTTTTCTCGAAAATATATCCCCATAATAATACCTAATCCCACAGGAAGTACATTTAATCCGAACAAAAATCCTTCTACACCCGTTGCAAAAATAAGTGCTCCACCAGCCCGAAAAAGAAATGCTATTTTTGACCGCACTGTCAAACCACTCCCTATTAAAAATAAAAAAAAGATCAGGAGATTACAGCAAATCGTTATGACTGTTCCAATACCAGGAAAAGAGCCAATCAGCGCTAAATCAAGAAAATCTTTAAATCCAGCGACCATCAGTGGTCCGGTATACGCCCAAAGATGAACGTCTCGCTTTTGTTTTTCTGAAGATTGTGCCTGTTGCCCATCGCCGTCCTTTGTGTCCAATGCTTGCCAGATTTGTAAAGCGTTCTTAAACGAAGCATGTTCCAACTGAGCTTTTGCTTGATTTAATTTCTCCAATTTTTCCTGATGAATCTCTCCTTTTTTTGTTAAAACCTGTAATCGATTCTGGGACATTTGTATCATTTTTTCTGCGCGCTTTTCCTCATCTTGCAATTGAACGATTTTTGCTTGTTCATCAAGATTCTCCTCATGAGAAACATTTTGTCCACTCATACGAATCTGATCTTGTTGATCAAGAAGTGTTTGCAGCTGACCGCGTATTTCTTCGATACTTCCTTGAAGTTCAGTTATCGCATTGTGTTCTTTTCTTATTTCATCATTCACCTCATTGGTAGCCTGATTTTCATCACGTATTTGAGAATCAATCTCCACGCGCATCTGTCCGATACTCGTCATAATGCTTTATTTCAGATCTGAATCAAAATCTTTCTTCGCCTGTTCTATCTCCAACAGCTGTCTCGGATCAGAGGTGATAATTTGGTCTTCACTAAATGAAGCCATAACCTTAATAGCCGCATGCTTTGTTCCAGCAAAAAATATTCCTTCTCCAACCGATGATTCAAGCAAAAGGAATTTCTCGTGATCTGTCAGATAAAACGTCTCGGCCACGGTCTCAATAGAAGCAGGGGACTGACGAAGCAAAAGCTGCAACGAAGAATTTGTTACGATTGATTTCCCGTGGCGTGAATTCATGAAATCACTTATATCCTGAGTAATTGTTGTCAGTCCGGTATAATATTTTCGACACCGCTTTGCGATACCAAAGAGAAAGGCGGCAGCGTCCTCATGCTGCATCATCACCCATGCCTCATCCACCACCACTACGCGTTTTTTCATCTCTGTGCGAATCTCATTCCAGATAAACTGCAAGATAATGTACATTGCAATTGGACGGAGTTCTTCTTCAAGATCACGAATATTAAAAACCACCAGCTGACTACTCAACACAACATTAGATTGTTTATTCAAGAAACCACCGAAAATACCCTCCGTGTATCGTTCCAGCCGAATTGCTAAGGATTCCGCTCCATCCATATTTTGCAAAACGGCATAGAGATCCGACATCGTCGGATAAGAAGAAGAAGTTAATTTTGAAAAATCAGACTGTGCCGTGATATCCCGAATAGCATACGTCTCACGAATAGCCCGGTCAAGAATCGAATCCTCTTCTGGTGTTACCATTCCCAGCATCAAATGGAGCAATCCAACCAAATTCGCGATATTGCTCCGAAGCACACTCTCCGCATCATCTTCATCATTCTTTCGTGGTAAATCAAACGGGTTCAGGTGTACAGTCGAATTGAGAGCGATCTTCATAAAACTTCCCCCGACTGTTTCGCAGAGATGCTTATACTCATTCTCTGGGTCAAGAATAATCACGCTTGCCCCAAACATCATCGAACGCAACACCTCAAGTTTGACGGTATAACTTTTTCCGGCACCAGATTTTGCGAAAACAACCATGTTGGCATTCTCCAACTTGAAACGGTCAAAGAGAATCAGCGAATTATTATGCCGATTAATACCATACAAAATACCATCACCAGATGATAAATCCGATGAAACGAAAGGGAATGTCGTTGAAAGAGGTTCTGTATTAAGATTATTTGCGACATCCAACGTATCGGTACCCAAAGGTCGAGTGGAGGCAAAGCCCTGATCCATGCGCAGGATAGCGGGCTTTACATATACCAACTGCGCCTCAAGAAGCGATTCTACTGCGCTCGATTTTTCACTTAAATCATCTTGATCTTTTCCATAAACAGTTATGTAGAGTCCGAAACGGAAAAACTTTTCTGTTCCCTGCTGCAATTTATCACGAAGCGCTTCAATATCCTGGAAAGCTGTTTCGAGCATTGGATCACGAACTTTTCCCCCATCGGCTTCAATGGATATTTGTGACTGCACCTGAGTGGATGACCTTCGGAGTTGCTTCAGAATATTCGCGGTATCAATTGGGTGCACGAATAGTGCTGTATCCATAGAAAAATCAAGGTTGATAATTGGAGAAAACCAATTCGTCGAAAGATAACGCGGATAAGCAATCACAAAATATGTACGAACAAACACATCACCAACCTGCATCATATTTGGACTCAAACGTATTGCTGGCGGTGCAATAAGATCGCGAACAGTGGCAATGCCTTTTTGATAAAGTGCCTCCGTATCGCGCGTTGTCATAGAACCCAGAGAAAAGTCTGTGTCTGAAGTATTTGCTCCTGTTTTTTGTTTGTCTCGCCTGAATAAATTCATGCTCTTTTACATCATCATCCGGTTACGTTCCTTCTATTTCAATTCTACTTGATCGATATTCTTCAAAATAGCCGAACTGAAAACCGATGGATTATAACTATTATAAAGCAATTCTATCACCTCCTCCGTCTCAAGCATTGTGACATGGACACCGGTGGCTGACAGCGCCGCAGTTACATGTCCTACTCGTTGTAAAAGTTGACTCCGATACGTCTGGAAAAGTTCCGGGCGAGTTTCAACTGCTTCTTTTGATTTAAATAGTCCAAACATCTTGTCTTTCAAATCTCCTCGGTTATCTTCTACTGCCGAGAATGGAACCACTACATAGAAAAATTTTGACATGATACTCGAACCCTCAGTCAACTCTTTGACAAATTTCTTATACTCCGCAATCTGAAATCGCAACAAATCATTTTCTTGTTCTTTTTCGCGCGCAGAAAGGAGTCCTAAATATGGTTCGATATTCAATCTCCGAGAGCTCACGACCATTTGCACTGGAAAATCCAATGAATTGAGAAAATTTTGATATTGCAAAATAATCCCCTCTTGTTCATCCGATGACTTCAAGTCAAAGTTCAGAGAGGAAACAAGAAGTATCGCACGAAGTGAACCATTTTTTAAGATGACCACTCCATCACGAATTTCATCAACATCAACATACTGTTGTGTGCTACTTTTTGATGCCGTTCCGGGGTTTTGATTTTTTGGATTCAAAAATTCCATGTTTCTCTTTATTAATTTCGTTTCTCCATAAAGCCACTCTCTCACTCAGGGAATCATTTTTCAGATTTTTGATCGAGTATAGCAGCCAAGGCTTTCAATTTTTCCTCGGTTATTCCCTGTGATTCGTGTGTTGATTCAACAACAGCTGATCCGGGACGCTTCATAACTACCATTGGTGCACTTGACACATGTACTGGTCTTTCCCATACAGATACCTTTGGACGAAAGAGAAAAAAAATACCGTGGAAAACAAACTTTGACATGGGCATGCCAGATGGGCGATAAAACGCAAAAGCAAGAAATGTTAATGCTGTTGGCCCTCCAGCAATCAAAAAAAGCTGGAAGTCAAAAGCCGTATACATAACCAAAAGCACCGCGCACATCCCAAGAAGCCAACCAATATGCTTCCAGGTAAATGGGCCGACAATTTTGTCTTCAACGTCAATATATTGCGGAACTGATGATTGCATCATATGGACTCAAGAAAAGTATACCACGGAACTCTTATTATTCTTTTTCTGGTTGCTCGCGCTTGATAGGATCAATCCGATATGGCTTTGGAATATAGCTTAAGTTGAAAATTCGTTTCGGTGCTGGTGCTGGATGAGGAATATCACTCATGCTGGGCGTAACCATGTTTACCTTGCTGTTCTGGGAAACCACAGGTACGTCATCGCTCGATCTAGAAAGCGTTGATAACGACACATTCTGCGTATTTGGTTCTTCTGATGAGCTCTGCACCTTTCTTTCGGATTGAATTTTTTTCTCTACAGGAAGCACATGCTTAGAAGAAAAATGGAGGGTCCCAATTGTTTGATGTACCGGTGAAAACTGAGCACCCTTATTCAATACATGCAAAGAGCCAGTCTCATTTGGCACCTGATTTGATGATTCTTTTCCCGGTATCTCATGAGGCGATACCGATTTACTTTCTTCATTTGCTGGCAGAGATACAGGAGGGACATTAGAAGCAAGAGGAGCCCCAGTAATAAAGGTTTCCGCTTGTTTTTGCTGTTCTGGTTGTGAATTTTTTGGACCAATATATGGCGGAAAAATAAGCACTTGATGTTCTGTATCAATTTCTACTGTTTCTCGATCTTCGAGAGAACGGAGAAGAATTTCTATACGCCCATGCTCTTCATCTGTTAGTTTAATTCCATTTTGTGAGCGAAAGAGGAATTGTCCTCGCAACATCGCGTCATGATAACCAACACCAAGTTCTTCGCGATAACACTTCAGCCAATTTATCAAAGATCCGCGAACCAACTCGACACTTGCTTTTAATTTAATACGCGTCTCTGTAATGGTCTGCTGCCCAAGTTGTGGATATTGTGCCAATGCTTCTAAAAGGGTCATGCGTGCTATTAGGTGCTTCTTTTCCTCCTCGGCTTCTTCTTTCGGAGTAATAGTCAAAATATCATTCTTGACTGCTGTAAATATTTCTTCAAGACGAGATATATTCTTCGAATCAAACTCCTGACACCAGGCAGTAAGCTCCGCTCTAGATTGTTCCTCATTCCATTCTTGAAAAATAATTTTTCTCGTCATAACCGAGACAAATGCTGTTGTTGACTGATCAAGATGAAATCGCTCCGAGAGAGCCTGAAGTGCAATCGGTAGCTCGCTTGATGTCAATAAATTACGAGAAAATATCGGGAGCTCACGAAAAGCAATCCACATAGCCCTGTACGCCTCGAAATCAGACTCATCATAATAGCCTGCCAGTAAGGGATAAAATTCATTAGAAAGTTCGGTTTGCATACTACTCACAAAGAATTAAGCTCGACGATTATTTCGTTGACCAACCTCACGTAATTTCTCTCTCTGACTCTGTGCTACTCCTGCAGTAGTATTCGTATCAGAGGGAGGGGCCTTCGGAGTTGGGACAACCTTCGCCTTCGTCCATTTGTCTTGATCAGCAGTTGACATTCTTTCCATGGTCTTCTCATAATTCGTCTTATACTTGTCTGCGTATTGTTGCAGATAACTACGTAATTCTGCGTCTGACTCTAAGGACTCATGAATACTGCTTTGCTTAGCAAGATCAATTGACGAAAGTCTTCCGATTGTATTGTGATATACCTCACTTCGAATTTTTGCCTCATCTGGCGTAGCGCCCGTTGCTTCCCCGCGAGCAATTTCTGTCTGAATACGATAATCTGCAAAAGACTTAATTTGACCTTCGCTGCGCATTTTCGATGAAAAATCTTTGTAGAGATTTGAATTCTCATCAACGACATAACTGCCATCAGCGTTCTTCATTGGCTGATTGTTAGCATCTCGCTGCGCAAAAGACCCTGTATTCAAAAGCTCTTTAATTCCATATGCATCCATCTTAAATGCCCCCGAGCGAACGCCATCCAACAATTTTCCCATTTCACGCGGTGCATCTTTTCCGAGTGCTTCGAGAGATTTTGCTGCCTTCTGGAAATCTTCTGCATTCGAAATGGCTTTATTTTCAGACAACGTCATTGCTGCTGCTGCTGCGCTCACCTTATCTCCACCGTTTAGATTCTTCAATAATTCTGAATTGCTCACGTTTTTGTCTTTATTCTCTTTGGCCGCTTCAGCAATCTTCCGATTTTGAATAGTTTGCAAAGCAGCAGACCTTCCATCAAGCCCTCGGCTCCCAAGTCCTCTCCATGCTTCTTCTATGTCTTTTCTTTTTACCTCTCTTGATTTGGTAGAAAAGCGTGTTCGATCAAATCTCTCTTTAAGACCCCCCACATACCCCTTAGCCCGTCTTCCACCAAGAAACATTCCTGCTGTTGCGGCTCCACCAGTAATGCCACCCGCAGCAAAAAGTGACGCCTTCTTTCCCCATCCCATTAGCTTATCACTCGCTTTTTTGGCTATACCCACTCCGGCCACCTTAGAACTTAAGGCCACGGAAATAGTCATCATAATGAGAATAATCGGAATAGCAGATTTCAACATGGTACTAAATATCACTGTTAGCCCCGCATCACCAGACACAGCGGATGCTTCGCTCGATAGAGTAGTATTGTATGACTGCATGACATTCGCAAAACGAATCGACACCAAAAGCATCAGCATGGCTGCTGGCGCAAAAATAAGATTCCCGATTAATTTTTTCCACCACTCATCAGCATATCCACTCAAGCCGGGCATGAATTTCATGAACCCAATGGGTGAAAAAATCACCAGCACCACTAGCGAAACCACTCGAATCACAAACAAAACAGCTAAGATTGTTAGGGAAACACCAAACAAAAACATAAAAACAATGGCCACAATAAGACTCGAAACAGTCGAGCCCGCTTCTCCATTCGGCAGTAAAAGCCTCTCCATGTTAGACGCGCTCAAAAAAGACTTACTGGCGACATCGGCAACAGAGCTCCCTCCGCTTGATCCTAAAATCTGTTGAACGAAAAAATATGTGGGGACATTCGAGACATCAATGAGGACTCTGGAAAGCGGAAAGCTAAAGTTCACAAACAGTGCCATGAGAATGATGCTCAGTAACGTTTTCTTAGCATTATAGCTACTCAACTGAAAAACCATCGCAAAGGCTCCAATTAGAAGCATGAGAATAAAAAAGATATTACAAAAATCACGAATAAATTTCCACAGTTCATAGATTTCTGGATGATTCAAAAGTCCTGTCGGACCAGAAATCAAATCAGCGTTCACTGCAAAACTAAAGAGTGCTACCGCTACAGAGACGAGCCAAGTCAGTGGGGTAAAAATAAGTGTGTAGAGAATCCATTCTACAGCACCCTTAATTCCGTTCAGAACTGCCCCAAAAAAAGCACCACCGCCCTTTTCAGCCGCAAAACTGACATTCGGTACCAACCAAAAAACGGCGCAGAAAAAAAACACCGTCCCAAAAAAAATATATATCTTTTTGTTTCTTCCCATAGACAATTTCATTCATAGTATACCCCAAAAGAAACAGAAAAAAAAGAACGTCTCTGAGAAAAACAGTCACAGCCGTCCTTGCATATCAATGAAAATTTCTTTGCCAGAATGCTCTGCGGATTTGGGACTAATAAATGAAACCCTTAATCGCTCGACTGGAGGCCGAAAGAGTTCGTCTGCTCGTTTTCCCCCATCGAACATAATTCATCTCGCTTACCGTTATGGTATCACCACTCACCTTTTCAACCAGAGCTACATGCCCATAGTACCGATTCTCAGTCGTCACCATAATCGCCCCAACCTGTGGCTTTCTCCCTGTTTTGTATCCAAGTGATTTTGCTTTATAAAGCCAAGTGCCAGCATTTCCACTCCAAGGAACATACCGTTTTTGAGAAACATACCACGTACACCACCCGTATGGAAACCGATGTCCAGCTCCAGCCCGCCCATCTAAAGTCCGAGATCCAGAAATGTCCGTCGCAATACCACCGCCAGTTGTCGCGTACTGCCTTCGAGAAAGATCCCCTGCTCCCGAGGCGGTGCTCGGCGAAATAGGATCGTTCTTTTGTCCATCTGGAATAATCAACGAATCTCCTAATGCGATCTTACCGTTAGCAGGTAAGCTATTGAATGAAATAATTTTTTCTTTATCCGCCTTATATTGCAATGCAATAGAATCAAGAGTATCTCCTTCTTTAACAACATAGGAAAGCCCCGCTACTGGCAAAATAAAAATCTGATCTCCCGGCTTGATTTCATCAGGATTATCAAGATCATTTGCCCATAAAACCGTGTTTGCTGTGATACCATATTTCGCCGCGATACCACTCACCGTGTCACCCGAGGACACCGTATAAATCTTCACCCCGCCATCTTCCTCTGGATCTTTGGCCATTGCTGAGTGACCACCGGCCTGAGAAGAAAGTACGATTTGGTTTTGCAGAGAAACTCCATCAATATCAAAAAGTGTCATTTCATCTTTTTGGTCCGGATCAGCATTCAAGCTCACTGGTGCCAATGGCACCAGTGATAAATTCTCTTTTTTTCCTACCTGAGCAGCGACACGAAAAGGAACACTGCTACTCCCAGATACTTTTTGTTCTCTATTCGCGTATCCAAAAAGAAGTGAATCGGCGTCTTTTCCATGGGAAAAATTTGTAGCAGAAACAAGAAGTGCGCTCGAAGCTACAACTGAAAATGTTGAATAATTTCGAAACCAGTGTACTACACGATATCCAGATGCCTCTTTGATAAAGATAAGCATCTTTGATTGTCCATGATGAACTTTCGTATGAAAACGAGATAACAAATCGGAAACACTTACTGATTCATGATCAACGGTATCAAGATTTTTTGCCGATTCATCATTCTCAATCTTTTTTTTGAAGAATGTTGGGAAACGAATACTCGTTTTCCTTTCTTTGGAACCAACCTGAGCCTGTCTGATAACGAGAGTATCAAAACAAGCATAGGGCTTTTTCCCTAAGAATTACACAAGAGATTCTACCGTATCCACGACTAACCGTCAACTGGAAATAAGTACGATTCTTTATTTTTTACTTATTTAAAGCCATTTATTGTGTGGATAACTATCATGATCAAATAATTTTTCGAAAAGAATCTTTTTCACGGTATACTTATGAAACATATCCTTGCCCTCGAAAAGAAAATTCGTAACAAATAGGTTGTCATCATCATCAAAAAAGACTCCCCTTCAAACTCATAAAAAATAAACTTCATGTCTCCATTTTTCCAAAAACCAACTACTCAACTCGAAAAACAAATAAAGTGTTTTCTTGACCATCTAGAAATTGAACTCGGTCGATCCTTAAGAACAACTGAAAATTATGCCCATAGCCTTACCCAATTTATTCGACTAACTCAACTTAAAAAACCAGAAGATATCACTCTCGATACAGTTCGTGAATATCGACTCGCTCTTAATCGGAAGGAGACAAAGCAAGGAAGCACCCTCAAAAAAAATACTCAAGGTCACCATGCAGTTGTCCTGCGTTCTTTTCTGAAATTCTTAGTAAAACAAGATATTTCCACTCTTTCTCCAGAAAAAATTGAAATTGGACGCATTCCAACGCGTCAAGTAGATTTTCTAGAACCAGATGAGATGGAGCGCCTCATCCTAGCAACAGCTGGTTCTACGATCCGTTCACTGCGCGATAGAGCCATATTAGAGCTTCTTTTTTCTGCTGGGCTTCGTGTATCAGAACTCACCAATCTTGATCGTCAACATATCAATCTTGAGAAAGAAGAATTTTCTGTTCGGGGCAAAGGAAATAAACTTCGTATTGTTTTCATTTCTCTCTCTGCTAATGGCGCTCTCAAACGATACCTTCACAAACGGACAGATATCGATCCTGCACTCTTTATCTCCCTTTCAACAAAAAAAATCTCTGACTTTTCTCATCAGGAGCGAGAGAGTTCGCGTCTAACACCACGCAGCATTGAACGCATTGTGAAGTACTATGCGACAAAAGCAGGTATTGTCAAAGATGTTCATCCCCACACGATTAGACACACATTCGCTACTGATCTCCTCGCTAATGGAGCAGATATTCGTAGCGTCCAAGCGATGCTTGGGCATGCTTCTATTACTACCACGCAAATATATACCCACGTGACCAATGAACACCTCAAAGAAATACATCAAACATTTCACGACCAACGACGAAAGAAAAAATAATCTTCTCTTTTTATCTTCAAAGAAATCTCTGGCACTTTTCTAAGACCATAAAAAACCACCCTCTCATTCGAAGGTGGTTTTTTATCTGCGCCGACTGCTTTCTCAAAGCTATTCCTATTTCTTCAGGGCCTCTTCCACTACCGACATCATATCCTTATAGCTGTATGCCCCTGCAAAATTTGTCGTATTGACGAAAAAGCTCGGTGTTCCTCTAAAACCAATTTTCTGCGCGATTGCCATGTCTCCGGCGATACGATCATCGTATTTACCACTCTCAAGACACTTTTTCATATCATCTACTTTCACTGCATTTTTCAAGAAGTTGGCCATATCTCCAGACTTCGCCACATCATTCTTCACTGTATTGTTCATAAGATCATATCCAGCAGCTGACATCAGCAAGTCATGAGCTTCCCAGAATTTTCCTTTTTCCTTAGCACAATAAAGAGCCTTAGTGCCAAGCTCTCCATTCCCATGTCCATTAGCATAGAGCCACACATATGCCGCTTTACCAGAATCAACTAACTTTTTCATTTCTGGAACTGGTGGTAAATAGGTTCCACCATCTTTTTCCATTGTAAACTGGGCACCGGCCTGCTTGTTTAATTCTGGATTCTTTCCAGAGGCTACCTGACAGAATGGGCAACTTGGATCGCTAAATTCAACAAAAAGTATCTTACTGTCCTTCTTCCCAAACATAATATTTTTGTCGGTAAAGAGTGCTTTGATTTCATCAATACTCACTTTCACTGCATCTGGTTGCTGACTACCTGCCTGATTAGCAGCGACTTCCGTTCCGCCAACCTGCCCCATTATCTTGACTCCACGAGCGGAGACATAAGCCAGTGTCCCGGAGATGATCAAGCATCCCAAAAGTACTGCCCCTGCAATGGTTACTGCGTCTTTATTTGTTGCTTTTGATTTAACGGTATCATCAACATCTTCCCATTTCTCTTCTTCCATATTTTTTAATAATCTCTACTGGTTACCCTGATAGTATACACGTTTTTCGAAAATCAAAAAAGACCAAAAAAGAAAAGAGCAGTATTCAAACGAATACCGCTCTTTTCAGCTGTTGCATACTATCTATTTTTTCCGCACTGATCGAACTCGCTCCGTCTCAGTCAAAAGCTGTTTGCGTAGACGAACCGAAAGAGGGGTAACCTCAAGGTATTCATCTTCATTCATCACTTCGAGACCACGCTCAATCGAAATTTCCCAAGGAGGTGTAAGACGAATAGCCTCGTCTGTTCCCGAGGAACGCATGTTGGTCAATTGTTTTCCTTTAATTGGATTCACCGCCATATCCATTCCCTTGATGGCGTTTCCAAGCACCATTCCCTCATACACTTCAGCACCAGCGCTGATATACAACGTACCGCGTGTCTGAAGATTATTCAGTGAGAAACCAAGAGCTTTGCCGGTCGCCATTGAAATCATCGAGCCAACATCTCGGCGCTTAATGTCACCCACATGCGAACGAAAACCGATAACGCGAGAATAAATAGTCCCCTCTCCCTTCGTATCAATGGTAAATTCGCTACGATACCCGAGTAATCCTCGTGTTGGTACTTCAAAAATCAGACGTTGATACCCACCAGAACCGGCCTTTATTTCTGTCATGACGCCCTTACGCTTTCCCATCTTTTCAATCACCACGCCCGTCACATTCAAAGGACACTCTACCGTCACTTCTTCATACGGCTCAGATTTCACCCCATCAATATCCTTAATAATGACCTGCGGCTGAGAAACTTGCATCTCAAAGCCTTCGCGACGCATATTTTCAAGCAAAATGGCCACATGCAATTCTCCACGACCATACACTTTGTATGTACCATCACCAAAATCAATTTTTAATCCAACGTTAATTTCAAGCTCCTTTTCAAGTCGCTCACGAATTTGTTTATTCGTCACAAATTTTCCCTCTCGGCCAGCAAACGGCGAATCATTCACGATGAAATTCAAAGAAATGGTCGGCTCATCAATTGCAATAGCTGGCAAGTTTTCCTGATCCGAAGAAAGAGCTAATGTGTCCCCAATTTCAACTGTCGGCAACCCAGCAATCATAACGATATCACCCGCTTCTACCTCTGTTGCCTCAACACGTTCCATGCCGCGGAAAGTAAAGAGCTTTGCCACGCGTCCCTGGACACATTTTCCTTCGTCATTTTTTACGTAAATCGAATCATTCATCCGAAGCACACCGGTGTACATACGAGCAATAGCCAAACGACCGACAAAATTGTCATACCCAAGATTAAACGGCTGAGCAAGAAATTTCCCTTCAACGCTTCTCTCTCCATTACAGGCTGGTGGGACATTCTTCAGAATCGTATCAAGTAATGGCTCAAGATTTTTTCGCTCATCGCCAAGCTGATACATTGCCACTCCATCCCGTCCAACCGCATATACAACCGGAAAATCAAGCTGCTCGTCTGTTGCCCCAAGATCAAGGAATAATTCGTACACCATTTCGGAAACTTCTTCTGGTCGAGCGGCTGGCTTATCAATTTTATTCAAAACTACAATCGGATGGAGACCAAGTTCAAGTGACTTTTTCAAAACAAAACGCGTTTGAGGCATTGGGCCCTCCTGAGCGTCTACTACCAAAACAACAGCATCGATAGAACGCAGCACTCGTTCCACTTCTGATCCAAAGTCAGCGTGTCCTGGTGTATCAACAATATTAATCTTGGTGTCTTTATAAAAAATAGACCCATTCTTTGCATAAATAGTAATCCCTCGCTCTCTCTCGAGTGCGTTGGAATCCATTGAGCCCCCATCTGCAGCTACCATGCCTGTTTCGCGCATAAGAGCATCGGTCAAGGTGGTCTTACCGTGATCAACATGGGCGATAATAGCGATATTACGTATTTCCATAAGTATTTTCCATCAGAAAAATAAAAACATAAAGGTCAAAAAAAGAGGCGTCACCGCTCTCCATCAAAATGAGTATACCGATTTTCCTCCTTCTAGTCAACTCTTCTGGTCTCTAAAAAAAGAGGCGCCAGCTGAAAAAAACAGCTAGCGCTAAAATCGATTCATCCGCATGGCGGGCGGACAGTGGTTAGGAGTACAATACCCCCCTACCCAAGGGGTGTACCCTGTGGTCGGTAGCAGCCGGCAGAAAGGAAGCGGCTTCCCGTATGAACAACGCCACCAAAACCGAGAGCGAAAGCCCTGATAAGATTTGGGGGAGCAGGTTCTCACCGGCCTCGCTCGGCTGGGCATACGCCGCCGCAAAGAAGGCTGGGAAAAATTGCTGAGCGTAGTCCAAAAACGGTCGGCCTACTTCAGAGAGCCCTCCTGAACAGAAGCCAGGCAAAAAGGCTATGTCAAATTCGATACTGAGCGCCTTTGACAACCAGAGCGCGGAAGTGCTCGATGAAAGCAGGATTCCCGCTCTCGGCAGGTTTTTGAAATACGTCTGCAAGGCAGACTCCCAAAGGAGAAACAGGTCTTGGTAAACCCCCTCTTCTGAAAGACCTGCTGTTGTGACAATGGACATACCATTTCTTTCAAGCAGGAGCTTGAGATTCGCTTGGAAGGCCGCGAAAGCAGCACCTGATTTTTCTTGACATGCAGATGCTGCGTTTTTTTTCACGGTCTTCTCCTGAGAAGGAACTAGAACGGACATACTAGCATAGATACCTAATCCTGTCAATAGTAGACATTTTCTTCCCACAACAAAAATGGGTCTCAAACCTAATGCACACTCCCCTCAGGATGATTGCATATCCTCTCTGCTCTTTGTGCTCGTTTCTCGGCCTTCTCCCATGCATGGCGCCTTGCCCAAAACTCCGGCTCATTATACGCGGGCAAAAATACGGCTCGCTGTACCAAGAAAAGATCTGCGATTGCAAGAAAAGCTATTTCCAAAAGACATTCCTGAAGAGCATCGTTTGTCTGCGGGTGTATAAGGAGACTCTCTTTGTAGAAACTCCACAAAAACACCCTACTGAACATCAATAGCCACTGAGCCTCATCGGACAAATCTGCTACCGAAGGCCGCGTGTGCTGATGAGCAGACCCGAGCAGACCATCATTTTTCTCCAAAAAAACAAGAAACTGCTTCTGCCAATTATTCCGGACCACATCAGGAACAAACCGTTTACTTCCCAGCAATCCTGTCAAACCATTGAGCCAGATATCAAAAATTGGTTTCAAATCCCGAGAGACATATCCGTCATAGATTCCGACGACCGGAAGCAATCTGCTCATATTCCTCTCAAAAACAGTAAAAAGAGCTCTCTTTTCTCTCAGAGCTGGAACAAAACAAGAAGTTATTTTCATCCTCATGGGTATCTCCTCATTGTATAAGAACTCTTTCTTCAAATACCACGATCCTCTCTCTTTGGTAATTCATGCCACACAAAATGCAAAAATTCAAAACGAGAAATGAATCTTATTCACAGTATACTCCATTGGAAACATCCCTTATCTTTTTTTCTTTACCCTCTGGTAAAAAATGAAAAGAAAAATATCAGAACAACAAGGGTCATAACACCGCACGTAAGTCTCACGAAAAAATTCGACAATACGCCATTCTTATATTCCCCCATAATATGCTTATTATTCCCAACACGAGCAAGGAGAAAGAGGAGTGGCACTGCGGCTATTCCGTTGAAAACAGCGGTAAATATCAGTGCCTTAATCGGGTCGAGTCCAATAAAGTTCATCCCCAATCCAACAAAAGTGGCCACAATAATAATAATATAAAAACCGCGGGCTTGATGAAATTTACGGTGGAGACCCTCTTTCCATCCCAGAGCTTCACTAATTGCATACGATGATGAGCCAGCAAGAACCGGAATTGCCAAAAGACCAAGTCCAATCACCCCGATAGAGAAAATCAACTTAGCGATGAGTCCGGCATTCGGAAAATTCTGCACAAGAGGCTCAAGCGCTCGAGCCGCATCAGCAGCTGAGTTGATTTCGAATATTCCATTTTTAAACAATGTTGACGCACACGCAATAACAATAAACCAGGCCGTTACACTCGCAAGCGTCATCCCCACAAAATTATCTATCCGTAAATTACGAAGGAATCTCTTTGTCGCCTTGGGATCTTCGCCGATTTTTGATTTATTGTGTTTCGCAATTTCTTCTTCCACTACTCCGGAGGTATCCCAAAAAAATAAATATGGCGAGATAGTTGTTCCGAGTACGCCTACTAAAATATACAGTGTTTCAACTGTGATTTTCGGTGTCAGCGTAAATGTTGCACGCCATATTTCCAACCAATCCTGCCCTACCAAAAACACGGTAACCGGATAGACAAACAATGTCAGCGCTAACCATTTGAGTATCTTGGCATACGCCTTATAGCTCACGGAAATAACCAGAAATATAATAAGAACAGCAAAGAAAATGGCCAAAATAGCAAATGGGATGTCGACAAACAATTGCGCAGTGGCAGCCATGGCACCCAAATCAGCGCCGATATTCAATGTATTGGCAACAACAACCAATCCAACTGATACATACAGTAATTTCTTACTGTAATGCTCTTTGATTACGGCTGCCAATCCCATGCCCGTGATAGCCCCAATACGAGAACAGCTTTCCTGTACTGCAAGCAAGAGGGGATATACAAACGGGAAAACCCACAATAAACCAAAGCCCTGTGCTGCGCCTGCTTGTGAATATGTTGCAATACCCGATGGATCATCGTCCGCTGCACCAGTCACCAGTCCGGGGCCCAAAATACGCAAGAAGCGATTATATCGCTTGTAATTCAGAACACTTTTTCCAAAATGAAATGCCTGTCGTTCTGTTTTTTTCAGCCTTCGCTGAATTTTTTTTTCTATTGCGAAAAAATGATTCACGTTGGTAAAATTATCAACACTCTTTTTTTGAACACCTCTCTTTACTTACTATACCATGAACAATGTCTGCATGATTGATACTTCCGGTTAACATCTCATCCAGATACACAACAGAAATTTCGAACTCATGTCCAAAAACTACTTCACAAAAATATCAAGCAGTCCTGGAAATTTCCATAGCGATATCCCTCGGATATACATGCCTCAAAAATGCCCCGCGTGATGAGGAATAAAATTTATAATCATACCCATTTCTAAAAACGCTCAAGGAAATACACCTCTCACTGGTAACGCTTTTTTTAGTCTAATATTCAACGTAATGTACAATATTTGCTGATTCGCGTAAATCAACAATGAGCTTCTGTACCTCTGTACTAAACTTGGTTGACTGGAGTTGCTCTTGAATTTTATTCTTCAACTCAGGAAGACTCATATCTTTCGTAGGATTTATTTTATGCTCTTTCAGATATTGATTGATTTCTTCATCACTTACCTGTATCTTATCGGCAAGAATTTGCTCAAGTTGTTTTTTCATCAAAACTTGTTCGGTCAAATCATCTCTCGTCATACCCTGCTGTTCCAATACCTCATCAAGCGTTCCCCCTTGTGAGGTTACCTGACTCTCTGTTGTTTTTATTTCTGCATCAATATCAGATCTCTTAATAACTATCTTCAATCTATGGACCTCATCGCGGATAAGCATCTTCATAATCATATCATCAAGGACACTTTTTCCTCCTTGTTTCTCAAGTTCCTGTATAACACTTACACGACTCACCAGAGTGCCATTAACAGTCGCTGCTATGAACCATGACTTTTTCATGAAATAGACAAAAGCAACTGAACCAATGAGAACCAACAACAAGATGGCCCCCACGAACGTTCCTTTCTTCATTTTGGACATCATCAATAGGATCCTCTTCAGCGTCATCTTTTTTATCTTTCTCATCGCCTTCCCAGCTCCATGCTCCTGCTTTGACTCTTCTTCCATACGAATATCATTAATAATTGCTTGACTATTTTAGCATATCTTTCTCTGTAGGTATCGTATTTTGTGGCGCAAGAAAAACGAGAAAAGAAAACGGCTCCCAGATTAAAATCCGGAAGCCTTTCATTTATTCCTCTAAAATGCTTTTTTACGTAGACGTTCCTTGTCCTTGAGAGCTTTGAAGTTCCTTGTTTCGCTTTTTGAGCTCAACCATTTTTAACTCCCGATCAATCATCAACATATTCATTTTTTCGAGATCGCTCAGTTGCTTTTTCAGTTCCGACGTACGTTCCTGAATTTGCAATTCGAGATTCCCATGGGATTGTTGAATATTGTCAGCCATCTCATTAAAGGCATTCGCAACAATTCCAAGCTCGTCATTCCCTGGCGAATGTACTCTCTTGCCCATATCACCGCCACCAAATCCCTTCGCCATCTCCGTAAGCAAAGCAAGAGGCCTGATAATGCTTCTTGCCAGAAATCCATTAATCACGATGCTTACCACAATAAAACTCAAGATAAAAACGAATAAAAATGTATTTGTCTGAGCTGTTTTGTGTTTCGCTGCTTCGTGGGCAAGGCGAATTTCCTCTTTTTCCATATCGCGATACTGTCCAATCAAAGTCATAATCTCGCCCTCTTGCTCTCGAAAAGGATCATCAGCCGATGGGCTTGTTTTCTGCCCCTGTTCGTACTGATGAAAATCAGCAGCAATCAGAGAAGAAAGGATCTCAGTTTTTACAGAAATAGCATCAATAAATACTGTGTCTTGCTGAGGAATAGTTGGCGTTCCATATCCGAGTTCTCGTTTAAGCTCAGCGAGCAACATATCGAAGTCGTCTCTTTTTTGAAAATAAGCTTCCCGCGCTTCTTCCGTCCCATATTGGCGATACAGACGAGCTTCGTCTACGCTAAGTGCGAAGGCCTCAGTCATATGACCCAGCCTTAAAATACTTGCTATTGGCAGCTCTACAAGCTCAGAGAATCTCTCCTCCATACTCTTGACGCTATAATATGCCACCTCGCCCAAGCCAATAATAGCAACAAGACCGATAACGATCACCAGGGTGAGTTTGTGTGTAATTTTCATATCTCTTTTCAAAGAGCGCCTCTTAATTTTGAGGCACTTACTCTCTACTAATTGTAACACAGCATTACACTCTCTCATCCTCCCCTCTCACCTTTCCCAGCTCAAAATGTTGGAAATATCAGAAGAAACGCCTCCCTCTTTTTTTTGTCACCAGCAAATTCATGTGACGTGCGTATACTCAAACTTAGCGTATCTTCGCCGAGTTAAAAAGCACGCTAAACTGCTGGCACCACACAAGGGCATATGGATAGACATCAAGATCAATATCCTTTGGAATTTCATAATTCACATTCCCCTCAGTAGCTCTCAATTCTCCAAGATTAACATATGTTTTTGCTTCAAGATCCCCCGAAAGATAAACGAAAAGGTCTGGTCCGTTGATAGTCTTAAAATTCTCATAACGAAGATACCGCTTCCCATCAGCTTCCACTACGCGAACTGTTCCTGAAGCAGGATGCGCTGGTGTTCCCTGAATATTTGCTGCCAATAAAGTATCCGGGAGCACACTCTCTTCACCGGGCATTCGGTCTTGTTCTTCCTTTACGTTTACGTTGACCGGCAATGGATCATCTCTTTTGATATTTCGAAAGAGAGGCGAAAGAGCATAGTAAGCAATACCTGCCCCGGCTATAGAGAGAAGAGCTATAATGATTTTCTTTGAAGACATATACTTGAGTGTATTTTAATACAAGCTCTCATACACAGAGTATCATTTTTTGGGAAACATCGGAAAAAAAATACTCACTCTTTTTTTGTAATCAACAAATTCTGGATGCTCCACCATTTTCTTCTCAAGTAAAGGGATGCCAGATACTTTCAAAAGTAAAATCGTTATGGTTATCGGTCCGATGATACCCCAAAAGCCATAGGGAACAGAAAGTGCCACGAGCCACAAACCCCACCACTGCGTCACTTCACCAAAATAATTCGGGTGACGCGTATAGGCCCAGAGCCCACTCTGCATCAACTTGCCTTTGTTGGCAGGATTCTTGATAAACCGTGCCAATTGCGCATCTCCCACCACCTCAAAAGTAAAGCCGATAATCCATATCGCAACACCCAGCAGATCTCGTGTGTCAAACGGTATCTCTCCTGCCCCCCTATTAATTAACAAAATGGGTGAAACAACAAGAAACAATAGCGCTCCCTGTAGAAGATAGACCTGCGCATAGGAACGGAAATAAAACCACACTCCCCATTCCTGACGCCATGCAAGATAACGATAATCCTCGCCCTTTCCTTTGTTACGCGTGTAAATATGCCACGCTAACCGTAAACCCCACATACTCACGAGGACACACACCAGGAGTCCGCGAAAACTCACACTATCAGCAATCAACAGGGAGACCCATGAGAGAAGGACAAACCCGAGTCCCCATGCTACATCCGCCACATCATTTCTCTTTTTTAGGATGGAAATGATAAACCAGAAAGTCACATAGACAAATAATACCAGAGCCAATGCAGTAAAATCACTCATAGACCGATTTTACTTGCAATGAAATATGTTGTGACAGAAACAGAAGTTGCAAGCACCGCACCCCATGCCATATCTACCAGAGTTACAGTAAGCGGCCAGTCCCGAAGCGTTGCAAGATTGGTGAGGTCATAGGTCGCATAGGCGATGAGGCCAAACAGCGCGCCAAAAAGAAGTGCGTACGACCATGACCCCTTCTCAACCGCTGGCGTGATAACAAACACCACGAGTCCAACAATAAAGAGGAGATAAAAAGTAATCGCCGCCGTCCAATTGATATCCGTTTTCATCAGAAAACCGATTTGGCCACGATAGAAATTCTGCGCAATAATCCCGAGCCACAGCATATCAATGGCAAAGAATACTGGGAGAGCAATAGCGTAAAGCTTGATAAACATAATGTTAACACGTTAGATCCTCTAGTGATTTAATGGGTTTAATCCCATGCAGATAGTATACTCCAACCGTAAGACAGAAAGCGACTACACAAAGGAGGAGATCAAAGGGAGTAATATCCGAATATAACATCTTTCGAGCAATGATCAAAAGAATCAACTCCATCACGACGTTAATACTCTGTATCAAAATGAGACGAATTATTTCAAGCCCCAAGAAAATGAGCATGCTAAATGAAATAAATTCATACATCACAGATATCTCTGACCAATCCTCGCAGAAAAACCCCCGTGCTGTTTCGATACTAAAATGGATAACCGCAAGAAACACGCATAAGGCGAGGATAATCTCAGTTATTTTCAAAACGCCATCCCGCGACCGTTCTTAAAATTTCACGCGATACGCGCATTCAGCGCCCTGCCAGTTCTCTTTAAAAATCCCGTCTTTTCCATCGTCAAAGATACTCTCTACAGTGGATTCTTCGGAATATTTTATTGATAGGAGCCTTTTATGGAAAAGGTCTGCTCGAACCACTCTTTATCGCTCTCTTTGATATTTCTGATTATAGATGGCTCATTCTTTCTTTCCGATGGGGAGTATTTTTTCTCCTCCTCGCAATTCTGAATGAATTTTTTTACCAAATGTACGGAAGAGATGTCTGGGTAGCCTATAAATTTTATCTGACAATTGCTACTGCAGTATTTGGATTCTATCAAATAACTCTTTCCAAAAAATACAGAAGCGATACCGGCAGCCCATTGGGATGAGAACAATTATGTTCCATGCTGAAAAATAAATCTTATCAGAAACTTCAAGAGAGAAGTATCTCATTCTCGAGAGCCTCCTCTCTAGGGAGTGTAATTAACTACCATCGTTCCGGTCAGAAGTACGATATATATCCCGCACTAAAACCTCAATTTCAGGAAAAAGATACTTCTCAATCACCTTCTGATATCCTTGCTGATTATAGTGGATACCATCACTTAATTTGTTCTTCGGGTCAAGAAAAATCGCATTCGTAATAAACGGTACCAATATAAGGTCGTTTGTTCTCGCGAGATCTCCATACAAAGAATCAAATTCTTGTTTATACTTCTGCCCAGCGTTGATTGGTGCTGCCATCTGTAATAAAACGACCCTTGGAGGATTGATGCCACTCTTCAAGATGTTAATAGTTGAAGTCATATTTTCGCGAGTATCACCAATGGGTAAAAATCGCAACGCATCATTACCCCCTATACCCAAAATGACGACATCCGGGTTTTGTGATCGGATAAAATTTGCACGCTCCAGGCTTCCCCGAGTGGTTTCTCCGCTTACTCCAGAGTTGATCACGGTCACCGCGTAACTCTTCTCGCGGAGTATTTTTTCGAGCTGTGCTGGATAGGCTTCATCTTGTGGTAAGTCATAACCCGCAGTAAGACTGTCTCCAAAAGCAATAATCTCCACTAGAGATTCTTCGCTCTCGCGTGGCTCCCTGTTACTCATGTCCGTATCACTTTGTTCAGAGAAAAAAACCCACCCGAGCACAGCAAGAGCAAGCGTGGATACAGACAAAATACCGAACAGCATCTTCTTATTCATAGGATAGTAATTCTCGCAATTGTATCGTATCGCTTTTGTAAAGGAAAAAAGCGATACCCATAATGAAGAATATGATCAACGACAATCCTAACAACAGCTCTTGATCAAAGAGAACCACTGTATCAAGTTTCAGAAAGTAGGAACTAATCAGCCCGGAAATAAGAACGCTCACGCCATAAGAAAAAACAGCGGCAATAACTGTGAGGGAAAGCGACTCAAATAAATACTGCCAAAAACTTTCTCGTTGGCTCAATCCAATTGCGCGAAATCGGGCACCTTCGCGCCGACGCATCGCGTAGGAAGATAAAACCAATGTTGCGATGAGAAGCGTTGCGATGAGAAGTGGTGGGATTGTCACGATGAGCACGAGTGTCATCAGCGTGGCGATGAGCTTCATCAGAAGCGGTCCGATCGATTGAGTTTTGATAATGGACACATTGGGCATCTCGGTCGCGACGAGCCTCCCGAGATCAGCCTGCTGTGCCTCTCCATAATATGCATAGCCGAAATACACACTCGGAAAAACATCAACGTCCTCTGGTGCCAAGATGAAATAGAAGAACGGAAGACCCGAACGAGAGTCCGTTTTCCGAAAACTCGTAACTATTCCCGATACTTCAAATCCTTGTACCAAAAAGACGATTTTCGACCCTATGGAGATGTTTGCCTGATCCGCAAAATTTTCGTCAACGGATATCTCACCCGCTTTTCCTCCGGACCATTCGCCCGCAGTAATAGATTCACTCGTCAACAAAGAATCCCTCGCGGTGAGGTTAAACTCCCTCCCAAGCTCTCGCGACACATTTGAGTCCACCGCTTTTAGCTCATCTTGAATACGCAATGCATCAATCGAGACAATACGTGCTCGTATATTTGAAAACAATCGGATATCAGGATACTTCTCAATCAGTGACTCCTTTTGTGATGGCTGAACATCTAATATATAGGTTGATGGCACTGTCTCACTTAAATCATTCTTCAAAAACCGTTCGAGAGAAACTTGTATAAGAGACAGTGTACATAAGGCGGTGAGTGCGACGAATAAAGAGGAAAATGAAACGATACCAAACAACCCATCGGCGTATTTTTGGCTAATAATGCTCCGGACCATGAAGGGCGCTCGCATACGAACTTGATACACTTTGTGCAATACCCATGCATAGAGAAGAGCGACGCCCATATAGAGTAAGGCGATGCCGGCAATAGCCAGAAATCCTTGCGCAAAGCTTTTCAATAAATACGAGGACAATGCAACGAGAGGAATGAGGGTTGAAAGAGTAATAGTAATCACGGAACGATAAGAGTACTTTTCAGCAACCTCCATATTCCCACCAATGAGAATCTGTTTTGGATTAAGCTCCAAACTTTTCTTTACAGCGGGAACAAATGCCATAATTGCGATGAGAAAGATGAGCGAGATACTAATACCACAGTAGAGAAGCACTGATGGGTTCGGTAGTGCAATGAGATAATTATTCAACACAAAAATTTTAACGCCTGTGAAAATGGTGAGTCCAATACCGACACCAATTATACCCGCCAAAACCACAACATAGAGAAGGGCCGCTCCCAGGACATACAAAAGTTTTTTCTTGGTGAGTCCAAGCGCCAAAAGAACTGCAAGACTCTTTCGCTCGATAGTGATCAAATAAAGGATACTCGCATATACATTGGTCGCTGCAAGTATTGCTGTAACCAATACTGCAAGCACAAGAAAATCAGAAACAGTTTCTAAACCGAACTGCAATCCCTGCTGGTCTACTCCAGCGACATCCACATTGATGTCCGGGTATGCGTTTTTTATCCCACGCAACGACTCAATCATGTTCTTCGTGAGAGACGGGATTTTCGCGGCATACGTATATTCCGCACGCAATAATTGTGTATCAATTTGAGCATCTCTAAAACTCGCTTGACTCATGAATACCTTCGGCAGAAAACGGAAGCCACCAAAAAGCGAGGTCGGTTCCGTGATAACTTCGTCCATAACGCGTAATGATACTCCGCCAAGAGTTACGCTGTCACCGATTGTAACGCCGAGACTTTTCATCCCCGCTTCATCGAGCAATACTTCTCCCGGATTCATCCCTGTAAATACTCCCGATTTCAATCGAAGCTCACCGTACAAGGGGTATGATGCGTCAACAACTTCTATTGTAAAAGGTGCCGTCTGGGTATCACTTTGCAATGTGCCTGAAAAGGACAGCTGCTCTGAAACCATATCCGGCTTGATGTCAGCATCAGCAAAAAATGTCGCCCCAGGAATCGGCGATGTACTCTCGAGAACAATATCACCGCCCTGTAATTCGCGTGCCTGGTCAGAGAGTAACTGTCGACTTGCACCTGTAAGGAGGAGCATCAGGAGCAAAACAACGCTGGTGATAGAGAGAGACAAGAAAGGAAGAACAAAACGGCGCCATTCGCGCCTAACTATCCTGAAGCTATACAATAAGATCAACTTATGAGCGTTCATATAATGCGCCTTCTTTTACTTCAAAGACTCTCTGCATTCTATTTGCTATCGACTCATCATGAGTAATAATAATGAGTGTCCCTCCTGCGTTGTCTACGGCGTCGAGAAGGAGTGATAATACTCTTTCGCCAGTAGCGCGGTCCAGACTTCCGGTTGGTTCATCGGCCAGAATAAGTGCTGGTGAATTTATCAGCGCTCGCCCAATCGCGACCCTCTGTTTTTCTCCTCCTGAGAGTGTTTGCGGAAGAGCATCTCGCCGTTCACTTAAAGCAAGTTTTTCCATTAAAAAAGAGGCCGCATCAGCGGAGACAGCTTTTTGACCGATTTCAAGTGGTGCAATAATATTTTCTGCTACAGTAAATGGCGAAATCAATTCGAATGATTGAAAAATGAAACCAATCTCTCTGTTCCGAAATAAAGCCTGCTCGGATTCGCTCAATCGATCGATGTTTACTCCGGCTACTTCAATCGACCCTACGGTGGGGGTATCCAGCAGTCCAATAAGTGAAAGCAACGTTGACTTTCCTGATCCCGATGGACCGATTATTGCCACCTTTTCTCCTTTCCGTACCGTGAAAGAGACTTCTCGTAAAATAGGTAATTTCCCGTTAACGGTATCAAAAGTTTTGCCGACATTCTCCAGTTTCAAAATTATTTCAGCGTGTGCCATATGGTGTCATTATCGATTCAAATACGTTATGGTTAGTTGAAGACTGGTAGCAAAGGTACCCCAGAGGAGATAGGGCATATTGGCATAGACCACCCAACGGAGGTCGGGCGACGCATGCCACAAAGCATACAGCGCCCAGACGAGCGTACCGACAACCAGCAAAATATCAAGCGAGGCAAGGAGATTATTTTTTAGTCCAAATTGAATCGGCGTGAAAGCGAAATTGAAAACAAGATTGAGAGCAAATGGAAGGGCCACCATCCACGAGATTTCTTTCGTAAATGCCTTGTAAAATACCACACCAAAAGAAACTGCGATAATGGCATACAAAACCGTCCACACCGGACCAAAAAGCCACGAGGGTGGTGACCATATCGGTTTTATAAGTTGTGAGTACCAACTGTAGGTGTTCATGCGTGTATTATAATACTTTCACTATCTCTCAACAGAATGATGTTAAGTAGTTTCATAAATTTACACTATTATTCCGGTAGTGCTAGTGGCTGAAGATTCTTCTCTGATAAATTACCTCTTTTGTTTGGAAAATCGAACCGTACTTTTTGAG
>JAGOSP010000008.1 GCA_018062205.1 Candidatus Moraniibacteriota bacterium | reverse complement strand
GTATTGCCGTCGGAAAGCAGCAGGCCGCGCTCCTCACACTGGAGAAGATTACGACTGCCAGCAGTACGACGCTGGTTGTGACTGGGAGTACCACGTTGTTGCATAGCATGTTCCTTCAAAATGATACACAAAAAAAATACGTGCACTGCGAATGCCCTGCTTCTTACAGAGCCCAACACCCCTTTCTCTAAAAAATGTTAAAGAACTGGATCGTAGCCACCTGGATTCCAGGGATGGCAGCGACTGAGACGCTTCATTCCGAGCCAGAAACCCCGAGCTGCTCCGTACTTCTCCACTGCTTCAGCCATATATTGGCTACAGCTTGGATGAAAACGACATATCCGTCCACCCGTGAAATACCAAAGCAAACCCCGATCGCTCGACACGAAGCGTTGATAAAATCGTATCAATGTAAGCAAAAATACTTTCAGCATACCGAAACACTGTACGATATTTCTCTTCCGCTGTCAAAGCGATTCTGATATACTTCAAAATGAAATATCAATCGAAACTTTACCAAGCAAAAAAACAAAAATCACTCTATGCATCAAGTGAAATTTCACCAGGTCACCTGGATTGATTTTGAGGACCCTCATAATGAAGATATCACCTATCTTCAGGAAAACTTCTCCATCCATCCTCTCGCTATTGAAGAGCTCGTCACTCCCACCTACCAACCGAAAGTCGTTCAGTATGACGGGTGTCTCTTTCTTTCTGTTCATATTCCCCTCTTCGACACAAACCATCGAACAACTTTTCCAGGTGAACTTGATATCATTCTCACGAATGGCTATCTCATTACGAGTCACAAATACGAAATATATCCTCTCACCCAATTTTTCGCCGAACTCGCAAAGAATGAGGGTCGGCGGCGACTCTACATGAGCCAAACCCCAACTCATCTTCTCTACGCTGTGCTTGATATTCTTTTCAATTCTTGTTTCCCGAAACTCAATCATATCTCTGAACGGCTTGACTTTGTTGAGGCACAAGTTTTCGATGAAAAAGAAAAAGAAATGGTACTTGAAATCTCTGTCCTCAAGCGTGATATTCTTAATTTTCGACGCACTCTCAAACCGCAGCGTTCTATACTTGAATCACTTCTTGCGAAAGATCATCCTCACGTTTCGGATGATCTTAAGCCATATTTTCAAGATCTTATTGGTACCAACATTCGTATCTGGAATATCCTGGAAAGCAACAAGGAAACCATCGAGGCTCTTGAAGCTACTAACAATTCTCTCCTCTCAAGCAAACTCGACCTCACCATGAAGGTATTGACTATCTTTTCTGCGGTACTCCTTCCAATGTCGGTTTATACCAATATGCTCGCTATGACTGCAGCCATTCCTTTTGGAAACAATCCAAACGCCTTTTGGATTCATACCGCCTTCATGCTCATTATTGCCGCTATCACCGTTTTGCTTTTCAAATGGAAACGCTGGTTCTAGCTCGTTGCAAGCATAAAAATGATTCTTAAAAAGTGGGCAGGCACCCATTTTTTTGCTACTATCTCTTTTGGAAGAGCTTATTGAAAATTTTTCCCTAACTTCTCTTGATTCTCCTCTGTATGCAATTCTACAATACCCTTACTAAATCCAAAGAAGTATTTATCCCTCGCGAAAAGGGCAAGGTGGGTATGTATACCTGTGGCCTCACCGTGTATGACTATCCCCATATTGGTAATCTGCGTGCCTTTATTTTTCCTGACACCCTAAGACGTGTCCTTTTGCGAGCTGGCTATGAAGTACGTCATATCAAAAATATCACCGATGTTGGACACATGACGGCTGATGATGTGGCCCAAGGAGATAATGGCGAAGACAAGATGGCGAAGAAAGCACTCGCTGAACACAAAACCCCCGAAGAAATTGCCCGCTTTTACGAAGCGCATTTCTATCAGGATGAAACAGCGATGCATATTTTACCAGCACACTTTTTTCCACGTGCTACCGCACATATTCCCCAAATGATTAATCTCATTGGGGAGCTTATCACCAGTCATCATGCTTACGCTGTCAACGGAAATGTGTTCTTCGATGTCACCTCTTTTGATCGCTACGGCGTTCTTTCTGGCAACACTCTCGACAAACTCAAAGTTGGTGCACGTCTTGAAGAGCATCCTGACAAACGGCATCCTTGGGATTTTGCCCTCTGGCTTAAGGCGCCATCTGGACACCTCATGCGCTGGACATCACCCTGGAGCGAAGGCTACCCTGGCTGGCATATCGAGTGTTCAGCTATGAGCCAAGAATATCTCGGTGATTCTTTTGATATTCATACAGGCGGTGAAGACAATATCTTCCCTCACCACGAAGCTGAAATTGCTCAAAGTGAGTGTGTTACCGGAAAACCATTTGTCCGTTACTGGCTCCATGCACGTCATATTCTTATTGATGGCGCGAAGATGTCTAAGTCAAAAGGAAATTTCTATCGCTTAGCCGATATCATCGAACACGGATTTTCACCCATGGATTTACGCATCTGTTTTCTTGGAGCGCACTATCGCAGCCAAATGAATTTCACCTGGGAGAGTCTCGATCAAGCAAGAAAAATCAAAGAGTCTTTTCTGAAAACAGACGCTCGAAGAGAAACGGCACTTCTTGCTGAAACAGGTTTCTCTACGCTACCTTGGCTCACACGTCTCATTGAAGCCTGCGAAGACGATCTTAATACTCCCCTTGCGCTCGCTATCGCCCAAGAACTGGTGCGAGAAACGAATAGCGCTCTCGACCGCGGCGAATCACTTGGCCCCGATGTGCAAACAACTTTTACCACTTTCTTTTTTCTCTTTGGATTGGAACCAGAGGCGAAAGAGACTCTTCCGGATGAAATTCAGAGATTAGCAAAAGACCGACAGACCGCTCGTGATAACAAAGATTTCGCTGAAGCCGATCGTCTTCGCGATGCCCTACTCGCTGCCGGATACACCGTTGAAGATACCGCCAATGGCCCTCACGTAAAAAAGGGAAAATAAAATCCTGCTTCTTGTTTTCACGCTGGTGAGCGAAAGGACAAAAGAAACAGGACTCAAAAAAAACAGAGATCTTTTTTATACCCAACTCAAAGGCGAGGTACATACTGAGAAGAAGGATTATGTCCTCACCGCTGCAACGTCATTTATTCCATACGCATCATCGAGGTAGCGGTATCGTATACGTGGTTGAATTTTTGGCAACTCAGAGCAGTCGAGATAGGGAACTGCTATGAGTGATGAATGCCCGATACAAAAACAAGTTTTCCATCCGTACACCAATTTTCCGCGCCAACATGAGGGAATATATGGTGGAAATTTCGCGAAAAACCACAGGTCCGTAAGGCTCGCACACTGTCTGATATGGTCTGAGGATTGTGGTTCAAAACTGTTTTGATCTGGCAGAAAATAGCCGTATATACCATGACCAGTCATTCGAAAAAAAATACGCTCCTGATTCGGATGGACCCAAAGTCCTCGATGCTCGAGACCACTAGAAAATCTGGGCTCCAGGGATGGTGTCAGTAGCCGAAAAGGAAGCGCTCTGAACTCGACTGCCAAACTGATTAAAGCCTCTGTTGCCCACACTCTTCGTACTTCTTCTGTCATCTTACACCTCCACTAGAGGAGAAATATTCCTAGGGTAACAAGGAAGACCGCTCTTAAAAAAACTACTCTCATAAAACACCAAAAATCAATATCTGTCAATGTATCTATACGTTTCTTTTTCAAACGAGTATACTATATGGGCTATGACAAAAACTTCTCAAGATCATCTCCGAGTTCCCCCACAAAATATCGAGGCCGAAATGTCGGTTTTGGGCTCTCTTATGCTAGATAAAGACGCTATTATTCAGGTGGCCGATATTGTGCGAGTAGGTGACTTCTACAAGGACGACCATAATCGTATTTATGAAGCAATTCTTAAACTCTACGAAGAAAATGAGCCCATTGATGTACTTTCACTTGCTAACCGTCTCGAAGAAATATCAATCCTTGAAAAGGTCGGCGGTTCAAGTTATCTCGCATCGCTCGTCAATACCGTTCCGTCTGCCACCAATGTCGTTCATTATGCCAAAGTCGTCCAAAAGAAAGCCCTCCTCCGTCGTCTGATTGCTGCAGCCAGCGAAATCGTCGAAATGGGTTTTGATGAATCTGAAGATGTTCAAAAAGTTCTCGATGAAGCCGAGCAAAAACTATTCGCAGTCTCACAGAAATATATCAAACAGGATTTTATTCCCATAAAATCTATACTCGAGACAGCTTTTAATCGCATCGACGAACTCCACAAAAGCGATAATGCCTTCCGTGGTGTCCAAACCCATTTCCCCGATCTCGATGGTCTTCTGGCAGGACTCCAGAATTCCGACCTTCTGATTCTGGCTGCACGACCGAGTATTGGAAAAACTACCTTTGCACTGGATATCGCTCGCCAAGTTGGCGTCTACTCCAAAGTACCAGTCGGTATCTTCTCTCTCGAAATGGGTTCCGATCAGCTTATTGATCGCATGCTCGCCGCCCAGGCGGGTGTTGATCTCTGGCGTCTCCGTACTGGAAAGCTCTCAAGCGATGGACCAGGTAACGACTTTGAACGCCTCTCTGATGCTATGGGTATTCTTTCTGAAGCACCTATTTTCATCGATGATTCTGGTTCACTCAATATCATGGAAATGCGTACCATGGCTCGCCGGCTTCAGGCCGAACACAATCTAGGACTGATTATTATCGACTATCTCCAGCTTATGGAAGGTCGTTCACGTGGGGGCGACAACCGTGTCCAGGAAATTTCTGAGATCTCGCGTGGATTAAAACAACTTGCTCGTGAACTGAATATTCCGGTCATTGCTCTCTCACAACTTTCTCGTGCCGTTGAATCCAGACCCGATCAAATCCCAAAACTTTCTGATCTCCGTGAATCTGGTTCTATCGAGCAAGATGCTGATGTGGTCATGTTTCTCTATCGCGAAGACCGAGTAAAACCAGACACTCCCAACAAAAACATTGTTGACGTCATTGTATCAAAACATCGCAATGGCCCAGTTGGAAAAATCTCCCTCTTTTTCGAAGAAAATGCGACTACCTTCCGTTCGCTCGAACGAGTCCACACCGAAGAATAATTTCTTTCCATCTGCTGAGAGCTCTATCCTCTTGGCTTCGCTAGTATGGATGGATAAACAGCAGAGGGATGCAATTCTAAAAATTTGGAAATAGGAATTGTTTATTTTTTGATTTCATTTCGATGCAATACCCCAAAAAATTCAAACATCTCATCAGTCACTTTTCCGCCCTCCCCTCTATCGGTCCCAAAATGGCCGAACGACTTGTGCTCTATCTCTTTAAGCAAGATGAGAAAAAACTTCTCGCTTTTGCCGAGGCGATCGAGGATCTTCATCATCTGAAAAGTTGCGCACGTTGTTTCTATATCGCTGAAACTGAGCTCTGCGAAATCTGCGCTGATTCACATCGCGATGCATCGGTCATTTGTGTTGTCGAAGAGCCACTTGATGTGATTGCTATCGAACGCACCAGTGCCTTTCGGGGGCTCTACCATGTGCTTGGTGGTGTTATGGATATGAGTCGAGAACAAGAAGTGGCAGCCCTTAAAATCTCCGAATTAGTGGCTCGAGTCACCTTAAATAGCATTTCAGAAGTCATACTTGCCACCAATCCAACCACCGAAGGTGATGTTACCGCTCTCTACATCAAAAAGAAACTCGACGGGTCAGGGGTGAAAGTCACTCGTATCGCACGTGGTCTTGCGACGGGTGGCGATATTGAATATGCCGATGAAGCTTCTATCACCGCTTCATTGACAAATAGGAAGTAAAGGTGTATAATATAAATTAAGTTATTTAAAACAATTTCTTGAGAAGGAGAGGTCATGCCCATCATCAGAATATCTCACGAAGGAGAACGTCAGCGGCCTCTTCTGGGAGTGCAAAAACTCATTTTGACGGCCTGCTGTTGCGCTGTCGATGTTGAACAATACGCCCAGTGTTCCATCCACGGCGAAGGCTTCATCGAAGCTGAGACGGAATATACCGTCGAAATTGTGCTCGATGGAGACGAAATTCACGCCTACATTCGGCGGCCATCTCACTCAAATTTCCCAATCCTGGAAATCATCTTCTTCCGGGATGCGAAGTGTACTCTAGAGACTGTATGAAAAAATCAAAAAAAAACCGGTACTGCTACGTGCCGGCTTTTTCTTTTGGTTGAAAAAGGTACTCAGTCTCTCTCACATCTCACCGCACAGACATTCGAATGCTTGTCGGTGAAAATAAGAGTATTCCGGTTGCAAACCTCTCAAAGCTCGTCGGATTATTCTAATAGTCCTTCCTCACTTTTCAAGGTTTTCATCTCGAAATACTCTTATTTTCCCTCGACATGAGATGAGAGATCTTCTGGACCACACGGATCTTTCTATGTGGAAATTTTGGTTATTTCGACTTCAGTAAAAGCTTGACGATGCCCATAGTGGGTCAACTCACGCTTTTTGGCTTTAAATTTGATACCGGTCACCTTTTCAGCTCGATCTTGTCGCAGAACTGTTCCGGTTACCTTAGCTTTCTCAAGCACTGGAACGCCCACTACCACTGATTTCTCATCACCCGTAAAGAGCACCTCAAAATTAACAGTAGCACCAACCTCCGCCTCGAGCTTCTCGACTTTCACTTTGCTTCCCTCAGAAACGAGGTACTGCTTACCACCTGTACGAATCACGGCCAACATATTCATGGAATCACAAGAAAATTAATACCGGCTTATTCTAGCGCTTTTCCGGTTTTCTGTCAAACGACAATTTTGATTTACTTTTTTTAAATACTCCCTTCTCTTTATTTTAGCTGAGATGCCACCCATTCAATCGCTTTTTGTAATTGAGGATCCTCTTTATTTATCACTTGCTCTCGGGTCAAATCTACTTCTTCATCTGGGGCGATACCAACCTTATTAATTTGATTCCCTTTTGGAGTCAACCATTTGGCTACTGTGATCTTCACAGCAGTATCTTTTGTGACACTTATCAACTCCTGAACAGAGCCCTTCCCAAAAGACTGTTCTCCAATAAGCCAAACATTCTCACGATTCTCACGCAATGCTCCAGCCAAAATTTCCGAGGCACTCGCACTCCCACCGTTAATTATGACACCTGTCGGAAGCTTTGAAAAAACATCCCCCATCATATGTGTCTTTAATTCTTTGCGGTCTCCCTTGCTATTTTCCTCAATCACCACTACCGATTTCTCCGGAAGCAAGAGGCTCGCAATATCTACCGCACACGTAAGCAATCCACCTGGATTATTACGAAGATCAATAATTAATCCCTTTGAGCGAGCATTTATCGCCAAACGAACCGCTCGCTCAAATTCATCTGCTGTTTCATCGCCAAAGCGATTGATACGAATATATGCAATATTTTCTTCTTTCATTTCAAAACGAATGCTTTTCACGTGAATCACTTCTCGCGGCACAACAATATCTCTTGCCTCTTCGTCACCTTCGTGATAAATATTCAGCGTGACACTCGTCCCCTTGGGACCACGGATGCGACGCACCGCTTCTTCAATAGCTATATTTGCAGTTGTCTCATTATCAATCTTGAGAATTTTATCTCCTGCCAAGAGTCCAGATCGTTCAGCTGGTGTTCCTTCGAGTGGTGAAACGATAGTCAATATTTCATCCTTAATGGTCATTTCAGCTCCAATGCCTTCAAAATTTCCTGTTATATCTTCCTGAAAACTCTGTTTTTCTTTCGGATCAAAAAAAGTGGTGTACGGATCTCCGGTAGATGCCAACATACCATCAATCGCACCGTAAAGCATCTGCTTAGCATCAAGCTTTGACTGATCGACAAATTTATCTTTCAAGATTTCCCAAACTCTCCAAAAAAGTGCAAAATCGACTTCATTGTCCTGGCTTTTTCCATTCAAAATAACCGCCCCGTTTATTGAAACAGCGCTGTCTCCAGAAGAAAGCGAGTCACGTCCACGTTCATAACCACCCAAAAAAGTCAGGACTAAAAGAGCAAGAATGCCAAAGAGAAGAAAGAGTTTCTTAAACAAAAGGAATCCTTTCTCGCGTTCGGATATATGCGTCATTTCTTCTGTTGATACGGTATCATTCATAGATATTTTTCTCTTTTTATTATTCTACATGCGGAATCGGTTTTCGGAAATATTTCTGAAAATATCGAAGAGCGCTCATGATGTGCCACCATGTGAGCTGATTAAAAAAAATCCCAAATACCCCCCCACGAGCACTCCCTTTTGCGTGATAATGATAGACAGTTGCGTCTGGACAATACGCTACTTGATATCCGTTTTCCCAAAACCGCCGACACCAATCAACATCTTCCATGTACATAAAAAACCGATCGTCCATTGGCCCAACACGAAGCGCCGCTTCTCGTTCCACAAACATTGCCGAGCCAGTAATCCAATCTACCATCTTTGGAACTCGATGATCATAATTTCTCATAACAAACCAATCTAGATGCTTTTTCCCAAATGGCAAGCGTCCAAACCAAGTGCGCCGATACAGAATTGTTTGAGGCCGATAATAGCGAAAGCAACTCAGCTGAAGTGTTCCGTTAAAATTAATTTGCTTTGGTCCAACAAGCTTGGCTTCCGTATGTGATTCCAAGTAATTCATGAGTATTGGAATTGTCTCTTGATTGATCAAGATATCGCTATTGATAAGAAAAATATACTTTCCTTTTGATTCAGTAAGCGATGTATTGAAAAGCGTCTTAAAACCAACATTAGCCACAAAAGGAAAAAATCTCACTCGAGGAAACTCTTCTCGTATGATCAACTCCGTGTCTTCTTCTGTTGCGCTATCAGCTACGATAACTTCATACGCAAATGAGACCTGGGAAAGTTCTCGATATAGAGCGGTTAGACAAAGTCGAAGAAGCTCTGGATTTTTGTATCCATTTACGGCAATAGTAATAAGCGGCTCTGAAGAATCGTTCGTCATGAAGTTGCTAGCAACAGCTGTCGTTATGGTAATGTCTGGAATAGAGATCGGATTCGGTCGTAATTATCCCCACGCGGGAGCAGGATATATCCAGCCGATGGGTCATTTTTCTCTGGATGGTAGAGGAGCCCCTCTTCTGTTGTATCAAGCACCTTCGATAGAGGAGCAACATCACCAAGCTTGATATACAAATCATACAACTGTTGTATCTCCCATGCTTCAAAATTCGTCCGCACATTATCACCCAGGCTTGCAATAATACCAGTAACCTTATCAAAGCTGGTGAGCGTCCCTGTACTTAAAGCCTGCTTTTTAATAGCTTCAACGACCATTTGTTGACGTTTTGCACGCTCGAAATCACTGGAAGTTTTTCGTGAACGAGCAAAACAAAGCGCCTTATCTCCATCAAGAATATTTTCACCAGCTGCGAGCTTAAAATCACCACCACACTCAACGTTGGGGTTATAGCAAAGGGGGTACGCCTTAGCAATATAGCGCGTTCCTGTATCGCGAGTATGGTACTTGTACTGATATTGTGGAGGTTTGGTTGGCACCGTAAATACATATGGATCACAAACCTGTGGTTCACGGAACTGAAGCGCCTCTTCAAAAGGTTGGTCTAAAATTATTTTGACTCCCCCGAGTGCATTTACTAAATCTTTAAACCCCTGAAAATCAATCGTCACCGCATAAGGAATGTCCAAGCCAGTTATATCTGAAACAACCGCGCGCATATCCTCCATTCCTCCGCCACCTGGTTTTCGTTGTTCACCTAATGCAAATACGGAATTGATTTTTCTCTGTTCATTTCGGTTTGGCACCTTGACATACAAATCACGCGGGATAGATACGAGGGACGATCGTGTTTGATCCTGATCGTTTTGCTTCGGATGAAGAGATAGTACCATGATGGTATCAGCCAAAAGCGCCCCTCCATCCATTCCTTCGCCGCGCATACCCAGAAGCAAAATATTAATTTTCCCTTCGTCCTCCCCCTGTAATTTCTTCTCAACTCCGGGCAAATTTTTCACGAGACTTTTAAAGATATTCGCGTTTCCTCCCGAAATCTTATTTAAAAATGCTCCGGTTTTCCAAGCAAAAACACCTCCAGCAAGAAGGGCTATCGCGAGAAAAACAAAGAAAAATCGCAACCACTTCCGCTTCTTACTTGAATCAGATATTCCTTCTTTTTTAAGTGATGGGTCAGTGGGAACAATCCTCCTAAAAGGTTTATGCATAATAAATAGCAGCTAATAATTGAGCGCTCTTCGACCATGAAAACTCGTCAAAACGGTTTTTCCCCGCTTCAATAATCTGCTTTCGCTGATCTGAATGAATGGTAAGAGTATAAAGGATTTCCGCACAAACATCAACTCGCGAAGGATCAAAATACAACGCAGCATCTCCGGCAACTTCTCGTAAACAAGGGACATCTGAAACCGCCATAGGGGTACCTTGACTCATTGCTTCCAAAAGAGGAATGCCAAACCCTTCATACAGAGAAGGAAATGCGTACAAAATTGCGCCCCTGATAACGGCTGGTAAATCATTTTGTGCGACAAAACCCGGAAATATCACCTGTTGACCAAGATTGAGTTCCGCAATAACATGATCGATGCCTTGATCAAAATGATGGGCTGATCGATTTCCAACTAAAACAAGTTTAATATCAGTATCACGCTTTTGTAGTTCCGCAAAAGCTCGGATCAAAAAAGGGAGATTTTTTCTTGGCTGAAGAGTACCAACAACAACGATATATCGTTCAGGAAGCTGATATTTCTTTTGTGCCGCTAAAACTTCCTCCTGAGATGCTTCTTTTTTAAATTCCTGAGAACACGCATTTGGTACTACGTGTATCTTCTCAGATTGGACGCTACTAAAATAACGAGAGATTTCGTCGCGTGTAAACTGAGAAGGAACAACAATGGCGTCGGCCCGTTTCAGTGAACGTGGAATAAAAAAATGCAACATTAAACGATCTTTCCAATCCACGAACCAAGGTAAAGCACGGAAAGAAACATCGTGGATATGAACAATCACTCGTGTATGACTCGGCACGAAAATTGGAAGAATATATTGAGTATGGAAAACATCGGCATGCTGCCTCAACAAAAAAAATGGCACAGCGAAAAGATTCCAGACAAAACGGTTCCTCCCGACAAGCGAAATAATTTCAACATTCTCTTTACCAACAATGCCCAATTCGTGATACAAGCGAGCAAGCTTTCCCCGATCAGTTTCATCCGTGAGGAGAAGATACTGATTCTCTCTGTCAAGCGCAACTATTTCCTGTGTCAATGATCGAAATACCATTTCATCTCCAGTGCGGCCCTTCCCAATCAACCTTATGTCAATAACTATTGTTTTCATATGTGATTCGAAGAAAGATCATGCTGTTTTTTCTGAAACAATACGCCACCAAGACCAAGAAATGCAAAGAATATCCCTAGTAAAATTCCAGAATTAAAAAGGTTAAATACGGTAAATCCAATCCAAACAAGATGGAAAAACAAATGAAAAGCGACTTCAGATCCGCCACCAACAAGAGTTCTTCTTCCTGATTGAAACCCGTATAAAAACCAGAGCAGAGAAAATGCACCCACCCCAACAAGACCGCTTCCAAGCCAGAACTCAAGGAAAATGTTGCTTGCGTTCAACATGGAGCCTTGATTATCAACCCCAAGATGTGCACCGACTATTCCCCATCCAATTCCAAAAAAAGGATGCTCTCGAATCAAGGTTACTACTTGCGTATACACCGATTGTCGAATAGCAACATTTGGATCATCTCGTCCAACTTCTTGAATTGCGTATCCAGCTTCACGAAAAGCTGCTTGCTCTTCCAGCAAGATATGTTGACAGCCATACAAAGAGAGCTCTTCAGTATTTTGAATGTGTCCTGGCGTTCGATTTCCCCAGAGACATGCTATGGTTATTTTTTGTATTCCACCTGTTGAAATAGCTCGATCAATGAATGAAAACCGAGAGAGGTGGAAGACAGGGACAGAAATAAGCGCAAGGCAAACCACAAAACCCGCTTTCCCAATCAAAAGAAAAGCGCTCTTTGGATTTCCGAGTTTAAAAAATGTTACAAGGGAAGCTCCTGCGAAAAAAAATCCCATAGCAGTCATCCCCAACCAAGCACTTCGGGTCATGGATAGAATCAGTACTAATGTTCCCAGAAAAAGCACTCCGAGTGGGAAAAGCATTTCAATCCATTTTTTTCTTAGAACCTCATTGCGATAGAGCCATGCCAAAGAGAGAGCTATCGGGAAAAGAAGGTACATTCCTAACCAATCTGATTCCGCGAAGCTTCCATTTGGCCGACCAGCCATCACCTGAAAACTTTCTTTTCCAAAGGCAAAAAGGATATTCTGCAAAATAGACCAGCAAGCAATCACGCCAAACGAAGAAAGAATAAATGGTAAAAGATGTATAGCTGATTTTTCTGTTCGGACAAAAAATCGTACCAAAAAAAACAACCCAACGAAACTACTCAGGATTAAAGAGAGTTTCCCTGAAGAACCCGAAAAATCTACACTAAAAGCCGAGAGATATGCTCCTAATGAAAAAAGTACCGGAAGCATATCAATCCACAAGAACTGGAATGGTGAAAAAAGAGGACGACGAGCGATCAGGCGCGTTCCAATTGCTGCAAAAAGCAGCAACATAAGCCATTGATACGGACGAAGAAGTATGCCAAATTCGACTGGAGCAAGATTAATTATCTCATAAGGCAACATACTGATAAGGAGAAGAAAAATCCAAATTGGCCGATAAAGCGCTATCAAAAAAACCAAAAAAGAGAAGAAAAAAAAATTTCCGATACTCAAAGGCAGTATGCCAGTCAACGAAAAAAACAAACCCAGAGAACCAAGCAAGATACTCACAAATACCAACATTGTTTTTATTCGATGTTGAAAAAGAAACGTAGCAATAGTACAAAAAAAATTATTCATAATTTAAGAGGGAAGGCATATCTGCATTATTTGTTTGGTAAATTTCGTGTAAGAGAAATCAGCCGCTTGCCCCCTCCCCTGACGACTGAGTATTTCGCGAAGTGCTGTCTCTGTCAAGACCCGATCCATCGCCACAGCAAGAGTTGAAATATCCATATCATCAACCAATAATGCTGCCCCACCACATACTTCCGGTAAAGATGAATTTGAAGAAGCAATCACTGGACAGCCCATAGACATTGCTTCTAATACCGGCAAACCAAATCCTTCATACTGAGAAGGAAACACAAAAAACTTCGCTCCACGGTACAGCGATGGTATAACGTTCGCTGGTACATATCCAAGAAGCCGCACGCAATCATGAAGGTCAAGCTCAGCAATCAATCCGACAACATCTGTTGCAAGCTTATTCGTCTTCTCGTGCACTCTCCCTGAAATCACCAATGGTGGTATCGATACAAGATGCTTCTTTTTTTCTGCACGAAGAAAGGCATATGCGCGAAGCACTCCCTCTGCATTCTTCCGAATTTCTAATCCGCCTCCATGATAAATGTATCCTCGCTTCAATCCGTATTGCGCAAGCACCCTAGCAGTTTCTCCATCCGAAGGAAGAGTCTCAAATATCGAGGAGAGTCCAGGATACGCCAAATGCACCCGCACATTCTCTATACCAAGACGAGTAATAAGATCATTCTTTGTGGAATTTGAAACAGCAATAAGAGTGTCTGCGAACCGAATTCCTCGCTCCGTCATTTGCCAATAAAATTTCTGAGAATATTTAGCTACATATAAAGGAAAAATGTGTGGAATAATATCATGGACAATCATAACATGTCGAATGCGTGAAGATTGATCAAAGACAGTTGCTGATTGAGAAAGACTCAAAAAAATATCACAACCGTCCTCTTCCGCTTCGTAAGCAACTTGTTTTTCCCATAACCATTCTCGAAAAATATCGTCTCGTTTCCACCAACGAGGTAGAAACACCCTTGTCTTCAGGCGTGAATCAAATACGTCTTCATGTTGTTCCTGTAAATACAAAATTACTTCCAGAGATTGGTCTGCCGGGAAAGAAGTGGCTAATACTTGCAGCTGTTGAAGAAAATGCGAAGTTACCTGGCCGATACCTGTAGCTGGTTTACGTAGAAATGATGCATTTATTCCGATTCTCATATACCCATATTGTAACAGGGAAAACAAGAAGACAGAAATGAAAAAATAAGGACTGTCCCCCATTTCAACTCTTAAACTAGCAAGAAGTCTTTCAAGAATTTAGATCGACGTCTCAAAGCGTCACAAGAATATCTTTCAACGTACCAGCTCGATCAATAGATAGTGTAATAACCTCCCCGGACCTGAATCGAGCGAGAAGAACAGCCAAAGGATTCGCGAGTGTCACCGTCTCATTATTCACAGCAACTACAATATCATTTACCTGCAACCCAGCCTTTTCAGCTGACTTCCCAGAAATAAGTGCGAGTCCGCTTTTTCCTGACGGCGAATGAATAAGAGCTCCTTCTGTCCGTGTCAATCCATGTTGCAAAGCATAAGCTTGCGTAAGTGGCACATAATAGGCCCCAAAAACTGGCCGCTTCAAATTTTTACCAGACAAAATAAAATCTAATGATTGGCGAACTGCTTTCGCCGGAAGAATAAAAGTTTGTGAGATATTGTCAATGGACAGGCTTCCTACTATTCCCAGCATCTCACCATTGTACTGGATAACAGGACCTCCTACGAAATCAGTATCCTGACCAAGATTCATGCGAAATACCCCTTCCCATTTTTCTGTTGACGAAACTGTTTTTCCAGAAAGATTAAAAGGGGTATCGATAGTATCCAATGTTCCCGTCATAAATCGCCTCTGATACGATTGATAGGCAAAAGCAAAAGCAATTAGCTTTTTTCCAACCAGCGCGCTATCGGAGTCTGCCAAAGAAATCGATGGCACATCAACAACATCAATACGAAAAAATGCTAATTCCGTCAGTGGATCCACTCCGATAAAACGTGCTTCATGACTTGACCCATCAAAAAGGAGTGCTGTCATAGACTCAAAATTTGTCTCGACGATTCCTTGTTTGCGATATGTCACAATGACACCGTCATTCGTCAAAAGTACGCCCGTCACCGGATTCTTTTTTATTTGTGAGTTCTGTTCAGCGGTCGATGCCAACCGCGGAATAAGCGTCACCACCGCTGTGGATGGCTGAGAAACAATTGTCCCAAGAGAATTATCTTCTTGAACAAGAATCTGCTCTGTTTTATTAATAATCGTCACATTATCTGCTGCTCGCTTGAGAAATCCAACTCTATCTAATCCGCGCTGCACCGCAAGCCACGGAAGAAAAGAGCGGTCAAAAAAGACTCCTCCAGTACCACCAAGCATAAAAATACTTATGATTATTCCTATCCACTTGGCTGTTTGACGGATATTCATATATCAATATGTTCTTAATTTAGAAGATCTGAAAAGAAAAATGGCCTTTCAAAACCCTTACCGGTTTCTACTAAAACTTTGAGAAGCCATCCTAACACGGTCATACTACTTTATCAACTATTATGTCAAAATATACCAGGGAGTACTTGTAAGAATAAGCACAACAAGGAGAAGCAAAAAAAGAACACGAACAACAACACGTTTTAACGAAAGTTCTCCATAAAAAGCCGTAAAAGTGACATCCCAAAGTATAGCATACAAAATAAGTGCGATTGTGCCGGTTGTGAGATATCCGAAGGGTAAAAATCCAAACGCCCAAGCACATTCTCCCATAATAAGCCCGAGAACGAGGCTGTAAAACAAGGCGCGTCGACGATTTCGTTGCTCTCGATTCATAAGTGCCTGATAGCTCACTGCTCCCGTTCCAAGAAAAAAGAGTGTCATTAGTCCCCACAAGGGGAAATTAAAATTTACATAAAATCCATAGATTCCAGAATAAAAAAAGAACATCGCTGCCATAATAGCTGTCGAGAGAAGCGCTTGGGCTGTTTGGTCTGCTGGAGCAGAGCGCAATCGATACAAAGCCAAGAGTCCCAGATAGTACACCCCTCCAGCGATAACGACAAACAATTCTTGCTCAATTTGGGCATCAATAAGAGAAAGAAGAATAGGTGCGGTCACCGAAAGCAATATCGGAAAAGCAGCATCGGCAATTCTGTGTGTCACCCTTTGCGCGGCAATAAGAGAAATTATTACGAGTGGTCCGATAACGGAAAAATACCAACTCCACTGCAAAAGTATTTTTCCCTCTGCGGCAAACCACAACCCAAGGGAAAAAATAAGTGACCACAAAAATAAAGTAAAATGGAATACCATGAATAATTTCAATCAACCAAAGTAAACATACTCTTAGCTTAGACTAGACAGGAAGAAAAGCAAGCTCATTATTTCTTTGAACGTCTTTTGGAAGCACTCTTAGTGGAAGATGTGACCCGAAAGGCTATTTCCCCTTTTGCCAAGATTGCTGTTAATTTTTGGCCTGGGGAAAACTTTTTTTCCAATAAGAGTAGGGCCAGTACATCAAGAATCTCATTTTGAATAACACGCTTTAATGGTCGGGCGCCGTATAAAGGATCATATCCCTTTTCTGCCAGATGCTTTCTGACTGCTTCTGTCCACTCAATGTGTATTTCTTTTTCCAATAATCGATGATCTAATTTTTTAAGTTCAGCACATGCAATGCGCTCAATTACAGATTTCGATAATGAATGAAAAACAACAATCTCATCGATACGATTCAAAAACTCCGGACGAAAAGTTGTCTTCAAACTCGTCATAATTTTCGTTCTCATTTCATCTTCTCGCGGATTATTTCGATTCTCTCGATCACCACGAAAACCAAGTTCTTGCATACCAGAAATTACATCTGAACCAACATTGGATGTCATAACGATAACGCAATTCTTAAAATTCACTATTCGACCTTTTGCATCAGTAAGACGTCCATCATCAAGAATTTGTAGAAAAATATTAAACACATCCGGATGAGCTTTTTCGATTTCATCAAACAAAATAATACTATACGGACGACGTCGAATAACTTCCGTCAACTGTCCTCCCTCTTCATATCCAACATAACCAGGAGGCGATCCAATCAACTTGGCGGTTGCATGAGATTCCATATATTCACTCATATCAACCCGAACAAGCGCCCTTTGATCATCAAACAAAAATGCTGCCAAGGCCTTAGCAAGTTCTGTTTTCCCAACGCCAGTCATTCCAAGAAACATAAATGAGCCAATCGGGCGCCCTTCTTCAGAAAGTCCTGTCCGTGAACGTCGAATGGCATTAGCTACCATATGTATCGCTTCATCCTGGCCGATAACTTGATTTTTAAGAGTCTCCTCCATATGCGACAATTTCTCCTCTTCTCCCTCAAGCATTTTTTTAATTGGCACTCCAGTCCATCGCGAAACGACAGAGGCAATTTCCTCTTCTGTAATTTCTTCACGAAGAATCGATCCAGCCTTCTGCAAACCAGCCAATTTTTTTTCCTCCATTTTCATTTTCTTTTCCGTTTCTGGAATTCTCCCATAGCGAATCTCGGCCACCCGATCAAGCTCGCCTTGCCGTTCAGCATTATCTGCTTCAGAGCGATACCGATCAATTTCCTCTTTACACGCACGTATCGCCGCAATAAGTTCGCGCTCCGATTTCCATTGAAGAGAAAACTTCTGACTTCGCTCGCGCAATTCTGATAGCTCACGATTGATATGAGAAATTTTCTTTTTTACCGATCCACTTTGATCTTTTTCGAGAGCTCGTTTTTCAATTTCCAAACGACGAATATTCCTCTCAAGTTGATCAAGGTCTTCCGGCATTGAATCAATTTCCATACGACGAAGAGAAGCGGCCTCATCAATCAAATCAATCGCCTTATCCGGGAGGAATCGATCGCTAATATATCGACGTGAGAGTCGAACCGCTGAAATCAAAGCGTCATCATCTATCTTTACACCGTGATGTAACTCATATTTCTCTTTAATGCCACGCAAAATTGCAATCGCATCTTCTTCAGATGGCTCACTCACCATTATTGGCTGGAAACGTCTTTCAAATGCAGCGTCCTTTTCAATATATTTCTGATATTCTTTCAGTGTTGTTGCTCCGATTGTGCGGAGCTTACCACGAGCAAGGGCTGGCTTGAGCATATTTGAAGCGTCAAGTGACCCCTCAGTTGCTCCTGCCCCAACAAGGGTATGTAATTCATCAATAAAGAGAATAAAGTGGTCAGCTGATCGTTCGACTTCCTTGAGAATTGCTTTCAATCTCTCTTCAAACTCTCCGCGAAACTTCGCGCCTGCAAGCAATGACCCAAGATCGAGAGAGATGATTTCTTTTCCTTTGAGACTCTCCGGTACGTCACCAGAAATAATACGCTGAGCCAATCCTTCGGCGATCGCTGTTTTCCCCGTACCTGCTTCTCCAATCAAAACAGGATTATTCTTGGTTCGGCGAGACAAAACTTGCATCACCCTTCGAATTTCCTCATCACGCCCAATAACTGGGTCAAGCTTTTCTTCGCGTGCCTGTTTTGTCAAATTCACTGCATATTTCTCTAATGCCTGGTATGTTCGCTCTGGTTCCTGGCTTTCGACTCGCTGATTCCCACGAACTTCTTTCAGTAGAGAAAGTACAACATCGTACACGATCTTCATTTGTTCAAGAGAGGTCTTCATGCGACTCGGAACGACAAGAATAGCCAACAGCAAATGCTCTGTTGAAACAAACGTATCACCAATTTTTTGCATTTCTTTTTCAGCTTCCGAAAACATCTGCGCAAAATTTGGTGCTAAATATAATTGAGCAATTGCTCCTGATTCAGCTCGAGGGAAGGTATCGATTTCACTAAGAATATGACCACGCACTGTATCCACATCAATACCAAGCTTTCCGATGACCACTGGCACAATAGAATCTTCTTGCATCAGAAGCGCGTATAAAAGATGCGCAATTTCCATCTGTGGATTATTGCGAGACAAAGCAATCTCCTGAGCATGCCTGAGTGCCTCCTGACTCTTTGTGGTGAATTTATTGATATTCATAAGCCATTCATTTAATGACACCCTTATTCTACTGCAAAAACAGAAAATTAGCAATCTCATCATGTGAGTGCTAATTATACACTCTGGAACCCGCCCTTCATCCGTACGAATACTCATTCGGTTTCACATATAATTTTCATCTTCTATAAGCCACCGGGTCAGAAGATCAAAAGAACGAAAATCTTTCATTGTATATCCAAAGTGTTGACATCTTTCCATCTTTTTGATATAAAAACAATACTTTTCAGAGTAATTTTAACAAACTCCAATAACCTTCCGTTGCATTCATCGGTATGCACGGAAAAACAAGGAGAAAGGGGCCCTCGTAAGAGACATGTCCCTTCTTTTCTTATAATACCCTTGAAGCAAAGAACGGGACCATGTCACAACATGCGTCACAAAAAAGTTCTTTTCTTGAAGGAGATTCCCATGCAAATAGAATTTCTCTGTGGTTCAAAGCCAATTTTTTGGCATGAACCGACTGGCGAAGATATGTCGACTGGATGTCTCAATGAATCAAACTATCATCGAGAAGGATTTGGCGTACTGATATTCGAGCAGGATAAATCCTATCCAGCTTTTTATCTCTACGATAGTTCCGACCCATGTTTATTTTGGCTCGTCGCCATCAGTCGAAACACTAGAGAAGCATTTCGAATACGTCGTGAACAAGTTCCCAGGAACGCCATCATTGGTTTTATAAGGGAGTATCACCCGAAAAGAATGTCTGAGATAAAAGGATGTACCCTCAAGAATTAAAAAAGTAATTGGAAACAAGTTGTTTCACCACGTTCATTAGGAGCCCGCAAGGACTCCTTGTTTTTTTATAGTGGTACAAAAGTTTCGCGCAAGCGAGACGGCTGAGTCTTTTATTTATTACCGACTTGTCACTGCCTCATTTTTTAAAATTTCACACTTCTTATTTCCGCTAAAAAATTCTACAGAAAAACCAGAGTCTTACTACTTTCCCGTTATAATGTATTTAAAATACAAAACTGGGAACTTACCTCGCTAATACCTGCTGAAAATTAAGACTCAAAACAGTACCCAAAACAAAGAGAATAAATAAATAAAGCACACTTCGTTTTAAAAAAACCTGAAAACCACCGCCATTAAGTTTGGTGATTTTTCGAAAACCGACTATCCACAAAACAACTGAGGCTGCAAACTGGACAGCAGCCATATTAACAAATGCGAGAAATAATGCTCCGATTCCTAAATGTATCTCACCTCTTGCGAGCAAAATTGCCGAAGCTGCCAATGGCGGCACAATAGCGGTAGCAACGGCAACTCCGATAAAGGCAGAGCCAAACCGAGTAGACACGGTAGCGAAGGCCGCTGCCGCCCCACCGGACAAAGCAATCATCAAATCCATCACGCTGGTAGTGGTTCTCATGAAAATCTCGTTCGTCAAAGGGATGTCTCGATGAACAATCCCGAGAAAAAACGCCACCACAAAAACGCTTATAATACCATGCGCTAATGAATCCACTCCTTTTAAAAGAAGGTTCTTATTGTTATCAACGAGAGAAAGACTAATGCCTACGATAGGGCCAAGAAGCATCGCAACAATCATGGCCCCGATAATAACTACCTGACTATTAGAAAATAAACCGTATGTGGCCATTACGGTAGCCAATACGTTCATAGTCAAATACGACCAAGAACAACTTGCCTCTTCTTCAATACGTTGTCTTATCTTCCTTTTTTGTTGAAATTGTGTATACAGACCCATATTTGATTCACAAGCAATTTGTATCTAAATAATGCTTTTTTTCAAAAACTATTCTTGAATATAAAAACAAAGATTTTTGAATTTCGTTTTTATTATACGATAAATCTCACGTGAATTAAAAATGATTGCTCTAATTTACTTCCAACAAAACTCATTTTATTTATAAGTGAGCTATCTGTCCTCTTTCTACAATATGCTCTGCTTTAGTGGATGTTGAGTAGAAATGCCTTCTTTGCCTCAAGGCACTTTCAATAAGAAATAGCTGATCCCTGCGAATAGACGGCAAATTTTGAAGTGAGCAAAATCTGGCCTCACTCACTTCTTCTGACGAAACGAATGCTCCCCCAATATATGTTCCAATGTATGCTATATCAAGACGAGCGGTTTCTCGATCTGTCCGTACTTTCATTCTCCAATCAATACTCACTGAAAAGCCTGACTCTTCTTTGATTTCACGAACCAAAGCTTCTTTCGGATGTTCCTTTTGATTCATATATCCACCAGGCAAGCTCCACGCTCTCTGACGATAGGTGTGTTTGAATAACAAAACTTCATCTTTCTCATTAAAAATAAGCCCAGTCACTCCAACCAAAAATTGGTCTTGGAATAATCGAATAACATGTAACTGAAAATGCTTCGAAAAATTCAATTTTTTCCAAAGCACAAGCAAAAATCCTCTCATATTGAATCATCATCTTTATCAACATCACCCAAGCGAATTTTCAGCTTTTGATTTTCCAACTCAAGCTCATGCGTGCGTCTAACTATTTCAATTCCTTTCTCTTGCTCGCTCTGCAAATCATTTTCAAGCTCTCGAATAACAATAGTCGATTTTTTCATCCGATGCTCATGGTAAAATGCGAAACATAATAAAGCAATTCCCGTCGGAAATATGAGAATGAATGGAAGTGGAATTTTTACCGTATAAGAATAGAAATGGAGAGGGACCATGACAATATTCGTCACAACAAAAAAAGTAAGTGCCATACCGGCCAGCACGAGAGCAACAAGCATTTTCATAAACAAAAGAATCAGATAATTAGAATGTTCCTATTATACGCCTAATTATTCAAAATGTAACCATATCTACTTAAAACACAAGATCCAATTTCACCTAAAAAAGGAGAGATGCTGCTTTTTAAAAGCTTTTCAATCCATCAAATCCCTAGACGCCTATTGCAGTCGCTCTTGCACCTTCGTGACAATATCCTGCAGAGTATGATCAGTTTTTACCAAAAAATCATAAGATCCCATACTCATACCCATCTCAATGATCCTCGGTAGCTCCTTATTCGCTATCACTGTATTTCACTGCGTGATAGCTGTCAGAAAATCCTTATACGTGCTCTCAATATCATTTTCTTTGGATTCTATACACATCATATGAGGCCGATAACTTACGGCTTCCATCATACCGTCATAGAGTTTTTCAATTTTAGGTATATCTTCTTCTGTAATAGGAGGAAGACCTTCTTCTCCCCAAGTTCCCCTCTGGAGCAATCTTTGAATAGCTTCAGATTTTTCAACTGATAGCAGTATCTCAATAAAATGTGCTCCGGCACTATGAGCAACCTCCTCATAGTGCTTTGCAACGCCAGCGTCCCTCAACAAGAAAGGAAGAATAACATCGTGACCATCTCTCAAATGAGCTTCCGCCATTGCTGAAGTTAGTGAGAGTCTGCTTGCTACGGCGTCATGTATATTCTTCCTCCATTGTCCAAGCTTCGTTATTATTTCATCGCCGTCAATATTTAACGCAAGTGGAGTTTCAGATACATATTTATTTGCAATGGTAGTCTTCCCACAACCCGCGAAGCCACCAAGCATGATAAGTTTTGGGCGCTGATTCATAAAGAAAAATAAAAAGCTCTTTTATTCAGTAGCGACTCTTCTTCTATACACAACTTTCCTCAACTCTTCAACAATAACTACTGAAAATGCAACAAGAAGAATAATAAACCAGTCATTTCGATCAAGCGGTACCGTTCGGAGTACTTTCTGGAATAACGGATGATAAACTGCCATCAATTGAAGAGCTACTACGATAGCAGTCGCCCCTAAGAGAAATTTATTCGAAAAAGGATTCATTGAGAAAATTGATTTCTCTGCCGATCGGCAGTTCCAAGCATTAAACCACTGAAATACAGCAAGCGTTGTCAGAGAGATTGTCCATGCCTTTGCGAGATCTTCCTGATAATATTGGCCAAAAAGAAAAAGTGTTCCAATGGCCATTGGTAGCGCCATAAAAAACATCCTCTCCATTGTCAATCGATCAACCAAATTGGTCTTCAAAAAAGACTTCTTGCTTGCTTCCTTCGGATCCATCGCCAAAGCGACATCCAAAAAACCATCTGTTACCAAGTTGAGCCAAAGAATCTGAGCAGCCAAAATCGGGAGTGGCCATCCGATTATAAGGGCTCCTAATAAAACAAAAACTTCCCCTAAGCTCGTGGAAAAAAGATAGAGAATAACTTTTTTAATCGTCGCAAAAATATTTCTCCCCTCTTCAACACCATGAACAATGTTTCCAAAATTGTCATCAAGTAAAATAACATCCGAAGCTTCTTTGGCGACATCTGTTCCGATTTTCCCCATCCCGATTCCAATGTCCGCTGCCGAAAGAGAGAGGGCATCGTTCACCCCATCTCCGGTCATCGCAACTACTAAGCCACTCGACCGATACGCCTGAATAATTCTCAGTTTATGCCTTGGTGTAACCCGAGAAAAAACACTCGCGCTAGTTATTCTCGCTCCCAATTCTTCATCACCAAGAAGGTCTATTTCTTTCCCATCAAGCACGCTATCTCCCTCCTTATAAATACCTGCCTCAAGTGCAATGGCACGCGCTGTCACTGCATGATCCCCGGTAATCATTACCACCTTTATACCTGACGTTTCTACTTGTTGCACAGCACCCTTCACCTCTGCCCGAAGTGTATCCTTGATGCAAAAGAATCCTCCAAAAACAAGGTTTGTAAGTGAACTTTCTTTATCAATATTTTCATCTGACGTAAAACTATAAGCAAACCCAATAACCCTTAACCCATCCCGAGACAGGGTATCCCCCATTAATTCTAATGCGCTTCTTCTTTCGTTGGTAAGTTTTTTAAATCTATCTTTTCCTGACTCTCTTCCAGATAAAGAGAGGATTATTTCTGGAGAACCAGTTATCGCAAGAAAATTCTCCGGTTTTGTATGATGAAGTGACGCATGAATCTTCATTTCGTAATCAAAAGGAAGCTCATCAATCATCGGCATTTCAGAAAGCAAATCTTCATGATTAAAACCAATTTTCTTCGAAAAGACTCTCATTGATCCCTCAGTTGGGTCACCAGCCACCTTCCACTGCTTCAGTCTTTTATGAAAGATAAGATTAGCACTGCTATTGAGAGCTGCTATCCTCCCAGCCAAGAGCAGATTTGGATGATTTAACGGATCAATAACATCCCCATGAAGATAAACCTCTCCTTCCGGCAAATACCCGCTTCCTCCAACATCGAACAAATCATTCCCCACAAACACCTTCTCTATCGAGAGCTCGTTTCTTGTTACTGTTCCAGTCTTATCAACGGCAAGGATTCTTGTTTCCCCTAAAACCTCGATGGCTTGTAGTTTTTTTACCAGCACATTTTTCTTACTCATTCTCCATACTCCACCTGCAAGCACCAGCGTGATCACAATCGGTAAGCCTTCCGGAATAATAGAAACTGATATAGCAACAATAGTCTTGAAAATATCCTTCAACGGATGCCCATTCGCAATGCCAAGCAAAAAAAGTATAAACGCAATCGAAAGAACGAACAAAATGATGAACCTGGAAAGTTTCCGAATGTCATTTTTCAGAGGAAAATCTGCGTCGATATCAAGTGTTTCTCCGGCTATCGTCCCAAGAAATGTTTCAATACCAGTCGAAACAACAACAGCCTTTCCATTTCCAGAGATAACCACTGTCCCCTTAAACACCATGTTTCCTTGATCTGATGGAACAACGCTTTCTCCTAAAAGTGGACGAGAGTCTTTATGTTTCGGCAGCGATTCTCCTGTCAGGGCGGATTCATCAATCTGAAGAGCATTCGAAACAATAATGCGAGCATCAGCAGAAACTTTTTCGCCCTCACGAAGAAGAATAACGTCTCCTGGGATAATATACTTGTCAGAAACGATTATTTCTTCATGATCGCGCAAAACAAATGCATTTCCTTTAATGAATTTTTTAAGCGCTAGAAAGGTATTCTGCGCCTTTCCTTCTTGCACTGTACCGATAATAGCATTAAAAATGAGGACAAAAAGGATGACGGAGGCATCAGCAATTTCTCCGGTAAAAAGTATTATTATCCCTGCGATAAGCAGGATAAAAATAAGAGGGCTCTTCAGTTGGTGGAAAAAGATAGTAGCGATACCATCGCGCTTCTCTTCTGGCAATTCATTGAAACCATGCTCCTCAAGCCTCCTCTTCGCTTCAGCTGAATCAAGTCCATGCTCGCTCGTATTGAAATGTTTAATAACTTCCGATGAGTCTTTATTGTAAAAATTTTCAGAAATCTTTTCCATTATTTTAATTCTATCATGCAGAGATTACCGTCGATTAAGAACAAAGAAATCGAGATTTAAAAACGGGGTTCAATTGACTCAAGAAACGTATTTTCCATCAAACAAAAAAATGTGTTTTATATTTTTATTCTAGGCGAAAAAATTTATAAAAAGGTAATTGTTTTTTGTTATTTTGAAGATTCCAAATTTACTTTTTATTTTCGTCTCTATTATTGTCTTTGATAATCTTCCTAGAAACACTCCCTCCAAAAACAGCTGCTTCTTTATTTGTTGTCATGGATGACTACTCCCAATCAAAAGATTTCGGACATGTAAGAATATGGTGTAAGCCGAGAACTTACCCTCGGCTTATGAGATCCACATTAAATTAAGAATAGACGAGGAAGGAAGAAATTATTCTGCTCTAGAGGAAACAGTATGCGCTTCTTCAAAATCAAATTCCGAATCGAAAAATTTATCTACCCAATGAAGTCATAATATCGCGACGATGCTCTTCTTCTTGCATTAGAATACCCTCAAGAGTCTGGCGAATGCCGTATTCGCCTAATTCTTCCGCATCCCTAACAAGTTCCTTGTAAAGCGCTATCGCGATTTCTTCACCCTTGAGATCCTGCTGAAGCATCGTCTCAGAATTAACATCCACCTCGCGCGCTTCAACTTCAATAGTCGGCACCCCTCCTAAATCAGAAATAACCGTGGCAACAAGTACGGCATGTGCGATTTCTTCGTTCGCATGAATAACGAGTTCTTTCGCAATAGAAGCGTACTGCGCACCGGTAATGACAGCTGAGTGCTGTACATACTGAATCGCCGAAGCATACTCCCATTCGAGAGCCTTATTTAAATCAGTGATAAATTGTTCTTTTGTAACAGACATAAGCGTATCAATAAAAAGTTACACTCCAAGTATAACACAAGAATCAAACGCTCGGCGATACATACCCTGAAGCAAAAATCTTAAGAAACACACTTTGTGCTTACACAACAAGACAAACCATCCTGTTAGTCTCATGACTCATCCGTAGCATGAAATACGCAATTCCCTTTTTCTACCGACCATTCCCGAAGAGCGCAAATAACTCGCTCACGATCCGAGACAACAACGTACACCGTTTGTGTCCCAGCAGAACTAAATTTTAACTCCAATCCACCATGTTCCACTCGATTCACTCTCAGTGATCGATGCCCACTCCGTCTTCCTGATTGTGCCCGAATCACCGATGGAGCAATTTTTTCTACTTCAATTATGCCATTCAGAAACAGAACACCCTCAGTAGCAAAATCTGTATAACTACTGTGTCTTTTTGTTGTTTTAACAAGTGAGGCTGCACCATGTTTTTTCATCACATGTCCATTATTTTCGTTCCTCTAGTTTCACTTTCACTTTCTTCGTTTCTCCCTTATGCCACACTTCCAGTGTCACTTCATCATTAACATTTTTTTCTGAAAGAATACTGGCCAATTGATGCTTCTCATCAATCTTTTCCCCATCTATCGACAAGATAATATCATTTTCCATTAAGCCGGCCTTATCTGCTGGTGATCCAGAAATAACCGCAAAATCCGTTACCTTTTCCCCGCGAATCAACAACGCACCATAATCAAGTGGTAAACTATTCTCTTGAGCAACTGTTTTATTTAAAATCAGATAACGAACGCCAATATACGGTGTTGAAATTTTTCCGGTCGTCTTCACCTGCTCAACCACTCGTTTTACTTGATTGATTGGGAGCGCAAAGGCAATATTTTCAGCTCCACGAGCCATCGCCACATTAACTCCAATAACTTCTCCCGAAATATTAAACAGCGGTCCTCCTGAATTACCCGGATTAATAGCTGCGTCCGTCTGAAAAATATCTAAGAGTTGTTCAGATCGACCAAGACCTGACCCAGCAGAAACCTCTCGTTTCACGCCAGAAATAATTCCACGGGTAACTGAATTTGCAAACTCTCCAAGTGGATTTCCGATAGCGATAACCGTCTGCCCCACTTTCACCTGATCAGAATCGCCTAGGTCGAGAGAAGGAAAATCGACTCCATCTATTTTTAGAACAGCAATATCATGCATTGGATCACGTCCGAGTACCTTGGCAACATACTCATTCCCGTCACTCGTGATAACCGTATATTCAGCCGCCACATCTGAAACCACATGCTTATTTGTCACAAGAAGACCGTCTGCTGAAACAAGAAAACCAGAACCACTCCCTATCTGTTGTTTTTTGGTGACTCCCAAATCCTGGCTCTCTGGCTCACGAACATGAAACGGATTCTGAAAAAAACTTCTCGCTTTAGGAATATCTTTGGAAACAACAATGCTTACCACGCCAGTAGCATTGCGGTCTACAAGCTTTACAATTGCCTCATCATCCGAAGAGGTAACATCCTCGCGGTCAGGTCGATTCTGCTCTATTGCTTTCTTCTCATTAGATTCCTGAGAAAACATGCGAGATTGCTCTTGAAGCATTTTACTGAATGATGGAGCCGTACTTCCTCCTACAAATCCAAATATTGCCGCAACGACCAAAAAAACAAAAAATTTGAGTCCTTCTTTCTTTCGCATTTCCCAATTAATAGGCTGCTCTCTTCTCGAAGAGCTGGCTGCTTCCGCTGGAGTATCGGGAGTAAAATTTTCAGTATCTTGTTGCATATGCATTTTGTTAACTACTTACACGAAAAATCAAGCAAAGGATTACGGGATGAAAGATGTATTTTTTTGATTTTCTTCAAACAACTCTTGCTCGAATTGCTTCATATCGCTTTTCTGAAACTCAATTCGAGCAGTCTCGGCGTCCCAAACATACTCGCGAGAAAGAATAATCGGTGGAGATGCCCGCATCCGTTCAGTCAACCAATCGGCCGCGGTTTTCTTCTTCACAAAAACCTGTTTCAATCGGTAGAATGTTTGTTCTCCCTCCTGCTTGGTGCCCTCAACAAGAATAATATGAAATCCAATTTCACTCTCAATCACATCACCAACAATACCCACCTTTTGTTTCGCAACTGACGGCTGAAGATTTTTGGAAAGATTTTTTAAAAGAAACCATCCTAAATCACCTCCTATTTCTTTCGTTCTGCCATCAGAATATTGCAAGACAACTTGGTCAAAAGACATCCCCGAATCCAATGCCTGACGAGCCTCTCGAATTCTTTGTTCCGCTTGTGACGCATGAGCATCCTCCTTGTCATAGACCGCAATCAATTTCTCTTCGTACAGATCTGGCAAAACCACTTTTTCTTCAAAGTCCTGCATCGTCCACCCATACAACCGGTTCAAGTTCGCCTCCACGTTTTCTGCTGTACCACCATACTCTTCCAATTTTCGGCGAACGCCATCATGGGCAGCCTCTTTGGTGATATTGATCCCCTGATCATGGGCTAATTTTATAATCACAAGGTCTTCAAACATTTTGTTCAAAACCTCCTTCTCCCTCACCAATAAACGCTTTTTTCCATCTGTTGTTGAAAAATCAATCCGAAGACCATACCGTGAAAAATCTTGAGTTTCGTAAAAACGCCGAACTGATTGGACGTTTTCTATTACATCTTTCGTGGTTATCACACTACGAAACCCATCTACTACCAACGGCAAAGGAAGTGTTGCCCGAGTAATCTCTCCAAACCGATTCCCTTCAGGAGCGACGTACCCCACTAGGCACAACAAAACAATCAACAATACAGCGATACCCACGAGAGCAAGTATGCCGACTTTTAATGTTATCTTTTTTTCAAATTTTTTCATACGTATCTTACATGGGTCGCTGATTACCAAATACCAGTCTCCACCATTTCACATAATTTGGTGATCGAAACTCCGCAACACGACCAGTCCCAATAATTGGTATCGAGTATTCGCTTATCTTACTCTCTGCATCTACCGGTGTTCTAACAATAATTACCTGTTCATCAATTTTTTTTAAACCAAGCTTTTCTTTTGCTTCACGTTCCTGAAAACTCGCCGAGGAAAAATACTCAATCTTCTCTCGTAGCGTTGCGTTTTCCCGATTTATTCGATCTGCTTCATGCTCTAGCTCTTGTATCTCACTTTTAATCATACCTGTACGCTGAAAAAACCGATACGAAACAGTCCCAATCCAAAGAGAAATCCCAAATGCGCCTACAAATACCGCTCGTACTAAGAGAGTCCGTGTATTCATAACCGAAAAAAATTCTAATAATAGGCTAGTGGTGCAAAAAGGAAGGCCACCATAGAAAACGCAACCAAAACAGAAAGAATCACCCAAAAGATATAAGCTCGACGGTGCCATTTACGAAAACTCATATCAAAATTATAAATAATTTACACCCTTTAGAATACCAAAAAATACCATTTCAAGCAAAGAAAACCCTAGGAAAAGAGAAAATATTTCCTCAGAAACTATTCTTTCGGTGTTTGTTTCCTGATGGTATGAATTGTGGCACGAATATCATCGAGGTTGACATCCGATTTTTTATGCAATGACTTGAATGTTTTTGGTTGAATATGCTGCACCTGAGAAAGCGACATCGGTGCCTCACTTGGCAAATATCTCTTTGATTGCATGTCCCGTTTTTCTGGTGCCTGAATTTTTGGCGCAGCAACAGAATGATGATTCGACGACGCATTCCCATGTTCGCTTGAAGGCACTCCTTCAATGCTCCTTCGTACTTTTGCTGCCGCCCGCTGATAGTCTCGCAAACAATCTTTGCAGAAAGTCGGCCTGGTTGCTACTGGCTTGAATGGAACAGAAATAGCAATATCACAGGTAGCACAAGTAGCTGAAAACATTTCTCGCTCAGTTCCCTCAGGAACTTCATTTTGTGGCACGGCAAATATCTCCGCCCGTTTATTCGCTACTGGCTGAGAAACAGTTGATTCTTTTTCAGAAGATATTTTTTTACGTATTCCTTCGTTCCCAACGACGGTTATTTCTGAAGATGGCTCTCTCGAAATAATCGCAGCATCATTTGGCACGGGAATCGAGCTCACTTTTGTTTCTACCTTTTCAATAGGAAGTGTCCCAGAAAAAGGCTTTGAAACACCCTCTGACTGCACAATTATTCTTGGTTTTTCAGCAGAAGGTGTCCCAGAAAAAGGTCTCGAGACTCCTGGCGATTGACGCGGAATAGATGAAGCTGAATGATTTGCGTCTCTTCTTGAATCCGAAACCTGATTTTGGGTTGGGCGCGACGCATACGCACGAGTATTCCCTTGTGGAGCAACGCCTGGACGCTGGTAGAGAGCCATTTTTTCTTCTTCTGTCAGCATGCCGCTCCAGCGTCGAATTTTATCTTCTACTTCTGTTTTATCCGAGGCATACCGCTCACGTGAGATACGAATAACCTTTTCTTCATTCTCCCTCGTATGATCAATCTGAATCGGAGCGAGCGAAACAGCGCTGAAGGCATCCCCCGCGATACCATCAATCATGAGTTTGAGATAGATATGATACTTCGGAAGATTCACAATATCATTCATCAAAAACACCGGATCAAATTCCTTTTCAAGAAATTCGGCATCGGTTGCTCCAACACGGAAAGAAATAAGCGTTCCTGCATTCCCAAAAATTGCATCTCGGACTTTCTCATCAATCTGCGTTACATATTGATTTGCCAAGACCAAATTGAGATGATATTTTCGCGCTTCAGAAAGAATATTCGCAAACGATTCCGTAGCAAAGTTTTGAAACTCATCAACATACAAATAGAAATCCGATCGTTCTTCTTCGGGCATATCAACCCGACCCATAGCAGCCAACTGAATTTTCGTAATCATCATGGCTCCGAGCAATGCGCTATTATCTTCACCAATACGACCCTTCGAAAGGTTCATAATCAGAATCTTTCGACTATCCATTGCTTCGCGTACATCAAATGACGAGACAGTTTGGCCAACGATATTTCGAATCAAAGCACTTGAAAGAAATTGTCCGACTTTATTTTGGATTGGAGAAATAACTTCCTGCAAAACACGATCATTCCATTTCGAAAATTCATCCACCCAAAAACTTTTTACAACTGGGTCAGTCACTTTTTCAACAACTTTTTCACGATATGATTTGTCCACCAAAATACGGGTAACACCCAACAATGTCGAACCAGGATATTCCAGAAGCGCCATAATGGCATTACGCAAAATATATTCCAAACGAGGACCCCAAGAATCAGCCCAGATTTTCTTAAACACACCCACCAGGCCAGAAGCTACCAAGTGACGATATTCTGGACCAACTTTTTCCATCACATTGAAAGCGATCGGAAAATCTTGATCTGATGGATTAAAGTAAATAACATCATTAATACGATTTGCGGGGATTGCTTTAATCAATTTTTCCGCCGTATCACCATGAGGATCGATAAAAGCGACGCCATGACCCTTTTGAATATCCTGAATCACCAAGTTTTCTAAAAGGTTCGTCTTCCCCATACCGGTCTTTCCGATCACATACATGTGTCGGCGCCGGTCATCTGTTTTAATACCAAACACCCGTTCTTGATTGCGAAAATTCGTCTTGGCAAAAAATGCGATGTCCTCTTGCATAGGTGTTTATTCTTGAACAGGAAGATTAGTTGGTGCGTTACCACGTTTTGCTGATACTCGGGCTAGTGTCGGAGCAACGACGCTCATATCTGGCAAATGAAAGACTGTTGCCATTTCTTCGGCACTCAAAATGAATTTTGTATCTCCCGGATCACCATCTCGTGTGATATACCGGCGAAATATTCGTCGTTGTCGATATCGAAGTCGATCGTGTGTCATCACAAATTCCGCATATGTTTTCGATGAATCATTCGGCTTAAAACCATTCATATTTTGATCAGAAAATTGTTTGATAGCTCCCATAATTGGGGAGACTCCTATGGCCTTAGAAAAGTTTTCCCGTCTCCCAAGATAAATCATCCGCATACGGACCTTAAACATTTGCTTACCTAGGTTTGATTGAAGAGCTTTCAACACATCTTTCTCGCCCGGACTCAAACGAAATTCAAGTGGTTGTTCATCTTTTTCCACTGTTGCGTATGAATAGAATTCCGGCTCGGTCGCAGTCAAGCTACGCGGAAGATTCCGAACAACATCCCAGATATCCATAAAAAACATTCTGATAATACCTATTTCTTCGGGTTTTTCTCGTCCCAAAAACTTATCAACAGTTTTTGATAGCGATTCATGTGTTGCTTTTTCACCGATTGGGGTGGTGATAAATTGCAACCAAAGATGCTGTCCGGGCCCAAGCCTACCCATGGTTTCAATCAGCCCCGAAAGTGGATCTATCATTTTCCCTGTAACCGATTCTTCAAAATATTTGTATGTTTTAATCGGATATAAATCATCCTTGGTTAGTTCAAAATCAGCCCCCCAGAGATCCCAGTCCTTATTCGGAATTGTGCGAGGAACATTGTGGACATAATCCGGAACCTCGATAATTTCTATATCGGGATATTGAGCGTAAAAATGTGATTCTACGAGACTTCGAAATTGTGCTTGGGTCCGAATATAAAAATGTACCGTTCCGTCTGTACTCACCAATTCAAGACTAAATGAAACCGGAATAAAACCAAGGATATATTCCTCGGTTGATGTTGGCGTCGTCATCGCTCCTGCTAAACCCGAAAAAAATGATTCCATTGGCTGCGGACTCTTTTCGATATCACGAGAAGGAATAATTTCCAAAAGCACCCAGTTAATCTTGGACGCCCATTTTCCCCAGACATGTTGCATCCACAGCAATAAAAAAAGCCCATACAGAAGTGGGGGCAAAACAAAATACCACACATCAAAAAAAACAGCGAGGCCTTGATTCATGCCGCTTACTGCGTTGAGCAAGCTGGTAGCAAGAAGATCCATGATATTAGTTTTTTCTAAAGTCTCTCTAAAAAATTTTAGTCTGAGATTCCTGCAGTCTTTCCAATAAGAACAAAATCTTTTTTGTACCTAAGACGGTCTCTACTTACTTCTCCAGCCAAAAAACAAAATACGTATACTCCCTTTCGAATACTATTTAGTGTCCTTTCCTAAAGTATACACATTTTTCCCCACTCGAGCGAAATAGGTATTCAAATTGATAACCACCGTAGACTTTTTCACCTGACGAATCTTGAAAACGCGTTCAATAATATCTTCTCGGGAAAGAGGCTCCTTGGCTTCTCGAAGAATCTCCGTGATAACATCTTTGACTGTTCCTTTTTTGTAGCCCCAATCAGAAAGAGCGTAAATACCGCGTCCAACCAAGACAAAACGCTGATCTTTAATCAATTCATTGTGCACGGTCTGAGGATGACTCTTCTTTTTCTTTGTTCCATGCAAACCATATTCATCAATCATTTTGGCAATATCACGAAAATGCAATGGCTGAGCAGAGGTCTTGAGGACGAGATGAGCCTTCTCACGCATACCACGTGGTTTGATCTCACTCCACTCTGCCAATCCCCACTTACCAAAAACATTCTGCCGCACACTTTTTGAAACCAACAAAAAGTGGAGTAATCGATCCTGCGAAAATCCATCTACTCGTTTTGCAAACAAAGCATATAACTCCTCAAGAGGAAGTGCTACTTTAGATTCTTTGAGCACATCAATAACAATATCGTGAATCTCTTTCCATTCAGAAAACAAAAATCCGTTCAAAAAACACACTTTTTCACGATCATCATTTTCCTTTTCGGTTCCACAAACTGGCAGGCTCTCAAGAAAAACGGAGAGGGCGCCTTGTTCTGGCTTATCTTTTCCTGCTAATTTTTCAATAAGATGGTCTACCTTCATCACACCGCTCTTAGACCCCAACGCTTGTTCAATATGCTTCATAATTTCCACTACTTCTGGATATTCCCTGTGTGAAGAAATCATGGTGAGAGCACTCCCGACAACCTGCCGTACCCGCTCGCGAGTAATACCATGCTGTTTACCGATTTCCTCAAGGGTACGGACTCTCCCATCAAGCACTCCAAAGCGAAATTTTACAATTTCACGTGAACGGACCGGTAAACGCTCGAGCAGACGTTCGAGCGTCGCTACATAAGAAAATCGTGTCTTTTCAGTTCCAGTGGTATGCATTGCCATAAAAAATCCCTTATAAATACGAATATATCATCAAAACCCCTCCTGACCCGAGCATTTCCCTTCAGGAAGAGTTTTCTGTGAGAATCACCAAAATCTACACTTAAAAGATTAACACATATTCGGAAAGAATGTCAAGAATACCAAGGAAATATTACAACACAATACTTATTTGGAAAATGTTCTTGCTCTATATTTCTTGTTACTTCAGAACTCTTCCAGGGTTATTCGAAAATCTTCTCCAGATAACAAAAAGAAGCCTACTCAACTGCATAAGTTCAGATACACATGACACTCTTTTGGGTTAATTCTCTCCATCATCGCCTGAAGCGGTGATTTCTCTGACCCAGGGGAAAATAGGATCTCTCTTCATTGTGCTAGAGAGGACAATCGATGAGTTTTTCATTGAAGGTAGGGACATTATCTCTAGGGACGCATACATCAATTTGCATGCTTTCTGAAAAATTATTATACTTACATAAAAGAGAATAAAAACAAAAAAAGACGTTTTGTTTTTCGCAATGTGCGAGATGCAGACGAAAAATAAAAAATGAGTATGAATCAAAACCAATCAGACAACAATACTCCGTTCGATGGCCTCCCCGAGATTGAACGTGGACAGAAAATTCAGTCCCTTCGTGAAATGGTCCAAAGCGCAGAAAAGACTATCCAGAGTGCCAAGGCTATGCTCCTTCAGCTTGAAGGAAAGAAAAAGGCAGGTCGACCACGAAAAAGCGACTCAGACAATGAAGGAACTGTTATCGAAGGTCCTTTTGACGGTCAGGTTATGGTTGGTACCGACGGGAAACAATACCCTGTTCCAGCCAATTACGCATCGAAATCCAAACTGGTTGAGGGTGATATGCTCAAGCTCACAATCACAAACGACGGTATGTTTTTGTACAAGCAGATTGGTCCAGTTGAACGCCGAAACGCGCTTGGCATCATGACGCAAGACGAAAATGGAAACTACTATGTTCTTACCAACGGAAAGCCTTATCGCGTACTCCTCGCTTCTGTCACCTATTTCAAAGCACTCCCAGGTGATGAGGTCGCCATAGTTCTCCCGCGAGATATCGAGAGCAATTGGGCAGCTATAGAGAACGTCATCCAGCGCGGTGCTCACAAAGACTGGCAATCCGATCTCCGAAAAGCAACCGAGGCTAATGAAGCCATGAATTCCTGGAAAGCAGATCTCAAAGAATCCCCCACAGAAATCACCCCTCCTTCCATACAGGCAACTGTCAAATCTATTGATCCGTCTGCTCTTGATGACTGGGTCCGCGACATGGAAGAAATTGAAAAAGAAATCCGTGCTGCAGAAGCAGGGGTTTCGGCTTCATCAAACAAAGAATAGATCCTTCCCCTGTCTCTTAATTCTTTCCTTATATTTCTCATGAATATAGAGCACATCGGCACGAAGAAAGATTACTCTTTTGGGGCAGCCGCGGGGTTTCTTATTGGACTCCTGCTGATACCAATTCTCAAAGCAACCGAGCTGGATTTATTTGAATCCATGAGATTTATTATCGTCCCCGTCTTCGCTATTCTGGTTCCGCTTGGTCTTGTGGTCGCCTCCTGGATAAGTCATCGTTTCTCTCTTATCTGGCAAATCGCAAAATTCATTGTCATTGGCGTGCTGAACACACTGGTTGACCTAGGAATACTTGCCTTTTTATTCTCTCTCGCCTCTCTCACTGGTGCCGCTATTGCATCTAGCGATATATTTTTCACGCTTTTTATACCAATCACCTTTTTTATCCTTTACAAAAGCATCTCTTTCATCATCGCAAATGTAAACAGCTATTTTTGGAACAAGTATTGGACCTTCGAAGACAAGAGTCGTAAAAAAACCTCAGCCGAATTTACCCAATTTTTTCTTGTCAGTCTTATTGGTTTTATTATCAATGTTACTGCTTCGTCTCTGGTGTTTTCTTTCTTCCACAAAATCGGCGGCTTCACTGCGGACCAATGGGGGCTTGCTGGTGCTGCCGTTGGGAGTATTTCCGGACTAGTCTGGAATTTCATCGGCTACAAATTCATTGTTTTCAAAAAATCCGAAGAAAATTTCTAGGAAACCTTCTTCCCCACTCATTTCCGCAGACCTACCAAGCTCCCCGAGGAGCTTTTTTTCTTCATCAAAAGAGGGTACAATAAGAGAGACGCCGTATTTTCAGATGTCTTGCTTTTGGTTTCAACTATCCGTGAATTTTCTTGTATGTCAATTACCCTCTACCGCAAATATCGACCTCAGCACTTTTCGGATGTCATCGGACAAGAATCAGTGGTTCGTACATTCGAAAATGCTCTCAAGCTTGGTAGAGTTGGCCAATCCTATCTCCTCACTGGTCCACGTGGCACCGGCAAAACAACACTCGCTCGCCTCTTCGCCAAGGCCGTCAATTGTAGCCACAGAAAAGGATCTGAGCCCTGCGATACCTGTGAACATTGCCATCAAATCACAGAGGGTCGTTCGCTCGATGTCGTCGAAATTGATGCTGCTTCGCACACTGGTGTCGACAATATTCGCGAACTCCGCGACACGGTCAAGCTCCTCCCCACCACGGGCTCTCATAAAATCTACATCATCGATGAGGTGCATATGCTTTCAACTGGCGCCTTCAATGCGCTTCTCAAAACTCTCGAGGAGCCGCCATCTCACGTCATCTTCATTCTTGCTACGACTGAAATTCACAAAATACCCGCCACCATTCTTTCTCGCTGCCAGCGATTCGACCTTTCCCGCTTCCCTGTCAAAAAAATCGTTGAAAAACTCGCCAAAATTGCGAAGGCAGAAAAAATACAAATCACATCAGGGGCGCTCGACATGATTGCTGAGATCGCTGAAGGCGGAATGCGTGACGCTGAATCCCTCCTAACCCAAATAGTAAGTCTAACCGATAGCGCTATCGATGAAACAACCGTTTCGGTTATGTTTGGTTCTTCCGAAGCGAAAAATCTCATCGAACTCGCCAATCATCTTGTCGACAAAGATTTGCACGCTGCACTCCATCTCATCAACACACTCTCTCAAGATGGCAAAGATTTGGCTGTTTTTGCTGGATCATTCCTCAGTTTTCTCCGCAAGCTCCTCTTAGCGAGTGCTGCACCCAAAGAATCTTCGTCTTTTCTCGAAGACCTTCCCGAGATATCTCGGATCGCCATTACCGATCTCAGTTCTCGCCTGACACCCCGAGAAATTGTCCGTATGCTTGAATTCTTCCAAGCTGCCAAGCGTGACTCCAAAAATGCTACCATTCCCGAACTTCCACTCGAAATCGCGCTCGTCAAAAGTCTGTCCCCCGATGAAGCACCTTCCTCTTCCCCTCAACCCAAACTCCCTACTCCTCTGCCACCACTCCGCCCAACCCCATCAGCTTCTTTCTCTCCAGCCACTCCATTGAAAACACCTAGAACGACTCCAGCAGAAATCCCTGTCATCACCAAGAAAGAAGAAAAAATTGCTGAAATAAAAATTTCGCTATCTTCACAACCCGATGCGGCTCTTCCGCCTGCCTTTTCCATCGAAGAAATCCAAGCCGCCTGGAAAAGCATTCTCGAACAAGCCAAGATATTGAACGCCTCGCTCGCTCTTGCTCTCATGCAATCTAGCCCGGTAGAGGTTCGCAATCAAACACTTATCCTCCAAACCAAGCACAATTTTCACAAAGAACGCCTTGATAATCCTGAGAGTAAATTGACGCTCGGGCAAGCCTTTGCTAAGATTCTTTCGTTCGAACCGAAGTTCCAAATTGTGCTCGAGAAGGCACCCGCAGCCAAATCAGATACTCCAGAGAAAGACGCCTCGCTCGTTTCTCAGGCACTCGAAATGCTCGGTGGAAAAATCGTTCCTGAACAAGGATAGTCAGAAAAAAAATCACACTCTTGGGGAGTAGCCAAGCGGTAAGGCAGGGGCCTTTGAAGCCCCCATACGAAGGTTCGATCCCTTCCTCCCCAGCATTTGTGAAAAGTCGCCATTTTTGGGCGATTTTTTTAGTGCTTCATAGGGCATTTTGAAGCTCGCAGAAGCCATAACTTTCTCTTTGATTTCAAGGTTCCAAAGTACCTTTTCCAGCACTTTTGATTTTTGCTCGTCCTCGGCATCGAGAAAATCTTTTTTGGCTTTGCTCGCGGTCAAAAACACCTCTTTTATTTGTTCCAAAGTGCTAAGCCCCTCCCGTGTTTTTTGACCGATTTTCCGGAGCTGGGAATGAAGCGTCTCCCGTTCGTTGTGCAATTCCTTCATTTTTGCCTCGTAGACCTCCGTAGTGATCAAATCGGACAGATGACTATCCAAGAGCTTCGATTCTTTCTTGGAGATGAATTCGAGGCCTTTCAGGATGGTTTCCCGCGAGGTTTCCTGATAGATTTCGGTGCGTTCTCCCTTTTCCTTATTGGCAAGGTAAGCTGATTCGATGAGTTCTTCATCGAACCTGATCTCTCCAAGCTGGGTTGCCACGATGGCCGCAACGTCTTCTGCCCGCATATAGCTTGTGTGCTCTCCACAAAGACCACGGCCATTCGTGCAGTAGTAATAATCGTGCCCCTTCTTGCGGCTGGCGGTATGGGCACAGCCACAGACTCCGCATTTAAGATATCCTCGAAAGGGAAAAAACAGCGTCTTCCTTTTGGTGGGGATTCTGCGAAACAAAACGTCTTGCACCTTTTCAAACGCCTGATGGGAGACCTCCGGTTCGTGGCAACCCTGATACAGCTTGCCTTGCCGAAGCATGAGCCCCGTGTAAAAAGGATTGGTGAGTATCTTATGAATCTTGCTCTTGTGCACCTTGCGACCAGCCCGCGTGCGCAGACCGCTTTCATACAGGATAGTGGCTATCTCCATGACGCTATATGCTCCGGTCGCATACAGATCGAACGCCTCGCGAATGTAGGGCGCGCGCTCCTCATCGATGATGATCGTCTTGTCGAGCTTGTCGTTGAGATATCCGATCGGAGCGACGCCCGGCCAGCCTCCCTTTTCAAGCTTCGTCTTATTGCCTCGTTTCACATTGACGGAAAGATCGTCGGAATATTTCTTGCCGACCCCGAAATCGATGGAGAGCATGAATTTGTCGATCGGGTTATCAACGATGATCTTGTCGATCGTCCGAATCTCCCTGATATTCCCTTTTTCCAAAAGCTCGATGATTTTTGCTCCGTCAAAAATGTTTCGAGTCAGTCGATCGACTTTCCAGGCGAACACGATACAATCCTTTTTTTGTCCGATATACCGGAGCATTTCATCGAAGATCGGACGACCAACTTGCTTGGCAGACATGCTTTCCTTGTATGTCTTATCAATGCGGAAACCGAGGCTTCCGGCCATTTTCAAAAGCTCTATTTCCTGCGATTCGATGGACATTGCCTGTCGATCATCGCTTTCGGTGGATTTTCTGGCGTAGAGGATGTATTTCATATCCGTACAACGTAACAGAAATGAACGGATAAAATCAAGCGTCGATTCCTTCCAATCGGAACTGTTTGTATTCAACCTTGCCGGTATACTCGCCGGAAAAAGTCGATTCATACTCAACCGCCGCGCTTTCCAAACCGTATTGAGCAATGAGTTGTCCGACGATCTGATCGTCGTAAATCTCCGTCGGTCGATCAAGGTTTTTTGAACAGAAGTATTTCTTTTTGTTGAACAGCCGTCCGTCCGTCATGTCCTTTTGCAGATACTTGCAGACATACGCGCCGAGATTCGTGACGTGTTGTATTCTTTTTATTTTGATAAACCCAAACCCCCAGATAGTTTCGACTTCTTTCGATTTGATGTAGGGAAGATTACAAAGGAAATGATAATGCACAGCTCCACGCTTTTGAAATTCGATGACGGAAACATATTTGAAATCTTCATACCGATACTCCATCCGCATGATGAATTTACTAAAATGCTTGTTCGCAATTTTTACATCGGTGATATTTTCCTTGAATGTCAGGGTATAGAATTTCGTGAAATCCTGATTGCAGTTTATGAGCCGCCGTATCTCCGTTCGGGTTCGAGAGATCGAATCTTTGCGTTTCTCCACCTGCTTGGATCCTGCGGACGGCTCCGGATCGATACGGGCGTCTAGTTCCTCCTGCACAGGATCCGGTCTCTTTTTCTTCTTTCGCGTGAAATCACGCCGGAGCGTTTTTTCGTATTCGTAGAGCTCGATAAACTTCCCCGAGATGATGATTTTCCGATGATAGTACATAAAAATAATTCTGTTTAAATGTGGTTATAATCAAGTTAAGAAGAGCGACCCCGCCCCTTTTGCCTATCGGCAAAAGATGGGCGGTGTCGCATCTCGCTAAACGCCTGATATAAATCAGCCAACGAATCCAGATATTCATCGGCCTCATCGTCGGAAATCGTCAAAGCACAGCGTTTTTGGAAATACGCCTTGATCCGATCTCGTAATTCTTGGCTAAACCGTGGCTTCATCTCCCAGAAAATAAGAATTCCGGGAAACGAAAAAACCGACTTCAGAATGAAAGTCGGTTTCCTATTGTTTTACCAGCGGAGGTTTACACAAACTATCAATCTGAATTGATATCCCTAAAAATGTGTAAACCTCCTATCAGATATTTCGGGCTAAAGTCTGAGCAATAGTCCTATCCCACCGGGAGGTAAGGGTGGGCGCATTTGGATTTGTAATATATAGCGGGATTTCTCGGTTTTCAAGTTTCCAAGACTACGCTATATCAGGAATTGGTTTTTGTCAATATACAAGAGTAGCGCTTAGAAAACTAATTACCCATGAGCTTACTGTGTTCATCCCAATAAGCCTTAATACTTTCTGTATCCTGAAAGTTATATGCTGATAAGATGGTTTCATTTGTATACACATCTTTTACGACTCTCTCCCAATAATATTCTGGTGTTTTTACTAACTTGTCTGCATTTGCATCAGATAGAAGACGCAATTTTTTATTATATCCACCACTATACAAACACCGTCCTAGCTTCTGGTTATAAGTGTACTTTGGCTCTTGATAAATACCCGTTACAGACTCAATGTAGCCCTCATGAAATTTTTTTGCATCCTCGAAGCACTTCTCCGTTTTTATGGCTACCTCTTTCGCTGCTTCTTTTTCTTTTTGTTCCATCGTCTTCTGTTCGTCTGCCAATTTTTCTTGCCGCTGTTCCTCCAACCTCACCTTTTCTTTTTGTGGCAAAAACACAACAAGATAGTATGCGATTGATAGCGCTACTATTAAAGCCCCTGCGGTAATGGCGACTTTTACTGCCTTATCTAAAGTTGTTGATTGATTTTCCATAGCACTAAAATAAATTCATCTCCTAATCCATCCTGCTCTGTTTTTAGATAAAAATCAACTTTTAAGACTACTTTCAATCGATTCTTCTAGCGCCTTTTTATTCTCAAGAGATTTATCTGTGAGGCGAAGAATTGGGAGGCGTGCTTTGCGAAAAACAAAGTTTACCAAGACATCTCGTTTTTTACCCTTCGGCAACAAATGTAGCGGATCATCCACTTCGATAACAAGCAATGGTTCAAAAGAGTTTCGATCACAAACGAGAAAGTCGACGTGTTTTGATTTGATCCTATCCCACCAGTAGATTGCCCAGTAATATGGTTTATACCATTCTGGGATATGAACGATATCGGGGATACGAACCTTCGAGAAAATAAGATAACGATCTTGAAGAATTTCAGCAAGAATGAAATAGAACTTTTGTTCCGATTGAGTCAACAATGAATCATTCTTGAGATACAGCACTTTGTCGATTTGTTTCTTTTTCATTTTGGATACAAAAAAGGTCTCACGACGGCGGAATCCTTGCGGAAACCCTACGCCCTTTCGAGCATAGACCTGCGTAACAAGTACCGATCATGAGACCGTTATTGTTACGCAGGATTTCAGACCATGCCCAGCTTGATTAAAGCTAAGTTTAGGCCTATATTTCAGTTGTTAGAACCATTATAGCAAATATGGATAATAAGCGAAAACACCTTGAATTTATACAGACCGCTATTAATAGAATGGCTGGGAACTTGTTCTTTTTAAAAGGGTGGGCTATTACGTTGATATCCGCTCTTTTTGCCTTATCAGCAAAAGACTCAAAACCAGAATACGTGCTAATTTCCTTCTTTATTATTTTTATTTTTTGGATTTTAGACGGCTATTTTCTTTCACAAGAAAGATTATTTAGGGCGTTGTACAATGACGTAAGAAAACTAAAAGAGGAGGAGATAGATTTCTCAATGGATACCAGCAAATATAAAGTTTACTGTAAAAACACATGGATTAATTCCATGGGATCACTAACCCTATTATCGTTTTATCCACCACTAATTATAATAATGTTAATTGTAATTTATTTAACACGATAAGCTTATGGCTCGTCGCGTATTTTTCAGCTTTCACTACGCTCCCGATTGTTGGAGGGCTTCACAGGTAAGAAATAGCTGGGTTACACAAGAAAGAAAGGCTGCTGGATTTTTTGATTCAGCAGAATGGGAAGAAGTAAAGAAAAAACAAGATTCTGAAATTGAAAAATGGATCGATAAACAACTAGGCGGAACCTCTGTTACTGTTGTTTTGATTGGATCAAATACAGCGGGAAGAAAGTGGATTAATTATGAGATAAAAAGTAGCCACAAAAAAGGGAACGGCTTACTTGGAATATACATACACAACAAGGAGAATTCCAAGGGACTAAAAAGCGCTAAGGGAAGAAACCCGTTCGATGATTGGTCAATAACAAGAAATGGTGAAAAAATGAAATTATCTAGTCTGTACTCGACCTATGATTGGGTAAATGACGACGGGTATAACAACATGGGCAACTGGATAGAAAAAGCAGCAAAAAATTCCGGAAGGTAAGCCCGTATGAGAGAATACGTAGCAAAAAACCATAGATGGATAATCGGGACTCTGATTGCCGTTGTTATTCCAATGGTTATTTATTCTCTCCAAAAAAGCGACACTGAAAAATTTGAAACAAAAACCTATTACTACACCAATTCAAATAACGGGTCAAATACATCAGACCTTAAAAAAGCAGACTGCTGGATAACAAGTCTAAGTTCAAACAGATCTGATGCCTTCAGATGTTCAGTTGGTAATGGTATTTATGATCCCTGTTTCGAAGATCCGATTGGTGATGAATCGATTATCTCTTGCCCAAGTGAGCCATACGAAGAAGATCCAATGATGTTTAAAATGATATCCAGACCCCATTTTGATAAAGAAACCGAAAAAACAGACGCCGTGCCTTGGTATATTATTTTAAAAAACAAACAAACTTGTCGTTTTATTACAGGAGCAACAACAACCATAGCTAATCGTAGGTTGGACTATGGCTGCAACGAAGGAACCTATGACTCACTTTACCTCCCTCTAAAGGAAAATGACGAAGAACTCCAAATAGGTTGTACCGTAGGGAACAGGATGGAATTTTGCTCTATACAAGAAGCTTGGTATTAGTAAGAAATAGACATCAAATAGGTTCCAACTTCGTCCCATAGGGACAGCATTGAAAAAGAGGCTCTTCATAGCCTCTTTTTTCGTATAGGGTTGGTAGGGATCGAACAAGTATTTGACTTCGAATCAATCTCGTGCTATAATTCTCCGTTACGATTCTCATCGTAACTAAGT
>JAGOSP010000007.1:44261-48088 GCA_018062205.1 Candidatus Moraniibacteriota bacterium | reverse complement strand
TTCGTGGGAGATTGATTCCCGAAGAAGGACATGCTCGGCTCGGTGGTTTGAAAGCCATCGAAAAGCGCTTACGCACTATTGATCGTATCATTATCGTTTCTTGCGGTACGTCATATCATTCCGGACTTGTCGGAGAATACATGTTGGAAGAATACGCTGGTATTCCGACGGAAGTGGAGATGGCCTCTGAGTTTCGTTATCGTAAAGCCTTACTCGGAAAAAAGACGCTCGTTATTGCTATTTCGCAGTCAGGTGAAACCGCTGATACATTGGCTGCTATTCGTGAAGCGAAAGAGAAGGGTGTTCTTACTATCGGTATCGTGAATGTTGTCGGGTCATCGATCTCTCGGGAAACCGATGCCGGGGTGTATTGTCATGCAGGACCAGAGATTTCGGTTGCATCTACAAAGGCTTTTACTTCACAGCTCGCCATACTTGCTCTCTTGGCACTCTATTTGGGCCGGCAACGCGAGTTATCGCTGGTAGTAGGACAACATATTGTCAAAGAGCTTTTGTCTCTTCCAGAGCATATGAAGCGCGTGTTAGAGCTGACGCCGATGATTAAGAAATTAGCTCAGAAATATGCACGACAGCCGCACTATCTCTACTTGGGACGAAAATATAATTATCCAAACGCGCTCGAAGGTGCTTTGAAGATAAAGGAAATTGCCTATGTTCCAGCACAGGGTTATCCGACAGGTGAAATGAAACATGGGCCAATCGCTCTTATTGATGCATCTGTTGTGGCTATTGTGGTGGTGCCACAGGATAGCGTTTATGAAAAAAATATGAGTGGTATGCAAGAAATACTTGCTCGGGGGAGTCGTGTGATTGCTATTGGGACTGAGGGTGATAAAGAACTTGCGAAGCAGGTCTCAGATACACTGTTGCTTCCTAAGACTTTGGAAATGCTTTCGCCGGCGCTTGCAGTTATTCCGTTACAACTCTTTGCTTATTTCGTTGCGGTAGAGCGTGGTTATGATATTGACCAGCCACGTAATTTGGCAAAATCAGTGACGGTGGAATAGAGAAAAATTCTTCGGGGAGTGAATAGCAGGAACGCATCTTTTAGAGCGATCCTTGAAGCTTTGGGAAAGCAAAGAAAAGAGGCATAGATTGGAGAAAAATGAGGTTTTAGAGTAGAATGCCATATGGTTATGAAATAATGTTTTTGATATGCTACAGACGACTATTGCACAATATTTACCTCTTCTGCGACCACTCATCATTTTCGATTTGGAGACGACAGGATTATCCGTTGGAGAAGATCATATTATTGAAATTGCCTATGAAAAAATTCTGCCCAGTGGTGAAATTATTGAATATTGCCAGCGCCTGAATCCAGGGAGACCGATACCAGCGGTGGCCACGAGTATCAATGGTATTCGCGATGAAGATGTGAAAGATATGCCAAGTTTTGCGTCCCTCTGTTTTGAACTTTGGAATACTTTTGATGGGGCAGATGTGGGCGGCTTCAATATCACGGGATTTGATTTGCCTTTTCTAAAAGGAGAATTTGCCGCAGTTGGGAAAAGTTTTGATTATTCTGGGAAGAAGATTTTGGATGCAAAAATTCTCTACCACAAGATGGAAGCACGGGATATGATGACACCGCGCACGCTTTCGGCTGCTTGTAAATTATACTGTGGCAGAGAACATGTAAGCGCTCACACTGGCGCTGGGGACGTTCGAACAACTGTTGAAATTTTGGAAAAACAACTCGAAAAGTATCCAGAGTTTCGAGATTGGAATTATATTGCAGAGCTTCATGGAAATAAAAAACTTCTCGAATCAGTGAAGACTGAGCATGCTCCAGTTGTTACATTGGCAACTCCACCAACAGGGACACTTTTTTAATCAAGAGGATATGGAAAAAGGATTTATTCTTTTTGGTGCTCAGTATTTATATATAGCGATTGCTCTTTTTGCAGGAATTTTTGTCTATGCTCAACCGAAAGAACTTCGTTTGAAGCTACTTATTTCTATAGCGATTGCTTTTCCTCTTGCGTATATCGCTGCGAAAATTGGAAGTGCTCTCTTTGAAAATCAGCGACCATTTGTGCTTTCAGGGCTCCCCCCGCTTCTTCCTCACGCAGATGATAATGGTTTTCCTTCGGATCACACCCTTCTTTCTGCTGCGTTTGCGGCTTTGGTTTTCTGGTGCGAAAAAAGACTCGGGACAGTACTGATGTTTTTGGCTTTTCTTGTGGGGTTTTCGCGTATGTTGGCAGGCGTGCACCATTTGGTGGATGTGATTGGAAGCATGGCGATTGCTACTGGTATGGTATGGGTTATTTGGAAGTACATTACCCCAAAGATATTCGTCAAATATTTTTCAGGAAGAGTAAGGTAATCAGTGTCCTTTTTGGTATATGCAATTATTGTACGGAAAACCAGTAGCCGATCGAATTCATACGGAAATTCAGAAACGGGTAAGCCAGCTGATGGTCCAGCCGAAATTGGCAGTGATACTCGTTGGGAATGATGCGGCTTCACATTTATACGTCAGTCTGAAAGAAAAAGAAGCAACCAAAGACGGGATAGCCTGTGAAAAACACGTATTTTCCTCGGATGTTTCGGAAGATGAGATTGTGTCAGTTATTACGCGCTTGAACGATAATACAGCCGTGCATGGTATCATTGTGCAGTTACCACTTCCAAAAGGACTCGATACAAATCGTATCATCGATGCGATTGATCCAGAGAAGGATGTTGATGGTTTTCATGCTGTGAACGTGGCTGCTTTTTTGGCTGGGGAAGTTGCTCAGATTCCTGTTTTCCCCGAAGCTCTTTTGGAACTTCTGATTTCAAGTGAGCAACCGCTCAAAGGGCAGTCAGCACTTTTGATTGTAAACTCAGAACACTTCGGGCGAGTACTTCTGAAAGCTTGCGAGAATAGAGGGCTTGTGGGAAAAATAATTTCTTCAGAGCGTTTATTGGGAGAACCAGAGATGTTCCTTGAGGCACAAGTAATCGTGAGTGCTTGTGGTGTGCCCCGTCTTATTCGAAAGGTGAATATTCTTCCAAATGTGATTGTTATCGATGGGGGAATTACCAAAAATGAAACAGGGAGAACCGTGGGTGATGTTGACAGTGAAGATATTTTGTCTCAGGAGGGTTTTCTTTCACCAGTTCCGGGTGGCGTCGGACCGATTACTATCGCGTGTCTCTTGCGAAAAGTTGTCTTTTTGGCAGAAGAAAAACAAAAACGCTCTGCTTAAACCGCGAATCTCCTTTTCTGGCTGTAGTGGTATGCCTTGTGTGAATTTTTTTCAAACAGAAAAATAGGTCTTATTATTTTTCTGGAGAGTTTTTAGAGATACCAAACAATCCTATTTTTCTTTTGGGATTATTTTTTTAGTGATTTTGAGTAAACTTGCATTCACTCGAATTACCTCTTCCATTTTATTTGAAATTCAATTTCCCCTCCTCCTTTTTCTTGTTCGTATTCGATATTGATGACTGCATTTTTTGGAACAGATATTTTATTATTCGCAATTTGAATTGAGAATGTTTTTCCTGTCTCAAGTGCATCAGCAAATCGACGGAGTTTTTTTATAAATTCCGATTTAGTGTAGATTTTTTCAATATCTTTAGATATTTCTTTGTGTTTCATACATCTTCTACAGGTTAGGACTCCGCGAGTATTTTAATGCTATTTTCCACCGAGAATGAATCAGTAATTTGTTTGTAGTTTTTCGAAACACATCTATTTTTTTATATAATTTCAGGAATTTCGATACTTTTTTTACGCATAAACCAGATGATTATTATTATGCCTACAATGCCAGCGAGAACAAATAAATATTTTTCTATTTGCGAGATCA
>JAGOSP010000007.1:0-44161 GCA_018062205.1 Candidatus Moraniibacteriota bacterium | reverse complement strand
GAAACACATCTATTTTTTTATATAATTTCAGGAATTTCGATACTTTTTTTACGCATAAACCAGATGATTATTATTATGCCTACAATGCCAGCGAGAACAAATAAATATTTTTCTATTTGCGAGATCATTTGAGCGTATTTTAAATAGGCTGTTCCTACATACCATCCGAGGAGTCCCAATAAGAATCCTCGGATTGCCGCACCAAAAGCAGTAACTGTCAGAAAGCGGAAAACGGGGTATCGAATAAGACCGCAAAATCCAGAAATAGCCACACTGGGAACTACAGGCAAGATACGCAATCCAAGTAAAATAAATTCATCACGATATCCTCGAATGAATTTCTTCTCAGTTTTTTCAATGGTTTCCCAGTTTAAGCTGATGAAACGTCCCCATTTTTTAATCGCTGGGCGTCCGCCAAAATAACAAATAGAATAAGGGACAATTGAGCCGATAGTTAGACCCAGGCTGACAGGAATCGCAATGTAAAAAATAGCTCGACTTGCAACTTCGGTAAAGTCAGCTTGAGGTGAGAGTAAGAAAAAACCAGCTGCCATCGGTACAATAGGGGAGGGTATGAGAAAGAGTATTTCTTCAAGAATTGCAGCTGCAAAAACGCCAGCAGGTCCGCCAGCAGAAACTATCGATTGCGTAATTTGGATGAGTTTTTCCAGCATGGATATAATTTATGTTGCGAGGGTACTTTATCTTTAGCCGCGAAGAACTAAATAAACAAGGTAGCTGACATAGAGCATAACAAAGCAAGCCCCTTGCCATCGTTCTAGCGTGTGCCGTTTGCCAATAAACAAGGCTGCGAACAAGAGAAGTGTAGCAAGGATAGCTACCAAAACATCACTTGTGAGTACGGAAGAAAAAGGGAGAGGATTAATAATCGAACTGATCCCTAAAATCCAAAAAATATTAAAAATGTTTGATCCTACAATATTACCCACGGCAATGTCAACATCTTTTTTGTAGGCTGCCATTGCTGAAGTTGCTAGTTCTGGCAACGATGTCCCTATCGCCACAACCGTGAGTCCGATAAGAGCCTCGCTGACACCGAGTGTTGAGGTTAATGCCACAGCTGCATCAACGATCCATTTTCCTCCTACGGTTAATCCCACAAGTCCAAAAACGATCATAATGCAGGAGCGTGACAGGGAATAATGATGAATTATTGGAGCTTCGACAGCATCAGCTGCCTGTATCCGGCTTATACCAAATGTGTAGTAGAGAAAAATAATAAAAAATGCAATAAGAACAAGTCCGTCAACGCGCGTGAGACCTGAAAAAATCCCGCCATCAATAAATGCATCACTAGCCATTAAGGCCATTACCACTACTGCCAGTAAACTAAAGGGTATTTCTTTCCAGACAGTTCCTTTTTTAACCGCCAAAGGAAAAATGATGGCTGAGATTCCTAAGATAAGCAGGATGTTGGCAATATTGCTCCCTAAAATGTTGCCGATGGCGATATCCGTATTCCCATGGATGCTTGCAAAAATATTCACAATAAGTTCCGGCGCGGAAGTGCCGAAGGCTACAATCGTGAGTCCGATAGCTAACGCTGAAACGCCGAGTCTTTTGGCAACAGAAGAAGCACCATCAACTAAAAAATCAGCTCCCTTGATGAGAAAAACAAAACCAACGGGTAATAAAAGATAAGTGAGAATCATATTTGTGGAGTATTTATTTTCTTCTTTTGGGAAAAGAATTTTTGTATTTCCTTGGTTAAAATAATAAAGAAAGCTATTTCAGAGCGGAGTAAGAGTGATAGTGTGGCCTTTGGAAGTATCAATTTATTGTCTAAAAAATATGTCCCAAGCCTCTACGAGGAGGGACATTACAAGCATCCGCATTCTTACATTTCGAACAAGTTATCATTTGGTGCCGCGGGAGAGACTCGAACTCTCATGATATCGCTATCGCGGGATTTTGAGTCCCGTATGTCTACCATTCCATCACCGCGGCAATTATGCGCTTGAATGAACTCACTTAGCATAGAAAATTGAACTGTTGCTGTCAATCAGATATACTAGGGAGGTATCAAGAGTTTTTGAAAGAGCTTCTAAGAATATGTCTCAAATTTTGGGTTTTGTCAATCAAAAGGGCGGCGTAGGGAAAACCACATCGACAATTAATGTTGCGCGCTATCTTGCTGAATTTGGTAAGCGTGTGCTTTTGGTTGATCTTGATCCGCAAGGAAATGCTTCTTCGGGACTTGGAATCGAAAAAGAAGGCATCGAAAAAAATCTGTACCATGCGATGATTATGGGCGCTCCTCCTCAGGAGATTATTTATGCTACTGATACGGAAGGTCTTCATATTATTCCTGCTGCTCAGGACTTAGCAGGCGCAGAAATTGAAATGATTCATCTTGATGGACGTGAGTTTCGCTTGCACAATGTACTACGAGTACTTCGTCCACATTACGATTATATTCTGATTGACAGTCCACCATCACTCGGACTTTTGACGATTAATGGCTTGGTCGCGAGTGACGGGGTTATTGTTCCTGTTCAGACTGAATACTATGCACTTGAAGGATTGTCGCAATTACTCGGAACTATTGATTTGGTGCGAGAGCGCTTGCAACCAGAATTGAAGATTTTTGGAGCATTACTTACTTTGTATGATCGACGGAATCGCTTGGCACGCCAAGTAGTCAACGAGGTACGAGCACATTTTCCTGGGCCAGTATTTGAAAATGTTATTCCGCGTTCCGTGCGTCTTGCTGAGGCTCCTTCATTCGGGAAGTCGATACTTGATTTTGATGCTTTTTCCAAGGGAGCCCGTGCTTATAAAGGAGTAGCTCGGGAAATTATTGCCAGAGAGCCTATTGCGGAGGAAGAAGAGGTATAAAACAGAGTTTGGTTTTTGAAAGAAAAAAAGAAATAATTTGATGATTTAGGTATTCCGATTTAAGATTAAAAGTAATTAGGGGGGGGTGTAAAAAAAATATGGCACAGCAATATGGGTTAGGGCGTGGACTCTCCTCGCTTATCCCACCAAAAAAATCAGATTCGACAGGGAACAATAGCGCTCAGAATTCGACTCAGAATTCAGGTACGAGTCCTTTTGTTGTGCCTCAGCCCATTGCAAAGCAGCCAGTCGCAACATCACCTTTTGTCATTAATCCAGTTCAGCGTCCAGGTATGTCAGAGACGATTTCGTCGAAAGTCTCTGAATCAGGAGCGCCAACAGTAATTGTTCCAAAGGTCTCTTCTGAAGCAGCGGTAGAGCCACCTCGTCCGATAGCAACACAGGGAGCGCAACCGCCAGTCGTATCGCAAAAACCAATATTTTCTCCTCGCACGAGTTTTGATCAGGCAAGTATTGTGAATGCGCCACTGCAGAAGATTGCCCCAAACCCTGAACAACCTCGAGTTCAATTTGATAAGGAAAAACTTGCTGAATTGGCCCAGTCCATACGAGAACACGGTATACTGCAACCGCTTGTGGTAACAAAAAGTGGAGATGGATATGAACTCATTGCTGGCGAACGTCGATTACAAGCCTCAAAACTTGCTGGATTGACTGAAGTGCCGGTGATTATTCGAAGTGCGGATGAACGGACAAAACTTGAGCTTGCTATTATCGAAAATACCCAACGGCACAATTTGAATCCAATCGAAGAGGCCAAGGCATATCTACGACTCATGGAAGAATACGGATTGCATCAGGAAGAGGTTGCGAAGAAAATGGGGAAAAGTCGGAGTCTGGTTGCCAACACTGTCCGTTTGTTGCATCTCCCTGTTGAGATTCAGAGGGCCCTTATTGAAGGGAAAATTTCTGAAGGACACGCGAAGGCGCTTTTGGGTATTGAAAATCCAGAAAAACAACGAGCACTTTTTGAAATGATTTTGAAGTCCGGATTAACTGTTCGTGAAGCAGAAATGGAAGCCCGGGCAGTATCAGTTCGTCCGCACGTACGAAGCGAAGTGGTTGTACCGGCTGAGTTTTCGGAGCGTCTTGAAAAATTACGTGAAAAATTAGGGACACGAGTGAAACTTTCCCCGGTTGGTCAGGGGGGGAAAATTGTTATTGAATACTATTCAGCCGAAGAATTACAAGGACTTTTTCAGCGATTTGGGTTGTAGTTAAAAATAGTTGCATAAGAAAAAAATTCTCTGGTTAGGAGATTTTTTCTTATGCAAAAGATGGAAAAGACGAGATGTGTCTTGAGTTCATTACTAACGTTTGTCATCTGGTAATTTTAAAATGAGCTCTTTCATGTTTTGAGAGAGAGTTTCTCGATCAGCAATAAGAATCGCGTCATCTGTGTCAACAATGACGATATTACGGAGGCCAGCTGTTACAATAAGACGTTTTTCTCCGTGGATGAAACAATTTTTACTTCCGAGATCAATATGCGGGCCTCTGACGATTTGATCTTTTCGATGACGTTCAGCGAGAAAGGTGTATAGCGTATGCCAGCCGCCAATATCATTCCATTCGAGTGTTGTTGGAATGACAAATCGTTTTTCTACAGGGAGGCGTTCAGCGAGTATAGTGTCTACGGGAGCAGCTTGGACGGCAGTAAAGAGTTCGAGTAAGCGTTCATCGGAGAGGGTATCATTTTTTAATGCATCAGATAAAGCATCGGCAAAGGAAAGAAATTCTGGCGCGTATTTTGAGACCCATGTTCGAACTGATGCGGCTCGAAAGACAAAATACCCAGCATTCCAGAGGTATTCCCATGAAGAAAGGTATTGTTCAGCAGTTGCTCGGTCAGGCTTCTCTTTAAAATTATCAACGCGAAAAACACGATTTTGTTCGGTGAGAGAGATTTCTTCTCCCATACGGATATAGCCATAATTTGTGTCAGGCTTGGTTGGATTAATACCGATAGTCACCAAAGAATCAGGATAAAGAGCGACTGTTTCAAAAGCAAGATTGACAGCGCGGGTGAATTCTTGAGGATTTTCAATAGCATGATCAGAGGCAAGCGTTGCGACGATTGCCTCTGGATCACGGTGAGCAAGTAGGGCGGCGATATAGATGATAGACGGAGCAGTATTTTTTGCCAGTGGTTCAACAATGAGCTGCTTGTCGGTAATAAATGGCAGTTGCTCTTGAGCAAGCGTAGTATATCTCTGCCCGGTGGAAATAAGGATGTGTTGTGGTGAAGCAATAGTTTGTGAGCGCTCGAATGTTTCCTGAATGAGGGTCTTCTCTGAAAGAAAAGATTGAAATTGTTTGGGTTTTGCGATGCGCGAGAGCGGCCAAAGGCGCGTACCTGTACCGCCAGCCATGATAACAGCGTAGTGATGAGCAGTGTTTACAGAAGAAGTACGTGACATAATTTTCATTTAAGGTTTTGTGGCTTTATTATAAGGAGTAAGACAATGAAGAGCAAGGATGCGCGAGAAAAATACTGTTTGAAAATATACGCTCAAAAAAAAGTAGTTATGGTAGAATGGCGAAAGAAGAACATTTTTTTCGGAGAGAGCAAGCAAGTCTTTCAATATAATCAAAATAAAAAAAACGTATAATGGGCATTTCTCATAAAAATGTATTGGTTGGATTGGGGATAGGCGGATTGGTTGTGGGGACAGCGGTAATTTTTGGTTGGTTCTCTCTGCGAATGTCCCCGAATAATTGGATGTTTTCTTTTGCATTGAATCTTGATCCGTCTGAAGCTCCAATGAAGACACCAATTACGCCTATTTCAAATGTACCAACATTACCAGGATCGCCAATGATTCATACGCCGTGCGGCCCAACAGAGAATTGTGTGGAAATGATACCCGCCACTATCCGTTTGGGATGCGCTCCCTGGGATGGATTAACAACCGAAATTACTTTCAAATATGAAGGGAGTGATTTTACCGCCTCGATTTTTGGAGAAGGACAGACTCTTTTTCGATCAGGGAAAAATGTAGCCATCAAAAAAGATACAAGCGGTACTGGTCCAGATGCGCATATGAGCGTTCGGCTCTGTGATTTTGATTTTTCTGTTTCAAATTCAAAATCCCATTTCCCTTGTCAGTTTTTCGGTGAGGGGGAAATGGTAATACAGAATCCTTTGGGGGTATTTCATGCGGATGAAGATATGCAGCTCAATATTATTATTCGGGGAAAAATGGTTTGGGTGAAGACTCATTGGGAGAAGAATCGTCCACTTCAAGTCTGCGGGTAAATCTTCTGACTGGGGCTTGTTCGTGGGAACTTCCTGCTTGAATGCCGGATGTTTTTCCGTTATACTCCCAAGTATGGATGTATTTGAAATTGAAGGTGGGAAGCCTTTATCTGGGGAAATTATTGTTTCTGGTTCAAAAAATGCGACAACCCCGATACTGGCAGCCACGCTTCTAACGACACAAACCTGTGTGCTTTCCAATCTCCCTCTTATTGAGGATGTTTTTCGTATGATCGAGATTTTGGAGAGTATGGGATCGGAAATAGAGTGGCGAGAGAAACGAACGCTTGCTATTACTAATTGTAATATTGATCCGGGGAAGATGGATATGGAAAAGGTGAAGAAAATTCGTTCTTCTATCCTTTTGTTTGGTTCGCTGGCAGCTCGTTTTGATTCTTTTTCGCTATATCATCCAGGAGGATGTGTGATTGGCGCACGTCCGGTGGGGACTCATTTTGATGCACTGGAGAAACTGGGAGTGCAGATTGTGCAACAGGAAAAAAGCTACCAGGTGGATGCGAGTGGCCGCCAAGCTGGAAAAGTGGTTTTGCGAGAAATGTCAGTGACGGCAACGGAAAATGCCATGATGCTTGCCGCTGGTATGCCAGGGAAGACAACGATTAAGCTTGCAGCGGCCGAGCCTCATGTGGAAGACCTCGGACGTTTTCTGGTGGCGATGGGAGCAAATATTCAAGGGCTTGGGACACACACACTAGAGATTACGGGCACAAAATTACTCTCTGGTGCTGAGCATGCCATTATTCCTGATGCAAATGAAGCAGCTACTTTTCTTATCTTGGGCGTGGTAACCGGGAGCGCATTGACTGTTCGCCATGCTCGCGAGGAACATCTTGATATTGTCTTGGAAAAATTACGTGAATTTGGAGCAGATTTTCATATTGAACCGGATATAATCACGGTGATACCATCAAAGACACTCTGTGCTATTTCAAAACTGGATACACGTACTTATCCGGGCTTACCAAGTGATGTGCAAGCACCCTTTGGCGTCCTTGCAACACAAGCGCAGGGAGAGACGCTGATTTTTGATACCATTTTTGAGGGACGATTTAATTATGTCCCAGAGCTTGAAAAAATGGGCGCACGAGCGATAGTGCTGAATCCGCATCAAGTCATTATCCAAGGGAAAACCCTTCTGCGTGGGACAATGATTAAGAGCTATGATTTACGTGCGGGTGTTGCTCTTATCATTGCAGCTCTCTGCGCTGAAGGAAAAACGGTTATTGAAAATATCTATCAAGTAGATCGTGGCTATGAACGCATTGAAGAGCGGTTGCAAAAGCTGGGGGCTCAGATAAACCGCATGAGTCGATAGAGAAAAAAAGGAAATATTTTTTTGGGAGTTGATTTGTTTGATACCGTATAGAGCGTATGTCTTTTATTCGAAAAATTGGTATAGACCTTGGGACAGCGAATACCTTGGTATTCGTACCAGGGAAAGGAATCGTGATTAATGAGCCATCAGTAGTGGCTATTTCATTGGCAGAAAATAAAGTATTAGCTGTAGGAAATGAAGCCAAGGAAATGCTTGGACGAACCCCAGACACCATTGTGGCATCGCAACCGCTTCGTGATGGAGCAATTGCTGATTATCGGGTGACCGAGGCGATGCTGCGCTATTTTATTAATAAAGTCACCGGGCGTTTCCGTCTGTTTCGACCAGAAATTGTACTCTCGATTCCAGCCGGAGTGACATCAACAGAGCGGCGCGCAGTCGTGGATGCAGCATTAAAAGCAGGTGCTAAAGCGGCCTATGTTGTGAAAGAGCCTATTTTGGCTGCTATCGGGGCAGGTATTCCTATTCATACTGCGCAGGGGAATATGATTATTAACATCGGAGGCGGAACATCTGAGATTGCCATTATTTCGCTTGGTGGAGTGGTTGCCGCACACAGCGCTCGAGTAGGTGGAAATCGTATTGACCAAGCAATTTCTGATTATATCAAGCGCAAGTATTCACTCGCTATCGGTGACCGGACAGCTGAGGAGGTGAAAATGAAGATTGGCGCAGCTATTGCTCAGGTAAAGGAAGACTTTATGGAGGTACGTGGGCGCGACCTTATGGGTGGTCTTCCAAAAACAGTGAATATCTCTTCGAATGAAGTAACAGAAGCCATTCAAGACGAGCTGCGTGAAATTATTAATGTTATTAAACAAGTGCTTCAGGAGACACCACCAGAATTAGCGGCCGATGTTATGGATAAGGGAATGGTCTTGTCTGGTGGGACAGCGCAGTTGCGTTATCTCGATCAGCTGATTGCCAAAACGATTGGTGTGCCGTGCTATGTGGCTGACAACCCAGCTTTCTGCGTCGTCAAAGGAACTGGTATCGTGTTGGAGAATCTTGAAGTATACAAACGAAGTATTGTTTTGGCGAAATAGGCGTATGATAATCGGCATTGATGCTTCGCGGGCATTTTTGAAAAAACGGACGGGGATTGAAGAGTACAGCTATCAGGTGATCAAGCATTTACGGACGGAGCTTTCTAAGCAAACGGTTTTTTTGTATGTGCGGAAAAAGTTGATATGGCAAGATGGACACTTGGTTTTTGAATTACCAGGTATCGATTTTGCTTTACCAGAAAAGTGGCAAGTGAGAGGATTGTGGGCGCCACGATTTTGGACGCAGCTCCGTTTATCGCTGGAGATGTGGCTTCATCCGCCGGAAGTGCTTTTTGTCCCTGCTCATACTGTGCCAATTATTCATCCCAAGCAAACGATCGTGACTATTCATGGACTGGAATATGAATTTTGTCCCGAAGCGTACTCGTGGTATGAACGGTGGTATATGCGGGTGTCTATTTGGTGTTCCTGCCAATGGGCCCAAACAGTGGTATGTGTGTCAGAAAATACCAAGCGCGATGTGATGCATCTGTATCGGATATCGGCAAAGAAAATTCGCGTGGTGTACGAGGGGTATAATCGAGAAATCACACTTCACACTTCAAACATCAAGAATTCTGTACCGCCGTACCTTCTATTCATCGGAAGATTAGAAGAGCGGAAGAATATCGTACGGATAATTGAAGCCTTTGAAATTTTGAAAGAGAAATATCAGATACCTCATGCATTGGTATTAGTTGGTAAACCGGGATACGGATATGAAACCATACAACCCAAGGTGAAAAATCAGAAATTTAAAAACAGTATTCGAGAAGTGGGGTATGCGGCTGAGGAAGAAAAATGGCGTTTGCTTCAGGGGGCGGATGTCTTTTTATTCCCGACTTTGTATGAGGGGTTTGGTATCCCGGTACTCGAGGCACAGTCGGTCGGCGTGCCTGTTGTGACGTCTAATATTTCCTCACTTCCCGAAGTGGCGGGAGCGGGAGCGGTGCTGGTTGATCCATACGCTGTTGAAAGTATCACAGCGGGAATACAGAGCTTACTCGCTGATCCGGTACTGCGGAGTGGTATAATAGAGAAAGCGACCCACAATGTGAGTCGCTTTGGATGGGCGCGATGCGCCAGGGGGATTGCCGCCTTACTCGTCGGGGTTAATGGCTTTGAGTTTGACGGCGATACTAAAAACGAGTATGACCAGTATTCCAATTGAGAGGAGAAGAATACAGGCCACCACCGCGAGTTTCCAGGAGTCTGTCTCTGAAAAAATGAGAAATGCACTCAGGAGCCCAGAAATAAGAACTGCGCAGAATTGTTTTTCTTCCATCGAAATTCCTTCCTTTCAGAGAGCGTTCAAGATTGAACTTTACATTATATCACAGAGATGAATATACATCAATACGAAGCACAACCGAAAAAAGTCGCTTTGGTACATGATTTTCTTGTGACCTATGGCGGAGCAGAGCGGGTGCTTCAGGCACTGGCTTCGATGTACCCAGAGGCACCTATCTACACACTGCTCAAAGACGATAGCGTCGTGAAGCGATTTTTCCCCGGACGGGATATTCGCTCGTCGTTTTTGCAGACTTTCCCTTTGTGGCTTCGAGAGCGGTATCGCTCGCTTGTACCACTCTATCCGATTGCGATTGAGACGCTTGATTTGCGGGAATTTGATATGGTGATTTCTTCTTCGGGCGCATGGTCAAAGGGTATTATTACACGACTTCATACCCGGCATATTGCGTATGTTCATTCTCCGATGCGATATGCATGGGAAGGGAGAGAAATGTATCTGGATGAGTCTCTTCCGTGGTTTGTCCCACGGCTCTGTGCTCGTCTTTGGTTGTCCTATATACGCCTGTGGGATTTGGAAACAGCTGATCGTCCTGATGTTCTGATTGCTAATTCAGGATATACACGTGATCGTATTGCTAAATATTATCGGCAAATATCTTCCGTTCTTTATCCACCAGCACTCTTCCTCGCAGAATCAAAAACAGAAAAAGCTCTTCCGAAAGATGAGCGGAAACATTTTCTTGTGGTTTCCCGATTGACACGTTCGAAGAAAATCGAACCAGTTATTGAAGCCTTTACCAAATTAGAGTTTCCCTTGATAGTGGTTGGTAGCGGTCGTGAAAAGCAAAACCTTGAGCGTATTGCTGGCAAAAATATTACTTTTGTTGGGAAAGTGAGCGATAAGCGTTTGCGGGAATATTATCGCGGTGCGCGCGCGTTAATTTTCCCCTCAGAGGAGGATTTTGGGATGGTAGCGGTTGAAGCATTAGCTGCAGGAACACCTGTTATTGCCTACGAGTATGGTGGGATTCGAGAAATTCTTCGAATTGGTGAAACAGGAGAAGTTTTTCATTCACAAACACCGGAAGTAATTGCGGAAGCAATAAAGCGTTTTCTGGAAAAAGAGATGACCGGGTATCCAATTGAGAGCCTTCAGCGATCAGTAAGTCAATTCTCATCTGAGGCGTTTGAAAAGGGTATTCAAAAAATTGTTGATGGTACTCATGACGAGAAGAGATAATTTTTCTCTTATTGGAGTCTACTGTGTGGTGGATTGTGAGTGTTTATTTAATATCCAGATGTGTTTTTCGGAAGTTATAAATCAAAGAACAGCATGCAAATCATTGGCCATCAGGGAGTGCAAACTCGACTAAACACACTCGCGGCGCTTCCGGAACATCCGCAGTCGTTTCTGTTTGTCGGTCCTGAAAGTGTAGGCAAAAAACTTGTGGCTTTGCGGTTTGCTTGGATGCTCTTGGGTCAAAGTGATGCTTTTGATCTTCGTGAGGAAAATGAACTTTTGCACCCAGATATCTCTTTCTTGGAACCAGAGCGAGTGACAGAAAAAGGAAAAACACGTGAGAAAAATATTCCAGTAGAAGCAATACGAGAAGGCATTGTATTTCTTTCTCGTTACCCGTTGGTTGGAAAAAAACGTATTCTTATTATCAATGACGCCTATCGGCTTTCTCATGGTGCGCAAAACGCACTTCTCAAGACACTCGAAGAACCAAATAACACCTCAATACTCATTTTGGTGACACATGATGCGGCAGCTTTGTTTGATACAGTCCATTCGCGGTTACAACACGTCCACTTTTCTCTCGTAAATCATGAGGAGATGCGCGAAATCGGAGTATTGAGTCAAGAAAATCAATTTCTCTTCTCTTTTGGTCGACCCGGGATTATCAAAATGGCACTACAGAATACAGAAGAGTTTCTAGCAATGAAAGTTTTTTTGGAGCAATTGTCGAATTTGAGCCAGCTTTCTCTTGTTCGTCGACTTCGATTGGCTGAGGAGTTAGCTAAAGAAAGTGCCTTTGTTGTTCGATTGCTTGAGTGGTTGACATCGACTGTCCGTCAGACTGCACAGCGTGGTACTTTGGATCAAATTCGGACAGCGTATTTCTTTTTGGAACATATACAGAAGACACAGCGTACCTTAAGTAATACACAGGCGAATACTCGATTGCAATTGGAAAAGTTATTTTTGAAATTCTTGTGAGATGCGGCGTATTCCTGATATTCAAAAAACAGTACCAAAAAAACAGTCATCGGCTCTCTTCTCAAAGAAGCAGGAGCGTCATTTTGTTCGTGGAGTAGTGCATACATCAGAACAGCAGGAACGGAATTATGTATCCCGTACGCATATGTGGCAAGTCATGTTTCTTTGGTTGTTATTTTTTTTGGTTGCTGGATACCAGGTGTTCTTTTCTGGAATGCTTATGATAGAAAGAGTGACAATTGAAGGAGCCGGATTATTGACTTCCGGTGAAGTCGAACAAACAGTGCAAGAAGCTCTTTCCGAACATATTTGGACAGTATTTCCGCAGAACAACTTTCTTGTGCTTTCGATGCTCCGCGTAGAAGAGCGACTGCTCGCTTCCTCGCCGCTTATTCGTCAGGTGTCAGTCAAAAAACTCTTTCCGAGCACAGTAATAGTCTCGCTTTTAGAGAGAGGAAACTTTTTGTTCTGGTGTTCAGGAGAAGAGTCTTGTTTTCTGATAGACGAAGAGGGAGTGCTTCAAGATTGGCCCAAAGCGCAAGAAGAACATCGGGTAGCACATATATTTTTAGATGATGAGGCGAAAAAACCAGCAAAAGTTGGCGATCGAGTTGTCACAAGACAATTCCTTTTATTTATAAATGGTTTATCTCAAGCATTTACTGAACAATCAGGTATAACGATCCGAGAGAGGATGTTTGTTCCTTCGCGGTATACTGATGAGCTTCGCTTGGAAACGAATGAGGGTTTTTCTCTGCAAATCAATACAGGAATTCCAATTGAACGGACGCTGAATACGCTGCGTATTGTACGCGAGAAAGCAATTCCAGAGGAAAGAAGAGCCGATCTTATATCAGTTGATCTTCGAATTCCAGGAAAGGCCTTTTACCAGTTGCGAAATGAAGTCCCGCAAGAAACAGAAATCTCTCCGGATGACGGAACAGATCTAGATGAGAATTAGATGTTAGCTGGTAGTATTTTACGGGAGACAGAAAAGATTATTGCCGTAAGTCTTCTGGGCGAATAAAGAAGATAAAAATAGAATCACCAGCGCGAGCAATTGACCCATGATCTCGGAGCCATTCGTAGCCTTGTTGCCCTGGAGCTTTGGTTTTGTAGAGTCCTTCTTGGAAAAAGACGGCTGAAATAGCAAACCAGCCTGGTTCGGGGGTTTTGGACGCATGCCAGTTGGTGAAGCGATCTCCAAGGTAAAGAGATGGGTTTGAGCCACCGAAATAGTCAAGATGAATAGTAGAGATTGGACACTGAGTAGGTGAAGCCATGTCTAAATAAGGACAACGGCGGTTGTGATCCTCAATAAATTTTTGTAGATACTTTAAGTCCTGACCCCAGTCATAATTGGAATCGGTTGCAATCATATAACCATTCTTGTTCCCACCTGCAAGCATATTGTAATAGGAAAGGTAGCTAGGATAGGCGGCAAGCGGAATACTAAAAAGGAGAACAAAGAAAATAGCAGCAAGCGGGCGAAGTATGTAGCCAAATTTTTCTTTGTTTCGGTAGTAAAAATCCGCAGCTGTTTTTGCTATCAAAAGATACAGAAACGGAAGAATTGGGAAGAGATGACGGAAACCGATATTGAGATTTCCGGTGATACTTATAACGGTATAGAATAATATAAAAAATACAGTGATATACTGAGCGATACGTTCCTGGAAGGAGCGGGCGAAGAGAGAAGGGTAGGTAGAAACTGGTTTTTTGTAGATTACTTTAAAAGAACGAAAGACGGTATAAATGAGTGTCATGAAGAGAAGGAAAAGAAAGGGGAGGCTTTCTTTGGAGAAAAAGAGTATAGGGAAGTAATTGGGCGAGGCGTTTTCGCTAACGGTACCAAGAAAATAAAAAGTGTTACCACCAGCTACTCGAGAAAATACCATAAAGACACCAAGGAGATAATGAGCCATTGGGTCAAGTCCTGGGATTTTGACCATCGCATCGAGTGTGGTACGAGCAAAACGCTTGCCAATATTTTCACCGACACCAGTATAAGGAGAGAACATATAGTTAGAAGTGTCGAGAGTTTTTTCCTCAGGCATATTCCAGGTATTGAATGCGTAGAAGAGAGCGATAAGAGCAAAACAAACAACAATGATAGCTGCGTATTTCCCTAAATATTCGCCAACTTGGCGGAGACGAAAATGTGAGATGGAATTTTGAAGAGAGGATTTTTGTTTGGTAAGAGCGTATACCAGAGCAAAGAGACCAAAGATAGGAAAAAGAAGTACGGCAGAAAATTTGGTGAGTTCTACGAGACCGAGAAATAGTCCAGCGAGGAGGACATTTTTCCAGGTTGGTTTTTTAAGAAAGCGAATGAAGGTATAGAAAGAAAAGAACATAAAGGCAGCTATACCAATGTCTGTGGTTACGTAGTGTCCGTGGGCAATGATATTGGGGTCAAAGACGAAGAGCGTGGTGGCGAAGAGACCAGCGAGTGTCCCCCCAAGTTCTCGTCCCCAGAGGAAGAGAAAAAATCCCAAGAGAAGTGCAATGCAAATGATAGGGAGGCGGGCAAGAAAAAGAAGAGTATCACTATCGTTGCAGGCGATATCTGGTTGGGTGCAGTTCATAAAAAGATCACCGAGCACCCATTGTTCATTAGTTCCGGTTTGCCACTCAGGAGTGTCAACAGGAAATTTCACATTCAGGAGGAGAAGCGGAAGTCCGACGAGGTTTTTGAGGAGGGGGGGGTGCTCGGGATTGATGCGCATATCACCATAGCGAACATAACTGTAGGCTGCTGGAATATGGGCTCTTTCATCGAAAATTGCTGATTCTTGGCTCGAAATAAGAAGCGAAAGGACCCCATAGAAAGTGAGGAGGCCGACAACTATCCAGGGAGCATGTTTTTTGAGTTGGTACATAGAGGGGGGGCTAGAAAGAATTAGAGATTTTTGAGGAGAAGAAAGAATTTTAATATTTAGTATCTGGGATGATAATCACGTTAAAATCTCCGCCGCTTCGTTCTGGGCCATTCATATCGATGTGTTCCGTAGAGGACCCGGGGTATTGTTGTTCTATTTTTTTGGCAAATTCTTGGTCAAAGTGAGTCATGACATAGACGCCAGGCCGAAGAAGAGCGGTTTCGAGAGAAGAGATAATTTCAAAATTTTTCACTCGATGATAGGTAAAAAAATAAACAGGCATGCCGGCCACCGGTAGATTGAAGCGATCTTTGTTCCCATTGCTATCAATTAGATAGTACTTATGAACTTGATCTGGTAAAGAGAGAAAATATCTTGCCATGTTGGTGTAGTTTTCGTTGAATGATTCTCCAGATTTTGGATCTTGAGCAAAGAGGACGAAATATTTTGCGATATTAAAACAGGCAGAAGCTGAGAAGGTGATAAGAAGCAGAGAAAAGAGGGCAATGCGGAGACCAGCAGCGCTATTCTTGGCTTTTTTAAGAATCCAGAGTACCGGAACGGTAGCAAACAGAAAGACAGGCATTTGAGTACCGATGGAACGGAGAGCGTGCGGAAGGCCTTCATCAGTCAGAAATTCTGGAACGAGCATGGAAAAGAATGATCCAAACAAGAAGACATTAATAACAAGACGAAAATCTCGATCATTGTGACGAAATCGACGATAAAGGAGCTGAAAAAGCTGAAAAAAGAGTATGAAGAATCCGGTAAGGAAGAGTGTTCCAACAATTGGATCAAGTATGGGATATGGAGGGTAATTGTGTCGCCAATTTTGGTCGCCAAGAAAATTATACTTAATGAGAGAGGTAGCGAAAGTTCGAGTGAGTGTTTCTGGGAGATTTCCATGATTCACGTCGGGGGAGAAGACTGAGATGTGCAATGAGCGGGACTCAAAATCTTCGGGGTGTGAGACAAAAAAATGATAGAGCATGGGTGCGGCTGCAATGAATGCACCGAGAATAAAGGTGAGACCGTGCTTCCAAAAACGACGGAGAAAATGTTCATATGAAAGCATGAGCGCTGGGAGAAGAAGAATGAGGATGAGCGGTGCAACGCGGAAGGCAATGTAGGTATGAAGCCCGAGTCCGAAAATAAGTCCCGAAATGAGAAAATCGGTTTTCTTTTGAGTTCTGAGACCACGAAAGAAAAAGAAAAAGGCGAAGGCAAGGAGAAAGGAAGTCATAATAGCTCGGAAGCCGATACGGGAGAAATTGATAGCCCAATAAGAAGTCGCAATCATGAACGCTGCGCTGAGACCAGCGCTGGTACGGTGAAAAAGCTCTCTCCCAAGAAGGAAGAGACCTAGCACCGTAAAAGTTCCAAAAAGGACGGAACACAACTTGAGAGCAACCATGGTGTTTCCAAAAAGCCAAAGAGAAAGCGCTTGTAGATTAATAAATAGGCCTTCGCGCCCAAAATTAGCTGGATAGAAAAGTTCGAAGTGATGAGTTTCAATAGCGTGCAGCGCATCAACACCGTTGGCTGCTTCATCAGGGTAGAGACCAATCGGAAGGGACTCGAGTCGATATATGCGGAGGAAGAAAGCAAGGAGAAGGAGAGCGGTAACAATAAGAATGAGGGGGAGATGTAATCGAAGAGATTTCCACATAAGAGAGGTGTCGAAAAAAATATCTGAACCTTTCAGAAAATCACTTTCTTTTTTATTTTTCAACTTGATTATGGTAGTATTATACTAAAGTCATCATAAAAGATGAAGCATTTTTAAAGATGATATCTATTTTCGTGTATGAATGAAGAACAGACGGTGCCTCTGGAACCAAGCGGAGTATCAATAATTGACATGGGTGCGACTCCCGCCGCAGTTGTTGCCTCACCTACCGCACCTTCTTTGGAGGTGGGTGCAGAACCAATTGCTGCTTTGGTCTCAGTACCCGAAGAGGAAGTGCGGATTACTCCTCCGCAGGTAGTCGAGCCGGTCCTGGTTGTCGCGTCTTCCGGCGGGGTTTCAATTGGGGACATATGGTCAAATAAGGAGTCTTCATTTCGGGTTGATAGCATTACTTCTGTTGGAGGAGTGAGTATTCGTTTTCGGACTAAGGATATGCTGGAGGGTTCGAGCTCATCTTTTATTCGAAAAGCTCGGGCTTTGTTTGGAAAGAAAGAAAATCCTCCACACGGAGAGTGGTTTTTCGGTTCTGGAGAAGAGATGCGGCAATTTATTGAACAAAATGCCTATCAGCTTGAGAAGAGGAAAGAGGAAAATGAAAATAAAGATCAAAAAACAATAGTATAAAAGACATTTTTTGTATGGCAGAAAAACCATTTATTCAAAAATCATCTGATGAAGGAGAGAAGCCATCGAGACAGAGTAGACAGCGAGCAGCGGAGCTCCATGGCCCGAAACCCACACCCTCGAACGACTCTGAGGATTTTTCGAGAAAACCAAAAGGGCGGTCAAGGCGAGAAGGTCGCGAACATACATCTGCAAATCGTGCAGTAGATGTGCTTCAAGAATTGTTAGGAGGAGATATCGAGCCAGTGGTTGGAATGCGTTTTGCGGATGCCGAACAGCAGGATAATGAATTTGAGATTGTACAAATACTTCCAAATGGGAATATTGTAGTGAGGCAAATTCCAGGTGATGATGGTGGGAATTATTCACTAGAACGAATGTTTACAGCGGCTGGATTGACACACATTGCCGAGCAAGATGTGTTGCGCAATACAAGGAGATTTGTCCTTCCACTTACCGAAGAAGAACTAGAGGAAATGAAGCAACTTCTTGATGAGGTGAGTGGAGCGCAGGCTTCCTCGGAGGAAGAAAGCGGAGAACCAATAGCTATTGGCGGTGAGGATGACAGAGTAGTTATTCCAATGATTGAAGCTGCGGCGCCCACACAGCAAATAGTCGCTCCAGAAGAGGTTGGTGAAACTGTGCTAGTCGATGTGACTCCCCCTCAGCGCGGAACTGTGCGAGGGAGACAATTTGGTGGTAGTACACCGGAGATGGCTGCAGTAGACCAAGGGAACGATCGTGTCTCTGCTGCACTCGGTGTTGAAGCTTTATCACAAGAGGAATCTTTAGGTCAAGGAGAGAGCGGTAGCGCAACAGCAGGGAATGAAGATACGGAAGCGATTGACAGTCAACGGCCTGGTAGAGGTCGAAGGAGAAGAGGAAGAGAACAGACGGTAAGTGAGACCAATGACCCTCCTCAGACGACAGTATCCTCTCAGATACCCGAGCTAGCTCGAGTCGTAGCCGAAGCAGTAGTATCACCAAGAGAAAAAAACCAGACCAATCCTATGTCTTTTGAACAAACATCACAATCAGCAGCTTCAAAGAAACCCGAGGAACAGCAATTGGATTCCGAAGCATTAGTTGGTTTTGGCCAAACATACGAGGATCCGGCAAAGAAATCCCAAATTCATTTTGATGAAGAATTAGTTGGTTTTGGCAGAACGTATGAGGAGCCGGCAACAAAAACACCGATTGATAAAACACCAGTGGATACTGAATCAAAGAATAGTCAGTATGCAGACGGAAGTGTTTGGGTGGAGGAGTACTTGAAGGAAGCTGACCAGCAGACCGGTACAGTAGCGTCTACTCAGAGTGAACCTACGCCTGCTATTGTGAGAATGCGAAATCATCCGATGCATACGAGAAATATACTGCAACAAGAAGGTAGCAAAGAGTCTGATGGATTAACAGAGGAAAAAGAATCCAATGAATCAGAGGAGAGCGATCTTGAAGCACCCGCAGAATCAAGAGAGGAAGCGGAGGTGTTAGCAAGCTTTGGATTACGTCAAAACTGGCAACCGGTAGGGCGATCTCATTCAGATGAATTAGGAGGCGGAGAATCAGGTATTGAAAACGAAGACGCAACTTCAGAAGAAAAATTACAACAAAAAATCAACGCTATTACCCTCGTTTGTGATCAGGCACGTGTAGACTACGTCACAGTGGATAATGAAAGTCGCACGGTAATGAGTCGCCTGAAGGGAGTACTCGGAATTTCTGGGAAAGGTATCCAAAATGAGACCGTTGCACAAAAAAAAGAAGCTTATCAGTCTAAATTGCGTGAACTCCGTGATCTTCGTTTGGAAATGGTAACCCTGAAGCATCAGGGGACTCGAGAGATAGCGCAGGCTGTTTCAGAAGGAAATGAGGGAAACGAAGTAGATAGAGCCGAGGCGCTGCAGGAGGATTTGGCGAAGGATCTTGAAGCAGAACTACTCCATTTTAGTCACGAGGTGAATATTGGTTTGTATAATGCCTGGACGGAGTTGAAGTCTGAACAAAAGGGTGTTCTTGGGAAATTGAAACAATTTGGAGAATCGTATAATAAGATTTCTTGGAAGAAAAAGTTGCTTATTGGTATTCCAGTAGCTGGTTTGGCGGTTGCATCTGGAGTGGGTCTTTTGGGAACTGCAATGGCTTCAGCGGCTATTGCAGCTGTTTTAGCTCGACGAGGGATAGCAGCAGCGGGTATGTTTGCTACGGCCGATGGAGGTTTGCAGAAACTTGCAGAGAGTCGAGCACAGAAAATGGCAGAAAAAATAGTGGCCCAGGGGCAACAAGAAATGACCTCTTCTGACTTTTTCACGCAGAATGATACTGCTGAAGCAGAAGCAGCAGCAGATGAAGCTGAAGTAGTATCTCCCGAAGCAAATCCCGAATCTCTTCATGACAAGCTTGATCGCATGAAAGCTTTCATGGATGATCATATTATTGGCTCTCTTGATCAAACACTAGAGAGTCGAGTGCGCGGGCAGGATCGGAGGCGACTGAGTGCCTTGGCGGCTGGTGTGGGTGTTGGTTTCGGACTCCCAGCCTTTTTCTCATCGGAGGCAGGACATGAATTCACACAGGCTATTGCTACGAAAGCAGGTCAGGCTGCATCATTGGCTGGTGAAACAGTATTTGGTAATGACTATTCTCCGGCGAGTGGTCCAGTAGGTGTGGGTGGAGAGGCCCCTGCTTCGGTTGATGCAGCACCACCAGCGGTACCAGCTGATGCTATACCAGAGGCAAAAGAAGCTAATGTGGTTACGCCAGAAGCAGTTATGAAAGAAGCTCCTGGCCCAGTAGGAAAAGACTCTCTTCTTCTCGGGAAAGAAGTGACTCTAGTAAGAGGAGATTCTGTCTGGAAAATTATCGATACACAGCTTGCATCTCAAACTGATTTGAATCCAGCACAAAAAACCTACTTTATCGATGCCTTGAAGAATCGATATTTGGCAGCTGGCGGGACAGACAAGATATTCGCCGGGAAAACTTTCAATTTGTCAGAACATTTGACGGCGAATGATGTCGATACAGCGTTGGCAGCTGCAAAAAGTATAACTCCTGCTCAAGAGCAGTCTATTTTATCAAATATTCAGGGATCCGCAGCAGAAGCCGCTCCATCTGAAGGAGGAAGAGGCTACATTGATGAGGAGACACGTGAACGAGCCCTAGATTCTGTGAGGACTTCTAGTGTTATGGTTGAGCCTGAGTCCGTAGCTGGTGGTTCGGGGGAAACACCCCTCCCTTCTTCATTGTCGGGTGCAGAATTAATGACAGCGAGAGTGCTTATGGTAGATGCAGAAGAGGTTGTGACTCATCTCCCGTCGGGCACTCGCTTGAGAGATTTTTTGCAAGACTATTCGAGAGCGAATGGGACAACGAGCGTTTCAAATGTAAATCCAATGCTTGCTCAGGGTCAAATTCCGTTGAGTGAGGCGAAGAAAATAATGGTAGTATCTGCTCAGTACGGAGGAAAGGTGAGCATGGATTTTTTTAGGGCAAATCCAGACGCCACCGTCGCTGATTTTTTGAAAGTTGTCAGAACTTCCGCTCTCTCTCCAAAAACAGTCGTATAAACATAGCTTCGTTATAAATAATCTTGTGAAAAAATACATATGGACTACACAGCGATACTGAATCAATTAGCCGATGAACTTGGTTTTGGAAAACTCGATGAAACACGGAAAACCGAATTAATTGCCAAGATGGGCGAGGCGCTTTTAAAGCGCATTCTCCTCGAAACTTTCGACCGTCTCGGAGAGTCTGGTACTAAAGAATATGATGAGTTGATTGATCGGAATGGCTCTCAGGAGGAAATCACTGCTTTTTTGAAGAGAAGAATTCCGGATTATGAGGATATGATTGTGAAAGTAGTCGCAGAATTTAAGGAGCAAATGAAACAGGAATTCGTTTAATGTCTTTTGAATACGTATGCCAGAGGAATTGCGGTCGATTAGGGATAACATGGATTCAAATGAAAATGGAGAAGGTATATCCGCTTCGCAAGAGCAGGGGGATTTAGTTGTTGAAAATGTAGAGAGAGAGGGTACTCCAGAAAAAAAACAGGAAACAGAAGCGAACCAATTAGCCGAGATTCTCAGTAAGACTGCTCCGGTGCTCGGCACGGCTGGATCTACGGGTAGCGCAACGGATGATGCCCGAAATCTTTCTCTGTTGGCCGACATAGAAAGCCAGGTTACCAGATTGATGGATTTGGCGACGCAAAAAGGTATCCCGCACGCAGTACATGTGGCACAAAAAATGAAAAATTACTATTTGCTTGATCGGATGCATGACGAAATGGTAGATAAATTTTACCAAGGTCTGATTGAAAAGGGATTAGTAGAAAAAGCCCCGTAGAACTCCCGCAAAGAGAATATTCAAACAAACACACAAAATATAATTATGTCTGGTTTTGATTTCAATGTTGTTTTGGTACCACTTTTGGGTATATTTGGTATTTTAGCAATATTCTCAGGTGGCTTTTTGATTATTCGTAGTATATTGCGTTTTCGTATTGCTGTGAGTCAATCGATGCAGATGGATTTGGAAGTGGTTAAAGTGTCTCGCATCAAGCGGAGTCAAGAGGCACAACAGAATCAAAGTGCAGATGCTTGGCGAGAAGAAATCATTGCGATGGAACAATTCTTGATTTCTATTTCGTCTCTGAAATGGAAAGCGAGTTCTTGGAAGCAGTGGTTTTATCAAATGCCAAACATTGTATTTGAAATTGCCAACCCATCAAATAGCGAAGAGATTTTTTTCTATTTATCCATGCCGAAGCGATTCCGGGAAAATATTGAAAAACAGTTACACAGTTTTTTTCCTGCGGCTGTTATTGAAAAAGTTTCTGATTATACCGTATTTTCTCCGCATAGTGCGACAGCGGTAGCGGTGATTGGTCTTTCAAAGAATCATGCTCTTCCGTTGCGTACCTATCGGAGCATTGGAACGGATCCTTTGAATGAAATTTCAAATGCTTTAAGTCGATTAAACACTGAAGCAGAAGGAGCAGCGATTCAAGTAGTGCTTGCTCCGGCACCAAGTGGGTGGCGGTCTTCTGGACATGAAATTGCACAAAAAATGCAGGGAGGAAAGCGACTCAGGGATGCGCAAGGGGATTCTCTTATGAAAGGCGCTGGCAAAGAAATTGGAAAGGGCATGATGGATGTTCTTTCAGGAGGCAATGTATCAACCCCTTCCCATGTTGATCCATCGGAGAAGCAGGTTTCCTTGACTCCAGAAGAGCAGGATTTAGTGAAGGCAATTGATAGCAAGGCGAATAAGGCAGCATTTTCGGTTAATATCAGATTGATTGCTACTGCTGAGACGCATGAGCGGGCAGCAGAAATACTATCACACGTAGAAAATGCTTTCAGTCAGTTTGAAAATCCAGAAGTGAATTTATTTCGAGTGCTTCGTCGAGTGAAAGAGAAACAGGCAGTATTCGAATATATTTTTCGTACTTTTGATGAAGAGGATTCGTGTGTGCTCGGAGTTGAGGAAGTATCGAGTATTTTTCATTTTCCTATTTCGACAACTGAAACACCAAAAATTAAGTGGCTGAAAGCAGGCGCTGCTCCGCCACCGATCAATATTCCTACAGAAGGACTTTTGTTGGGCTACAATGATTATCGCGGTACAAAAACGGAAATTCGTATTACGGATAATGACCGAAGGCGGCATCTTTATACTATTGGTCAAACTGGTGCCGGGAAATCAAATTTTCTTCAGGAAATGGCCAAAAAGGATGCTGCGAACGGGAAGGGATTCTGCTTTATCGATCCCCATGGTGATGCTATTGAAGATATCTTGACAGCTATACCGAAAGAGCGAGCTGAGGATGTCATTATTTTTGATCCAGCAGACGTTGAGCGTCCAATTGGTATCAATATGTTGGAATTTGATCCGGCTCATCCTGAGCAAAAGACCTTTATCATCAATGAAATGATTGGGATTTTTGATCAACTGTATGATTTGAAAGCAACTGGCGGTCCGATGTTTGAACAATACATGCGCAATGCCATGCTGTTGATTATGGAACATCCAGAAAGTGGCTCAACGTTGATGGAGATATCGAAAGTCTTGTCGGACGAGGATTTTCGACGGTTTAAGCTCGATCATTGCGCAAATCCGATTGTTCGAGATTTCTGGCTAAAGGAAGCTGAAAAGGCTGGTGGCGAGGCAGCTCTTGCTAACATGGTACCCTACATCACTTCCAAGCTAACAGCCTTCATTTCCAATGATATTATGCGCCCAATTATCGCGCAGCAGACAAGCGCTCTCAATTTTCGTGAGATCATGGATAGTGGAAAAATTTTACTTATCAATCTTTCCAAAGGGAAGATTGGCGAAATTAATGCGCGATTACTCGGTATGGTTATCGTAGGGCGCTTGCTAATGTCAGCTCTTTCGAGAGTTGACATGCCAGAGAATGAACGGAAAGATTTTTATTTATATTTAGATGAGTTTCAAAATGTAACCACAAATTCTGTTGCACAGATTCTCTCAGAGGCTCGAAAATATCGCCTATGTCTCATTTTGGCACATCAATTTATTGCTCAACTTAAAGAAGATATTTCTAAGGCAGTTTTCGGAAATGTCGGGAGTATGGTGGCTTTTCGCGTCGGTCCGGAGGATGGCGAATTTCTTGAGAAACAATTTTCACCAATTTTTAGCGCCAATGATTTAATGAACGTTGATAACTATAATTGTTTTTCACGTATTTTGATGAACGGGGAATTGACCAAACCTTTCAATATGAAAACATATGCTCCAACAAAAGGGAGTCAGGAGGTTGCTAATGCCCTGAAAGAGCTCTCAAGGATTCGTTTTGGGCGCGATGCTGCTACTGTGAATCGTGAAATTATGAATCGAGTCAAACTTGCTGAGGGTGCCTAAAGTTTGAGTGGTATTTCTTGAGAAGATTTCTGCGTATTTTTTTTGTGCTTTGGTGTATTTTTTGATGAGAAGAAAACACTCGTTACGAGAGAGAATATAAAAAATTGAAATAGAGAGAGGCACAGAAAATACCTTATGGTAGTAAAGTGCTCTCGAATGTTTCAGTCGGGGTAGAAACAAGGACGGTTTGATTATGTAGTGAGATGCTAGTTGCATCTTTTAGTGTATCTGAAAAATACTGCCCCTTGATGTGTCCATCGGCATTCCAAACAATAAGACGTCCGTTTTCGCTATCGAGTCCTGCAAGGAGCGGATTTTCGGGTTCGGTTGCGAGCGCAAGTTTCTGAGGTGTGATTTTTGGTGATTCAAAAACAAGAAGGGCTTTTCCGCGGGAGTACTGGGTGAGCACTGAGTTTGAGAAGATGAAGACGTTTTCATTTAGGGCGAAAGAAGCATTTTTATCTGAATGTAAATCTTGTTTGAGCCACGGGGTTCCCTCGCCAAATCCTCCTGACACTCGAGGATAACGGATGAGGGTTGTTCCATCAGTGTTGATTGTGTAGAGATAGGTGAGATAAGCGCCCATGTGTGCAATAACGGAGGGGTTAGCAGGAAGTGTGTTGAACGCAAAAGTTCTGCTTATTGGGCTAAATGTTATCAGTGCGCCGGTATCAGTGAGAAGAAAAAGGAGATCAAGATCTTGCATGGATATAATCATCTTTGGCGTACCGTTTCCATCAGGAAGAGGAATGGAGAATTGTTTGGAAGGTATTTCGAGAGTGGTTTTGGTAATGATGATTGGCGTATCTTTGATATAGGTTGCAGCGATTATTTCTTGATGCTGGAAAAGTATTTGAGAAGAGGGGAAATCCTGGACTATTGTTTCCTGGCTTCGTAGAGAATTGATCGGAGAGCGCGTTGATTCTGATAGAGAAGAATCTTCCATCAGAGGAGTGATTGACTCTGTTTTTGAATGAAAGAAATTCCAAGATATGAGCCCTATAATACCGAGACAGATGGAGATAAACACGAGTCGTTGTCGAGGAGAAAGCCGGAGGAATATCGCCCGGAGAGAGATTGCGAGAAAAGAGAGAGCCTTCCGTATTTTTTTGAGAACGAAAGGGGAATAGGCTCGAAGGAAACGAACAAGAAGAATAATCCAAGACCGAAGCACTCTTTGTATAAATAAAAAGAATGGAGTAGTTCGGAGGAATATTTTATGAGCTTGTCTGAGGAGTGGCTCTTGTGAGGAGGCACTTGGGAATTCCTGATTAGAGGATTCTTCGGTGACAGATTTCGGGTACTGTATTAATCGAGGATGCGTATCTTGAGGTGAAACCTTGATAGATTCTTTGATGACTTGAGATTTTTTTGTTGCGGAGATTGTTTTTCGGGCACGATATCGAGATGATGACTCTGCAAGAATTGTAAAAGTTCCTTGCGCTCGGTTGGTAGTTTCTAGCCAAAGAAATTTTGTTTTCAGAGAAATATTTCGAAATAATCGAGAAGACTTTTTCCAGCCTTCATTCCCTATTTTTTGGCTGAAATAAAAGAATAATTCAGAATATTGGGCAACACGTGATGATTCGATAGGAGTTTCTTTTTTGTCACCTTGGATATAAATATGACCAGTTTTCGTGTCGGTATATTCTGGATCAATAAGTGGTATATCGCGGGATGAGTGTTCTTCGGACAGTGCGGTTGCAATGCTTTCGTTAGACCTCTTCTCAAAAGCGGTCTCGGAAAAATAATTTTTGGAGGGAAGTTTTTGTTCGGTAGTTTTCTTGTGTGTTTGAGCGGGAACGGTTGGTTGCAAGGGAGCTTCTTCAATATCAACCACAATAGCTCCGCCACGATCAAGCTTGTTAATCATAGCGGTTCGAAGGAATTGATTGAGCCTGTCTTGATTCATTTGTCCTGCATGACGCGCAAGAATAGGCTCACTGATAATGTTAACTGCCTGAGGAAGAAGAAATAATATGCGATCACCTGGCACGAGTTGCCCGCTAGATATTTCAATAAAAGTTTTAATGGGGTGTTCGGCAGCATCAGGAAAGGCGAGTCCTTCGCTAATGTGTGAAAGCGAGTTGTTGCGACAAAGATAGATTCTTCCGTCGCCGGCCGCAGAGAGGTGAATTGAATTTTTCTCAAGTATCGCTATAGTTCCGTGAAATTTTCCAAGCCAATGAATGTTTCCGTGTTTAACAATCTCGGCAAGCGCAACATTAATCTTGTGAAGTGCTGCTTCAAAACTTTCCGTTGCTTCTCGTTTTGGGTTACAAAAGTATTCATTTTTGGCAACAGAAAAAAGAAAGTTGACGATATATTTCGAATCTTCGCTCGAATCATCAATCTCGAATACGCCAAGTAGTGTTCCAAGCGTAGCGCTTGCAACATTATCGCCTTCATGACGAAAAATTTTTATAAAATGTTCGGCATCACGTCCGCGGGTTGCTTGAATCTGGGATATAACACGGATATTCTCCCGAAAATCATGAGATTTTTCTTCTTTTTTCTCTCTCATAGCTTCATCTGTCCAGTATAGCATAAAATACGGCTTGTATCTGGGCTTAAAGAAGGTATTTTTCGTTGACTTTTCTCTAAACTCTGCCGTATACTTCAAAGATAGTATACCGTAATTCCTTTACTTACTGGAAGTATGTCCTTGGCTTTATTTGACGCAATGTTTGGATCGAAAGCTCGTGCCCGGGTGATTCGTTTTTTTCTTTTAAATACTGAGGGTGAATATGCAGTACTTGATGTCACTGCAAAAATTATGTTGCCACGAGCAGATGTCGCTCGCGAGGTAAACAAGCTCATTAAGCTTCGTATGATTGTCGAAAAGGTACGAAAAGGAAAAAAAGTATATATAACCAACATAGAGTTCCCATTTTATACTGAATTGAAAAGTTTAGCTTCAAAGCTCAATGTACACGCGCAATCGCAGGTTTTTAAAAAATTACGAGGAATTGGTGAGGTAAAACTGATTCTTATTAGTGGTCTTTTTTTGAATTATTCGAAAAGCAAGGTAGACATGATATTGGTAGTTAATAATGTCAATCGGACAAAGTTGCGTCATGCAATGCAGTATCTTGAGGCTGAAGTGGGGAAAGAGATACAGTTTGTTTTAATGAATTCCGAGGAACTACACTATCGGTTGAATATGTTGGATAGATTTTTCGTAGAATTTCTTGAAGGACCCTATGAAGAAGTTATTAACAAGGTTCCCGAACTAAAGCGTTTTATCGCCGGGATACACAAATAATTTTCTCTGGTAGGAAAAGGCTATGGAATTTTTAGGAGCACTTCTGATCGGGATACTCATTGGTGGGACGCTCTTTTTCTTGATGCTTCGACAAAAGAGCAACGCGCAAGGCGATGGACAACAGGAAGTGACCCGGCGTATAGAGTCGCTTGATCGGCGCTTCGATGAGCGTTTGGATCGTATGGCGCAAGTGATTAATCATCAATTGCATGGATTCCAGAATTTACTGGATAGCCGATTATCTAATAACGCTGTTCATCTTGATAAACGGCTTGATACAGCAGCAAAATCGTTTATTGAAGTACGAGAGCGATTGGCGCAGGTGGACCAGGTGAATCGGCAGATTCTCGAAGTAAGCAGGGACGTTGCTTCTCTACAGGAGATCTTGACTGCCCCCAAAATTCGAGGGGGATTTGGAGAAATGATGTTGTATGATTTGCTCGAAAAGATGCTCCCTAAAGAGTATTATGTCACGCAACATACTTTTAAAAGTGGTGATACTGTTGATGCGCTTATCCGATTGAAGGGGGGTGATATTAGTGTTGATTCAAAGTTTCCACTTGAAAATTTCAAGCGTCTTCTTGTTGCTGCTACCGATGATGAACGTCGAGTTGCCCGCCGACAGTTTTTGAGCGATGTTAAAAAACATATTGATGCCATCACGACGAAATACATTGTGCCAAGCGAAGGGACGCTCGATATTGCGCTTATGTATATTCCAGCTGAGAACGTGTATTATGAGATGATCATTAAAGATGAGGAGGAGCAGGGTTTGCTTTCATATTTGACCGAAAGACGAGTAATCCCGGTGTCACCAAATTCATTCTATGCATATCTGAAAATCATTCTTTTTGGTCTTCAGGGCATGAGAATTGAGAAACAGGCTCAGGAGATTATGGGACAATTAGGAAAACTTATGCAGAGCCATGATCGTTTTGCGAAGGAGTTTGAGGTACTTGGGGGACATCTTGGAAATGCACGCAAGAAATATGAAGATGCAGAGCGGATACTTGGTCGTTTTGAGGATGAACTTATTCGGGTGCATGGTGGACAGGAAGAGCTTTTGATTCCTGCAGCTGAGGAAGAAAATTTACGAGCAAAATAGAGTATGAATACATGGTTACGCGGGCAATTGCAAATAGAGGTTGAAGAACCGCTATTACGTATTGGGAAAGGGAAAACTTTCTTTGAGAACAGTATTGTTCGTTCTTTACTTTTGATGCAGACGATTTCCTTCGTGGCTCTTGTTGGCTTGTTTTCTTTTTTTCTTCGTCCATCAAAATCGCTGACCGTCTTGCATTACAATGTTTATTTCGGTGTGGATCTTTTGGGTGCCTGGTGGCAGACGCTTATTTTGCCAGGCGTTTCCTTTGTATTCGTGCTGGTCAACCTTGTTCTGGCATATCGATTCTATACAACCCAACATGAGCGTATCGCAGCTTATCTGCTCCTTCTTGGGTCGGTGATGTTGCTCTTTAGCGTTGCTCTCGGGTGTCTCTCGGTTGTGTATATTAATTATTAAAATTGTATTCCTGGGAGGGCGGATTTATGTAAGAGATTTATGCTTGAATTCTTCCTAGAGCCGTTTCTTGTCGCTTTTGGTGTGACAACAACTATATTGTTTCTCTTCCTTTCTATTGCTCGCAAATCAAAATGGTTGCGCAATCAGGAAAAGCTCTGGTTTCGGTTTGGTGGGATTGCCTTGCTTTGTGGATTCATTTTTTCATTGCTTGTGGACGGGCGAGTAGTCATGACTACTCCTTTGTGGGGGTTTGTTTTTGGAACAGGTCTTGTTTTTGTATTCAGTATTTGGGATGATTTATTTAGTCTTTCTTGGCGGGCGCAAATTTTCTTTCAAGTTGTACTCGGATTACTCCTTTTTCTTTTTGAAGCGAGAATTCTTTTTATTACAAATCCTTTTGGTGGGGTATGGTCATTGGCCCCAGAATTATCACTTTTGCCCGTGTTTATCGTTGGTTTAGGATGGTTAATGCTTGTAATGAATGCTCTGAACTGGCTCGATGGATCAGACGGTTTATGCGGCGGTGTTTCTTTTATCGCCCTTATTACTATCTTTTTCCTTTCATTGAAACCAGAGGTATATCAGCCGGCCTTTGCTATTATTGCAGCATGTGGTGCCGGGGCTACACTTGGATTCCTTTTGTTTAATTTACCACCCGCGCGTATTTTTGCGGGAACGAATGGCGCAATGTTTCTTGGGTTTTTACTTGTATTCTTATCAACAGCCGCGGGAACTAAAATTGCCACAGCTCTTTTGATTCTTATGCTTCCGGTAGCGGATGCATTTTTGGTCATTTCGGAGCGATTTTTGTCGGGCGTCTCAATTTTTGAAAAAGATAGGCGCCATCTTCACCACAAGCTTTCTTCTCTCGGGTGGTCTCGAAGTCGCATCACTCTTATTCTTTTGTTATTTACTGCTATTGTGGCTCATTTAGCATTGAAAACGAGTGCTGGAGGAAAACTTTTTGTCCTAATCTTCTCATTTATCGTTGTGATACTCTTTTCTCTTCTTGTGACAAGAAGGGCGCGAAAAAAAGAGCAGTCTTTCGGTTAGGATATTTTTTATGGATAAAAGCAGGAGAAATGTATTTTTTAAAAAATGGAAATTGGTATTGTTATTAATAGGATTCGTTTTTGTTTTGGGCCTTTTCTTTTTGTGGGTAAAATTTACTCATCTGGCGTTGTATCCCCGGAGTGTCCTTATTGGAAATACGCGCTATTCTCTTGAGGTGGCAGATACAGAAGAAGAGCAGACTAGGGGACTCGGTGGCCGTAAATCCTTTTGTCATCGTTGCGCTTTACTGTTTATCTTTCCCGAAGAAAGGTATTGGGCTTTTTGGATGAAAGATGTTCGTTTTCCAATTGATATTATTTGGCTCAAAAATGATGTTATTGTTGGCGTTGAGCAAAACCTCCTTCCTTTATCAGAAAGAGTTTTTCGATCGAAAGAAGAGTCAAATCGAGTACTCGAAGTCAACGCTGATGATATAAATATTTTCCGTATAGGAGAAGTAGTTCGATATGAGTACTAATTTTTTAGATTGAGCGTGCCTAGTGTACTTTGGTAAAAGCAAAACCCCGGGATTTCCCGGGGTTTTGCTTAAAAAAACAGAAAGGACAAGAAAGAACTGAAAAACAGATGTTTAACGATAAGCTGTGACACGAGCGGAATATTTCTTCAGATTGTCTAATTGGTGACCGTTGAGTGTTTTTGATTTTGAGATAGCCTCATTAATCAAACTTTTTGAAAACTCAATGGATGTACCGGCGTGAATCTGTTTCTGTTCGACGTGTTTTCGGAGATAGTCTTCGATGTAAATCTTATGTTCTGATGTGAGTGATGAATCTGGATCTTTTTCGAGAGAATTCGCAAGCGCTCGACGTGCAAGATGGGTAGATCCTTCTCCAGCAACAGCTGTTTCAACGAAAGAATCTTCAGTTTCACGTGACATTTCGGTTGGGACTTCAGGAGTAGTCTTTTTCTCTTCCATGGAAGCATCGGTATCATCCGATGCGGATGTGTCGGTGCTGTCAGTGGTTGTTTCGGATATTTCTGAATCAACATCATCTGTGGAAACTGTTTCCGTGCGCTGTGAGTAAGAATAGATACCAAGAGCGATTGCTCCAACGATAAATACACTAACGATAACGCGAAGATTTTCTTGAAGCCAGGTACCGACTTCATTGGAAGACGTTTCCTCAAAAAGCGGATCATCCTCATCTCTGTTTGGTGATTCGTTCATAATGATTGTTCACCTCTCTTTCTAGTATTATCTTTTTTAAGTGACTGCTTGCGTTGAAGCGACTGGCGGCTCTGGGAATCCAGATAGTCTGGATAGGAGCCAATCGACCCCCCTTCCTTGTATAGTAGATTTCTGTCCCGGGGATGTCAACTGGACAAAATAGCATCTTTATGGCTAACACGAAGGTTTTTTTGCTATTTTTCTTTGAAATAATAGAGAATTGATACACAAGAGAAGATCTGTGCTGGTTTCGGTGAGAAGTTTTTCAGAAGATATTTTTTGGTATACCATTTATTTCTTTTGATCCATTTTTTTTGGAGAGAATATTTAAAAAGATTTTCTACTGAATTTTTGTGATGTAAAAAAGTGATATTCATTGTAATGAAATGAAGAAATTTTTTATGTAAGTTTGTATATATTTTTTTAAGCGTGTAAATATATTTTTTATATACGAATTATTCTTGACAGAGATAAAAAATACTTTGTTTTTTTGTGAATTAATATTATAATGAATTTGCATGAAGGATTTCGTGCTTGCACAAACAACAATAAAAAAAGTGTTGTGTGCCTAACCAGTTTCTGTGTCATGGTTCAATCATGTGGCACAGTGATATATGGAAGGAGGTGAACATTATGGCAGCCAAGAAAACAGCAAAGAAGGCCGTAAAGAAGACCGTGAAGAAGGCGGTAAAGAAGGCGGTAAAGAAGGCAGTAAAGAAGACCGCAAAGAAGCGACAGTAGTCTTTCTGTATTCAATACCAAAAGAAAAACAAAATCCCATCGTTTCGACGAGGGGATTTTGTCGTTTAGGGAAAGAATTGAGAGAAAGAATAATCTAAAATTTTTTGCGTATGAGATATTTTGTTCAAATCGCAATGTGTATGAACCGATACTTTTTAGCGAGATCTTTTTGAAATTCAAATCGTGCTGTAGGGAGGATGTCTCGTATTTTTTTTGTAAGAAATGTCTTTTGTTCTGGGCTTATTTCAAGCCATATATCCCATGAAAGATGGGGGGACGCAGAATGGAAGGATGCTATTTTTTGAAGGAGTCTTTCTATATGAGCGCATCCTCTTGTATCGCTCACGAGAGCGGAAAATGGTTCGTAGTTTTTTACATCTGGAGGGCATTTTTCATAAATTTTTTCAGAAAGATAGGGAAGATTGGCAAGAATATACAAATGAGTAGATTGCTCTATCGTTTGAGCGGGGAGAGATTGAAGAAGATCGCTCTGCAAAAAACGTACAGGTGTATGAAGCTGAAGTGCCCGAGCGTTTTTTCGTGCAAGCGTTATGGCTCCACTTGAAATATCAAGACCGAAACAAGAGAGTGAAAGAAGGGGCATTTTTTTTTCGAGCGTTTTGAGAAGAGCAAGAAGAATATTCCCACTCCCAGTTCCAATATCGATAAGTGTGAGAAATTTTTTCTCAGTCTGGTAGGAAGAAGGTATTATTTGATGAGAGATATTTTCGAGTACAGATTCTACAATTAATTCTGTTTCCGGTCGAGGAATGAGCGTTGTTGAGTTTACTGAGAAATTGAAACCGTAAAATTCTTTTTGCCCAGTGATGAATGCAATTGGTTCATGATTTTTTCTTCTCTGTACAAGAGCAGCGAGTTTGCGATGAATCATTTCTGAAAAAAGATGTTCGGGATGAGCGATGAGATATTCTTTTGATTTTTTGGAAACAAAAGAAAGAAGTAAGAAAAAATCCTCTGGTGAAACTGAGGATGGGCGAAGCGTGAGGATGCTTTTTTTTGAATGTTTCATGAGAGGGCGCGTTTTTCGGCAGCTTCAAGTTTGAGTCGCATATCTTCTTCCTCAAGCGCTTTGATAATAGGATCTATATTTCCCGCAAGAATTGACGGAACATTACTTAGAGAAAGTTTAATCCGATGATCCGTAATCCGATCTTGTGGATAATTATAGGTACGAATTTTTTCGCTACGATCGCCTGTTCCAATCTGACTTCTTCTTGCATCACCAAGTTCTTTGTTGCGCTTGTCTTCTTCGAGCTGGAAAAGACGCGAGCGGAGAACCTTCATGGCCTTATCTTTGTTTTTTATTTGGGATTTTTCATCTTGGCAGGAAACAACCAGTCCCGTTGGGATATGAGTAAGACGGACAGCACTGTAGGTAGTATTGACGGATTGCCCGCCTGGGCCAGAGGAACAAAATGTATCTACGCGAACATCGCTAAGATTAATGCTAATATCCACTTCTTCAACTTGCGGAAGAACGGCGACGGTAGCAGTCGAAGTATGGATTCGGCCAACTTTTTCAGTTTCCGGGACGCGTTGAACGCGATGAACGCCAGATTCATATTTGAGTTTAGAATAAACAGGATACTCGCTTTGGCCCCTGGTTATTTCAAAAACTGCTTCTTTAAAGCCGCCAACTTCGGTTTGATTGGAATGGAGAAGAGTTGTTTTCCATCCGAGTCGTTCTGCATAGCGTGCATACATACGAAACAGCTCTGTTGCAAAAAGACTTGATTCGTCTCCGCCTGCGCCAGCCCGTATTTCTACGATGATATCTTTCTCGTCACTGGGATCTTTTGGGAGAAGAAGATGATGAAGGTGTTTTTCGAGAGCATCTTTTCTTTGAGCAAGAAGGGCATTTTCTTCGAAAGCCAGATCTTTCAGTTCGGGGTCGGAATCGGTATCTTGGGTAATCTCTGCATTTCCCCGCATATTTTTCTCGAGAACTTTAAGCTCATTGATCGGTGTCATAAGCATATCAAGTTCTGCTTTTCGACGTCCAAGTGCCATGAGTTGTTTTGGATCTGCGGTAATTTCAGGCGTATTTAAACTAGTCTCAAGTGAGGCGTACTCGGTTTCGATATCGGTAATGAGAATATGAATATTCATAACAGTTCTGCTAACATTCTCTCAAATGACTATAGCATGGCTTGGAAAAAGCAAAAACCCCAGAGCGGGGTTTCGGATATCTTGTATTTCGAAATCCCGAAGAAAAAGGAATTTTCAGGAAATGAAATAGAGTGTATATATCATAGTGAATCCTGAGTCGTTTTGCGGTACCTATGCCTTGTTGTCATCTACGCCATCTTTTTTTGAGGCACGAGTTTTTTTGGGCTGAAGAGCTCCTGCTTTGGCCTGGGAAAGCACAGCCAGTTTTTTGAAGCGTTCAACACGACCAGTGGCATCAATAAATTTCTTCTTACCGGTGTAAAAAGGGTGGCATTGCGAGCAAATATCAATGGAAGTAGCATCGAGTACCGATCCGGTTGTCAAAACAGCGCCGCAGGCACAAGTAATGGTTGCTTTTTCGTTGTAAGTTGGGTGAATACCAGTTTTCATAGCATCATTGTATGGTGAGTAACAAAAAACATGAGCTCAGAGGAGCGTGCAAACATCCTAGCAGAAGGAAGAAGAATTGACAAGAGGCGCGGATTTGCTATACTTCGAGCGATGTTTTTCCGTGAAATAAACGGTAATATCAGCACGTTTTTCGAGACTCAAGGCTTATTCCTCGCTTATTATTCGTATTCCAGAGAGAATGCGTCGGGCGCTAGCCAGTCGTTTTTTAAAGAGAAACGGAAGTAATTAATAAGGAAACATGTATATGACAGAAACCGCTATCGTGCCGGAAACGGCAGGAGTAGACGCAGCATCAGCAGCAGTAATTCCTCAGGGCAAAGCAGCTCATGAGGTCGCTTATTTCGCTGATTTTGATTTTGATACACTCGACAGCACTCTCGAAGGCTTGTTGAAGGCAGGGGTACATTTTGGTCACCTGAAGTCGCGTCGTCATCCAAAAATGGACGAGTATATTTTTACAACTCGAAAGAATATTAACATTCTTGATCTTGAACAAACGGTCACAAAATTAAGTGCTGCTTCTTCGTTCCTTGCGGATGTTGTGAAAAGTGGCAAGCCAGTATTGTTTGTTGGTATTAAAAAGCAAACACACGACACCGTGCGGTCTTTGGCTGAGCGTATTGGTATGCCATACGTTATCGATCGTTGGCTTGGCGGTACTTTGACGAATTTCTCCCACATTAAGGGCCGTGCGAAATATTTGTACGAAACAGAAGAAAAAATGGCACGTGGTGAGTTTAAGAAGTACACGAAATTTGAACAAGCAAAGAAATCAGAAGAAGTAGAACGACTTGAAAAACGCATGGGTGGGATCAAGCGCATGGAAATGATTCCAGGAGCGATTGTGATTGCAGATACGCGCGAAGCAGATATTGTATTGCATGAAGCTCGCAAGCTGCAAGTACCGATTGTCGGCATTGTTGATTCAAATGCAGATCCATCTTTTGTTGATTATCCTATTCCGGGGAATGATGACGCTGTTTCATCGCTCCGCGTACTCCTTGGCGCCATAGGGAAGGGAGTCTTGCAGGCAAAAGGGGGAAAGTAGTCAGCTGTTTTGTCTGTAGTCTGTAGTGTTAAAATATCAAAAAAGAATGTATATGAGCCAAATTGAACTTATTAAGGGTTTACGGGAACGAACTGGTGCTGGTATTGTAGATGTCAAAAAAGCACTTGACGAAGCAAAAGGTGACGAAGCCAAGGCAATCGATATTCTCCGGAAGCGTGGTCAGGATAAAGCTCTCAAAAAGGGTGAACGAGAAACGCACGAAGGAACAGTTGTGTCGTATGTGCACGGAAATGGACGTGTCGGTGTGCTCTTAAAGATGTATTGTGAGACGGATTTTGTCGCGCGAAACGATGAATTTCAGTCGCTTGCTCATGATTTGGCTATGCATATTGCAGCGCTTGCTCCAACATGTATTAAACCTGAAGAAGTCGGAGATGATGTCGTCGCTCATGAGCATGAAATTTGGCGAGAACAACTGAAAACCGAAGGAAAGCCAGAGGAGCTCGTCGCGAAGATTTTGGCCGGGAAAGAGAAAAAATTCCGTGAAGAATCAGCCCTTATCTCTCAGAGTTTTGTGAAGGACCAAGAGAAAACCGTAGGAGATTTGATTACAGAAAAAATCCATAAGATAGGTGAGAATATTCAGGTTGGAGGTTTTGTCCGGTATGAAATCTAGGGGTTGTTCTAAAAAAGTATTTATTTTGTAACTGTTTCTGTTTGATCTCATGTGGCATCTTATTGCTCCACCGATAGTTGTTGTCGCCTGTTTCGTTTTTATTGTGTGGTATTTGTCTCGTCGTGGTGCTGATCCAGGAGTGGCAGATCAGGTTGATGCAATGAACGATACTCAGGAAAGTGCTTTGCGTCTTCGCGTGAAAATCTTTTCTTTACGTGTGGTCGAAAAATTAGCACAGCGGTTTAAATTACTTTCTCTTCGTGTGTACAATGGAATTCATGTGTTTTTGCAGTCCGTAAAGGAAAAGAGAAAATTATCTGATATACGACAGCAGGAAATAGAGATCGCAGCCCAAGAAAAAATTTCGTTTTCAGAAGATGGCGATCAGAATCAATCGGATGATTCGTATCAGAAAAATTTTGGAGGGGACAAAAAGAGTGCAACGAATGCTCAGTCGATTGATGTGTCGGAAGATAATGCTCGTTTGGAATATATTCCCGAAGGTACTCTTCCTTCTGAAAAAGAATCACCAAGTTTTAATGTCGCGGTTCCACTTCGCCGCCGTCAAAAAGAAGAGAAAGAAGAGGCTGATATTGTTGATACTCCCGTTTTTATTTCAGCAAAACCAGCGCCGATTGAGCGAGTGGTACAATCAGAAAAACCAAAGCGAAAGACACTCGATCGCCCAGCAGAAGAGGAGCTCATCGCTCGCATTGCAAGGAATCCAAAAGATTATACAGCGTATGAGTCTCTGGGTGATTTTTATATGGAAAGAGGAAGCATACAGGATGCGAAGGAGTGTTATAAGCAGGTTTTGAAACTTTCTCCTGTGCAGCGGTTGGTGAAAATCAAGATACGGAGACTCGAAAGGCTCCTATCGCAAAAATAGAGAGGAGGGGTTGAGCAACAATCATTCTTCAGGTATGATGAAGAGGTTGTTCGGGTATTGTCCCGGTAGGCTCGACAAAGAAGAGGGAATCTGCCAGGATAGCTCAGTTGGTAGAGCAACGGTTTTGTAAACCGTGGGTCGCGAGTTCAAGTCTCGCTCCTGGCTCCAGGGAAAGAAAAGAGAATATTCATTGTAGTGTGAGTGAGAGAAAAAGAAGATGACCAAAAATGGGTAGGTAGCAGAGCGGTCAAATGCATCAGACTGTAAATCTGACGCCCTACGGGCTACGGGGGTTCGAATCCCTCCCTACCCACAGCGATGACGAAGAGAGTGTATCGCCACAGGAAAAGAGAAGAAAGTAAAGGCCGTTGTAGCTCAGTTGGTAGAGCACGTCCTTGGTAAGGACGAGGTCACCAGTTCAATCCTGGTCAACGGCTCAGAATGAAAAAGAAAACAGACCGATTTGGTTTTTTAAAAAAGGCGTTTTTTTGAAAAAATGAGAGAAAATTACTCTCATGGTTCTGCGAGTAGTCGCCGAGCATCGTTTCTTTAGGAAAAGGAAACAGGATTCAGCGATCATTCGCAGAATATACGCGTATGAGGGTTCGTCTTCGCTTATGGAGACGATTGTTTTTTGTTTGGCACAGGAGAATCTCATGAAAGCCAACAAAGTCATCGGCCGACCGGCATCGCGGGCTGGTCCGGCCGCCTGTTCCTCGACATCCGCTTGGTCCAGGGTGGTGGGGCGCGGATCTGGCGTAAACTGAGGGGGGCAGCAGGGCAGTAAGTGGTTTTTCTCAGCCCAGCATGCGCGTATCAAATCGGCCAGGGACTTGCACCTGGCCGACCCCCTTTTTTCCGAGATCTCTCGAGAAGAATTTCACTCATCGTTCTCATCAATGAGAAGACAATATCAATAACTCCGACATGAACTCTCATGCCGGTATTTTTTTGCCGTGATTTAGTCTTTAAGAGAAGCGATAAGTGAAGTGAGACGCAGAGAGGCTACCCCAATCACGCGATCGGCTCCGCCGTAGTAAATGACCAGTTTTTGACCGATGACACAGGCTCCGCAGGGAAAGACGACGTTAGGAACCACTCCAACGCGTTCATAGGGTTCATCTGGAGTAAAGAGAGGGTATCGACTTCGACCAAGAAGCTTTTCGGGATTTTTGAGATCAAGGAGAAACGCACCAAGGCTGTAAACACCGCTATCGGATACACCATGATAAATAATCAGCCAACCAGCAGGGGTTTTGATGGGGACAGTATTGATGCCAATTTTTTTGCTATCCCACATACCACGCCGCGGGAAAAGAAACGGTCGATGTGCCAGGAATGGAGTGCTTCCATTAAAATCAAGCGAAGAAACTGCATTGATATCAATGGAAGGCTGGATGCGATGAAGGATATAGTATTTCCCATTGATTTTTTCAGGAAAGAGACAAGCGTCCTTGTCGTCGATACCGGGAGGTGAGATGAGAACCGGAAGAGAGAACTGATTGAAACGTCTTGCAAAGAAATCATCTTCACTGATGGTTGAGAGAGCAACTCGGGGTGGTTTAGCTGGATCAACGGCAGTATAGAAGAGGTAGACGGTACCATCGAGAAGTGTCAGGCGCGGATCTTCGCAGCCAGAGTTCCCTGGGGTGGATTTTTGTTCGAAGGGTAGGCGTGGCGTGTAGACGGGATCAGGCAAACGTGACTCCAGCGTATCTATATCAGAAAATGTTGCATACCCAAGCGTGGAGGTATCATCTGGAGCTGTAGCACGATAGAGAAGGTGAATTTTTTCATCATGTGCGATGACCGCGGGATTAAAAACAGCTTTGGCTTCCCAGGAATGTTCGGTAATTGGCTCGAGTACAGGATTTTTTTCGGAACGCTGAAAAAGAGGGCGCTTGCTGGCGGGTGTTGTGAGTTCTTTGAGGAGTTTTGAGAGACTTGCTGTAGCAACACAAGTAGTCGTATCGGCTGCGCCATAGTAAAACATAAGTGTGTCACGATCGATAGTTGCACCAGTGGGAAAAACAACGTCAGGTACTTTGCCGTAGAGTTCATACTCTTCTTCGGGAACAAAAAGCGGGGCAGTGGTGCGTCCAATGATGCGAGCAGGATTTTTGAGATCAAGAAGGGCTGCTTCAACAGTGAAGAGCGGCGTTCCACTTCGGTAGTTTCGGATATAAGAATAAAGAATAAGCCAACCTTCTTTGGTTTTGATAGGCGGAGCACCAAATTCAACCTGGTCATCATCATGACGAGAGAGTTTGAGAGTGTGTTTGTCGAGTGAATCATGCCAGCGTTTCCAGCGGGTTGGATTCCAGATATCCTCAACCTTCGAGAAGGAGGCTATTGCAATTTTAGCGGGAGGTATATCGGTGTCTGGTGTCAGAAGTGCATAGTATTTTCCGTTGATTTTCTCGGGAAAAAGTGCCATAGCTTTGGCATTGAAGGGCGTGACTGGATGTCGCTCATCGATATGCTTCAAGTCTTTGGTAAGCGCAACGCCCACACGAATTCCGTCGGCACAAAAAGGAAATACCGAAAGTGCTGTGTAAAAAATGAAATAGGTATCATCGATTTTGGTGATACGAGGATCTTCACAACCGAAGCGCTCCCATTTCTCTTCGGGAACAATAAGCGGTGTGTGTTTTTGAAAATGGATACCATCAGTACTGTGTGAGTAGCCAATAGAAGACATGGAAAGCCATGGCCCCTCATCATGGAGCAAGGGGAGTGATTGGGCACGATAGACGATATGAGTCTTTCCTTTTTCTCGCCAAACCGATCCGTTGAATGCGCCTTCAGCTTGCCAAGCAAGATCGCTTTGTGGGACAACAATCGGATTTTCGTAGGAGCGGTGAAAGAATGACATAATTTCTAACTTTGTATGGTTACAGCTTTAATTTGTGGTGTTCTGTTTCCGAGGAGATCGTTGAGGAAGCTCGGCAAAGAGGCAGTGGCAACAGCAAGTGTTTTGTCAGAAGCTCCATAGTAGACAAAAAGTGTTCCATCTTTTATGAGAGCACCACAGACGAAAACAACACCCCATTTGTAGCCATTATTTTCATAGTGCTCTTCTGGTTCAAGTACTGGTGCTGGAGAACGAGCGATAATGACTTCTGGGTTATGGAGGTCAAGAAGCATTGCTCCGACCTTGTATTTGTTTGGATCATTGGCATCCATGGCATGGTACAACACGAGCCAACCGTATTCAGTACGCAAGGGGGGCGCGCCGGCTCCACGAACGATATTATCCCATCGGTGAGCATTATCAGCCTGGCGCGGCGGACAGCTATCAATAACAAGTGTTGGTGCATCGATTTCATCTACCAGCTCCATCATGATGCGTGGGGAAACATTATGAAGAATGGCAATTTTTCCACCGATTTTCTCCGGAAAAATAACCCAGTTTTTTTGGATATGTCCAAAGCGTGAGATAAGACGTGGTTTTTTCCATCGGTCAAATCGTTTGGCGAGAAAGTCCTGTATCGAAATAGAAGTCAACGCTACTCCGGGTGGCTGGATGCCGTTAAATGCGGTATAGGTGAGATAGAGAGTATCATCAATACGAGTCAGGCGTGGATCTTCGCATCCACCAGTTCCGCCGCCAGACATGTACGGATGACGGATAAATTTTTGATCTTGAGTTTTTGGTGTTTTGGTTATCTGAGAGGGATCATAGACTGGATAATCCAGCCGCTCATCGATGTGAATACCATCGGTGCTTGTGGCATAGCCGAGGACAGAATGTCCATCGTGACCTTGCGCTCGATAGAGCAGGTGAACTCGATCATCAAGGGTAACGGCTGCCGCGTTGAATGTTGCCATCGCTTCCCAGGCATTGGTTTCTTTAGGCTCGATAATAGGATTGGAATGAAAACGGACAAGTTGGAGAGCGGTGACAACTTTTTTTTCTGCTTTTTGTTTTAAGTCTTTTGTTCTGACAGCAACCAGCCGCTTGGGAAGGTGATACATTTCCCAAAGCTTGGGAAGCGGGAAGCTTTCCGCGGTATGCCCCGATCTTTGGAGAAAAATAGTGCCATATTTCCCATGAAAGCTTGCGCCAAGAAAAGTAACTGGTTCAGCGTACCAGTCATGAGGTGCTTTCCAGAGTGGTGCGGGTGCCCGCCAGCGCGTGAGAGTGAGATTGTTTGGATCAAAGATAGCTGCCCCTATGGAGAGTTGATTTTCGCTATTTTTTGTTGAGTAGAGAAGGAGAATGCCCGAAGGGAGCTCGGTCACTGCAATTGGTTCAAGATGTGTGGCGTCAAAAGAGGACGTCCGTCCCTCAAGGATCGTTCCTTGGTCCTCCCAATCAGCAAAATCTTTATTTCCGATGAAGCCACCGATATGTTTGCGGCCAATACTCACGAAAGCCCCAATACGCCGCCGCCTTTTTGCTACTGGTAAATCAACAAAAACAGGTGGTTGCGAAAAATGATCGAGTGTTTGATGGGATTTCCAGTGTTTGAGGTCGCTGGTTCCGACAAGCTCGATGGTCTTTTTGTCTGCAGCTCGATGAACAAAGGTAAGAAAAGTATGCTCCTGTATGGTGCTAGTGCGGAACAGAGAGCTGGTATCGAGAGGGATTTTTTTCTTATCGGCGAGCTCAATGCTTGCACCAGAGTGATGTTCTTTGAAGAGAGAATGCTCGCTATTTCGTGAAACAAGGAGAGAAAAAACAGTCTCGGTCATTCCGGGAATACTACTTGCCAAATAGGTATTTTTTCCAGAATCGAAAACAAAAATATCCCTTCGTGTGGCTCGACGATTTTGCATAAGAGAAGTTTTTTTTCTTTTTTTCTATTATATCAAAAAACAAATTCTTTGGCGAGATGTTAATTTCAAGTATACTGGAGGAGAGAAAATAGGATTTATATTGTTGTTGACTTATGCACTATCATAAACTAGTTCGGGATCGTATCATCGAACGGATTGAGGCTAAAGGGGAGAGAGCTATCTGGCATACAGCAACTGATGAAGAATATCATGAGCGATTACTTGCCAAACTAGATGAAGAGGTACGGGAGTTTACCGAAGCTTGTTCGCCAGAAGAAATGTCAGATATTTTTGAAGTGATAACAGCGCTTCTTGCTGAACAAGGATGGGCATTGGAGGATATAGTTGCACTCCAAAAACAGAAGCGTAAAGAACGAGGTGGTTTTGATCGAAAAATTATTCTTGAAGAGACATGGTGAATATAAAGAAAAAACTCTTTACCCTTTGCTTTCTTCTTCAAGAAGGGAAAGTTTTGCTCGGTTTGAAAAAACGCGGTTTCGGAGCTGGCCGATGGAATGGTTTCGGGGGAAAATTGAATCCAGAAGAAAGTATCGAAGAAGCAGCGAAACGTGAAACAGAGGAAGAATCCGGAATAAAAGTGTATAACCTGGAAAGAGTTGGGAAACACGAATTTGAGTTTTTGGATAACCCTGGGGTGATTCTTGAAGTCCATGTTTTTTGTTCCACAACGTATTCTGGAGAAATCACCGAAACAGAAGAAATGAAGCCCTGTTGGTTTCGTTATGAAGATATCCCATATACAACGATGTGGCCAGATGACATCTATTGGCTCCCCCTGCTGCTTGAAGGGAAAAAATTTCAGACAAAATTCCTCTTTGGTGAAAATGACACGGTTCTTGAGTGGTCAGTAGAAGAAAGAGGAGATTATCTTGAGTAAATAATACAATTTGTCATGCGACGATTTTTTCTCTTCCTCTTTTGTTTTGCTCTTGTCTTGAGTTTGCTGCTTTCGTGGCAAACACGTCAGTCGCAAGACAGGCATATTCTTCAGAAGGAAACACCAGCCCGACAATCTTTGACGCAGAGTGAAAGTTGGCGGGATTTTGTTCCGCCGGAAGTGATAGCAGTTTCTCCTGCCGACACAACAATGGATGTGGTAGTCGGTATTGAAGATCCTTTGGTAGTACGTTTTTCGTCTTCGGTGAATCGTTTTTTCCTTGATTTCACCTTGGAACCGTCAGTTGATTTGGTGTTTGAAAATAACGCGGATAAGACAGAGTTTCGCTTGCTTCCTAAAACAGCGCTTCAGGACGGAACCACCTATACGTTGACAGTTGCATACCGTCCACGTGAGAACAAAGAAGAAAAAAAGACGGAAATCTTTCACTCAACATTTACGACTCTCCCTTCTCTGCCTGGAATATGGAGTGCGGATTTGGAAACTCGCCTGGCTGAGGCGAAGCGTTTTACGAGACCTCTGATGGCGACGGGGAAATATATTGATATCAACTTGAAAAGTCAGGTAATGGCGATATTTGAAGACGGGAAATTGCTGGATGCTTTTCTTATTTCGTCGGGTCTACCGGGCATGGATACTCCGAAGGGAACATATACCATTCACAATAAGGCGCTGCGTCCATGGTCAAAACGCTATTTGCTCTATATGCCATTTTGGATGGCGATTACACCAGATGGGAAATACGGTATTCACGAGCTTCCCGAATGGCCAAATGGCTACAAGGAAGGGGCAAATCATCTTGGGAGACCCGTGTCGCATGGGTGCGTTCGTTTGGGTGTCGGAGCTGCAAAAACGGTCTATGATTGGACATCCGAAGGGACGTCGGTCATAGTACATTAATTTTTTGAGAGAAAGGAGAGTTTTTGATCCATCAGATTGACTCGACGTCTAGCTGTGCTAGAATTCTGGTGTTTTGGATTTCGTGAGTTCGGAGCGATACAGACGCATTGTTGGCAGAAGGGCCTGTAGTAAAGTGGTATTACGCAGCATTCGCATTGCTGAGTCAGGAGTTCGATTCTCCTCAGGTCCACAAAACACAAATTGAGGCTTTTTAGAGCCTCTTTTTTGTATTGACACCAAGACTAAAAAGGTGTATAATTATAATTCGTAGGTAAAAACTTGCGAACGCCTCATTTCCCGGCGCCCAAGGGAAAAGTTCATTGAAAGGAGACGATGATGGCTCAGCCAATCACGTCAGGTCAAGACAAGCAAATCGTACGTTTCGTCGCGGATGCCGCCGAAGCTGCCGCCAAAACGGCAGTCGCTCAAGCAGACTTTCTCGACAAGGACGGTGCCCAGTTGGTCATCGTGCGCGGCGACGAGCTCAAGGTTGCCATCGAACGGG